>JASJGK010000212.1:0-3400 GCA_033791585.1 SAR324 cluster bacterium | reverse complement strand
GCCTTAGAGTATGGGGAAGAATTTCAAGAAGATTTAAGCGCCGTGACTTTTAATTTGGTGGCAAAAGAAAGCAATTGACAGCCCCCTTTGGCATAGTTCAGGATTTACTCTATTATATTAGGCCCCCAAAATAGAGGAATCATGACTACTGCACAATCTGGAAATACCGTAAAAATTCACTACCATGGAACCTTTGAAAATGGTGAGGTTTTTGACTCTTCAAGGGACTCAGAACCCCTTGAGTTCACTCTTGGCGCTGGAATGGTTATTCCAGGGTTTGATAGTGCCATTGTCGGCATGAAACAAGGCGACGTTAAGGATGTGAGCATCCCCTCAGACCAAGCATATGGCGAAAAGGCCGATGATCTTGTGATCGTCTTAACTAAAGATAAATACCCTGAGGACTTAGTACCTGAGCTTGGAATGTCTTTACATGTAACCTTGCCAGATGGTCAGCCCTTCCCTTTTCTGATTGTAGATGTTCAAGAGTCTGAGATGACCCTAGATGGCAACCACCCTTTAGCTGGTAAAACCTTGAATTTTAATCTTGAACTGATTGAAATAGGAAGCGTTTAGTATGGAATTTGGAATAGCCGATGTAATGTTTGCAGTTGCCTTTTTGGTTCTTGGGCTGAAAACCTGGCAAACCGTTAAGACGCTCAACCGCAGAACATTCCAAGACCCGCACCTGAATCCTTTGCAAAAAGACGAAGAAGAAGTGGCAGTGGATAAAGAGAAAACGATCGAATCCCCTTCAGTAGCTAAGCCAGAGGACGAAAAAGCTTAACAACTAGCCAACTGGATTTCAAAACAAGTCCAGTGGTCCTCGGGGAATTCTTTTTCTCCTTGGCTAGTTACAGAAATTTCACCGCCATAGATTTTTATAAATTTTTTCACTAAGGCCATGCCGTAGCCTGTCCCTATCTCCCCTTCTGTGCCCTGCCTGTGGGTGTTTTTACTCACATCAAATAGCTCTTCGGTCATCATTTTTGGCATCCCTATACCCAGGTCTGCTATTTTGATCACTATCTTATCCCCTACCAATTGCGCTTTAATGGTAATCAATCCGCCTGCGTAACTGAATTTGGTGGCATTGGTTAGGAGGTTATTAAGAACAGAATTGATGAGGCTGGTTTCCTCAGCAACTACGTTGATCTTAGGTGATACATCTACCTCGATGCTCACCCCTTTATCTTCAATCTGTTTTATTAGTAAACTACTAGAATAGGTAATAGCGGAAAGTAGATTCACACAACTGAGGGTTATGACTTGTTTTTTATCTTCCAAGGCTCTCAGTTTTCTCACCAAGTTGATGATGTCCAGAGAGTTCTGCATGGTTTCGATGATCCTAGGGCGCAGTTCAAAAAAGTCTTCTTGGGTGTCTGAAATATTAGCAATGCCCATAACCCCTCCATAACTGTTTTCTAAGTCATGACACAAAATATGTAGCAATTCTTTACGCTCAGTATTTTGCTTGTCAATTTTCTCCCTAGCCTTTTTAAGTTCAATTTGGTTTTTTACCCTACTTAAGAGTTCTTTTGTGTTAAAAGGTTTGGTTAAGTAGTCTTCCCCGCCAGATTCAAACCCCTCTACAACATCGTCAGCCCCAACCTTTGCTGTGAGAAAAATGATGGGTATATGTTTGGTTTCTTGACTATTTTTTAATATTTTAGCAGCGGTAAAGCCATCCATAATGGGCATCATTACGTCCATTAAAATTAGGTCAGGCTTATCTTTTTGCGCAGCGACAAGGGCATCCTTACCATTATTGGCAACAGCAATTTGGCAGCCATTTCTTCGTAATATCGAGCCTAAAACTTGGATATTGGCCATGGTATCATCAACAATGAGGATCAATGAATCCTTTAAAATCTCATTTAGACTATTCATTTTCAATACCTTTGGTTTGTTTATTTTTGCAGATTTTCTCTAAGGTTTCAATATGGCTGGGAAAGCCTTGGAACCTGTTTGAAAGAGAGTCTACATTAAAATTACTGGCATCACTCAGGCATTTTTGAGCCCACTCTACAAGGGGCTCGTATTGCGCTTTTTTGGCTAAGGACTCAACATCTTTAGCCATGGATTCTAGCTTGTTGATCACAAAGCTGCCCTTAATAGTTTCAAACTCAGGGTATATTTGTGTTTGTAGATTTTCCAAAAGAGTCTTTAATTGCTTATTTGTCCCTTGGTGGCTTGTTTGCTCTGTAAATGTACTTTGCTTGGCAAAACTGAGGGATACTTTTTTGGTGGGGATGAATTTATGCAGCGTAAAAATCAACTCATTTTTCACCAAGGGTTCCATTAAAAGGCCATCAAATTTTGCTTTATTGCTATGCCAGGTCTGTTCTGTATTTGTACCAATAAATAGGATAATCGGGATGGTGAGAGTGGACTTGTTTTTTTGAAATTTCTCTTGGAAATTTACACAATTGGATTCTTCAACCTGGCAATCTAGTAAGATTAAGTCAGGTGTTGAGTTCAGTGCCAACTGGCAAGCTTCATCCTCGTCAGATGCATGAATTAGTTCCAAATTACTAAAGCCTTTTAAGTAAAGGCTGATTAGTGCGAAGAATTTTTCTTTAGGGCTGACAACTAAAATGTTTGCAGGCGTAAAAACCAGGCTTTCAATAAAAGAGTCGGACACAGCAACATTATAGGCCTTTTCTTCGACTACTTCTATGTCTAGAAGCTGGATAGTAAAGGTGCTGCCCTTGTCAATCTTGCTGACCAAGGAAAGCTCACCACCCATCATAGTGATTAGTTTTTTACAAATTGCCAGCCCCAAACCCGTGCCGCCATATTGCTTTTGTTTTTGCCCCGCACTTTGAGTAAAGGCTTCAAATATAATTTGTTTCTGTTCTTCTGCTATGCCGATGCCCGTATCAGCGATCTTGATTTCTAAATTGATGAATTTTGGGTTTTTGTTTTCTTTGGTTTTTACCGTGCAGGTAATACCCCCATTATCAGTAAATTTAACCGCATTTCCAAGTAGATTGATGATGATTTGTCTAAGCCTAACCTCATCCAATTTTACAATCTCTGGCATGTTAGGGTCGTTAAAAACATCAAATGTAAGGTCTTTTTCTTCTAGTTTCTGCGAGAAAATTTGCCCCGCATCATTGATGATTTGCATCAAATCAATATTGTCACGGTTGATCTCTAATCTATTGGCCTCGATTTTTGAAAGATCTAGAATGTCATTTATAATGGCAAGCAAAGCCTTGCCGCTAGATTGAATTGAATTTAAGAGTTTTAATTCTTCGGGGTTTTGCACTCGTTTTTCCAAAAGGCCAGAAAAACCCAGAATGGCATTCATGGGGGTGCGGATCTCATGGCTCATGTTAGCTAGGAATTCACTTTTGCTGTTCATGGCCTTTTCAGCTAGGTCTTTGGCTTCGAT
>JASJGK010000211.1:0-17813 GCA_033791585.1 SAR324 cluster bacterium | reverse complement strand
GGCAAAGAGGCCGCAAGGGCTTAATAAAGCCGCAGCTACAACCAGAGTTAAAACTTTAACGTACATATTTTTTAAACCGTTTTTCATTGATTGTTCCATCGTCTGTTGACTCCATTCCCTTTAAAAGCCCCTCTAGTTTTCTAATGCGAGAACTAAGCGGCGGATGGGTTTTAGTGTAAATGGAGTTACTAGATTGTTTTGTATTTTGAGCAACCACCTTTAGGTAGTCGACATAAGCTTTAGGGTTATATTCCACCACCTGCATTAAATCTAAGGCTAAGCGGTCGGCTTCAAATTCATAATGCTCTTCTAAACCCTTATCAAAAAGAACTTGAAAGGCTTTATCCATCATAACATCTATGGTTTGTAAGCCCTTAAAAACACCACCACCAACTAAAATTTCAGCATCGGCAAATAATTCATTTTCACTGCTTTTGAATTTGACCGCTTTTAAGACATGTCGCCTGTTCACATGGGCAATTTCATGGGCCAAAACCCCAACCAGTTCCGCCTCATTTTTCATCAATTCGATCGCCTTACTGGTTATAAAAATATAACCGCCAGGCAGAGCGTAGGCGTTGATATTATCACTTTGCACCACACCAAAATAGTAGTTTAGCTCAGGCCTGCCAATATTTTCAGCCAAGCCTCTACCAATGAGTGCTACATATTCAGTTAGCCTTTTTTGGGAGCTTAGAGTTTCATTTGCCAAAAGCTTGGCTGCCAAATTACGACCGAAGGAGATTTCAGACTTAATAGATTTTTTAGAATATTCCGCAGGTGGCCTATTTTGCTTTATCTCTTTTCGATTGCCGCCATAAACTAAGGTCGTGCTGAAGCAAAAGAAAATAAAAAGAGCAAAAAACCTTCTATTAAATTGCCCCATTAAAAAACTCTATTGCTTTTGTTGAAGAAGGTGCCGACTTTTCGAATTTAATCAAAGCTGCGAAGTCGACTTTAGCATTTTTCTCATCACCTTCTTTATCAGCTTTGAGCCTGCGAACTGTGGTCATAGCTTGGGTCTTTGCAAATCTTTGGCGAGAAAGCCCAACCAAGCCAGTCTCTTTTCTAGAAAGGGTCACCCGCTTCATAGGTGCCTCTTTAACCAATTTTTTAGCCTTCATCCAACCGACCGTCCCTTGGTAGTCAATCTTGATCCATTTTGTTTTGGCCTCTAGAACTGAAACCTCTTCGCCTCGTTCGACTTTCATAATTTTAGATTTTTTATCGGCTGGGTTTTTTAAAATCTTTGCATAAAAGCCCCTAACATACATGCTTTCTGCTTGTGCCGAAAAGGCGAAGCTAAAAACTAAAAGGCAGGTAACAATAAGGGGAGTGGAAAGTTTAAACGGGATCATGACTGCATCCTTAAACGAAAAAGGCTAGATGGATAGTAACTCTGCTATGAATTTTATCACGGCTTTAAAAATTTTACAATCTTAAGATCAACCCTTTTTTATTTTTTTTAAACACTTTTTGCAGCAACTCTCCTTACATAACAAGTAATTAAAATGTTAGCCCAAAGGTTAACATGGGTTTCATGCTATGGGATTCGAATTTGATTGCTGAGGCCACTCCCTCGGTTTCGCTTATGTCATAAACTATAGAACGAAAGCTAAGTTGCGCCCCAAAGGAAAGGGCGCCGCCTAGGTCAAACTGTCTGCCAAAATCCACCCCGCTGCCTTTTCCCTTTAGGGTGGTGGTTTTGCTTAGCTCTTTGGTGGAACCATTTAAAAAATGATAGGCAATATAGCAGCCCTTATCGGTGATTCCGATCGTTCCCCCTTTATTGTTAGTTTTTAAATCAAGAATTCCATTGTTGGTGTTTTGGGTTTCATCAATCACCCCTAAGTAAAAGCCACCCTCCATAGTGTAGCCTAATCGAGTACTCATGATTTTGTTGGTTTCCTCCACCTTTTCTGCTGTTTCACTGTTGCTTTGGCGATTTGAATTCACATTAAAGGCGGCAACCAAATTCAAACCTTCAAAACCCGTGGTGGCCCAAATTGTAGAGGGCAACAGGAAAGATATAAAGATGGCTAAGGTTAGTATTCGAAACATTTTTTTCTCCTATGCTTTGTTGTTTTAATTTCTACCAAGGGTACTTAAAAACCATAGCCACATTGGCTCCTTCGGCCCCTGTAGCCACATCGGCTCGGTAAACATAACCTGAGGCTGTTACCATTCGTAAACCTGTACCTGTTGAATTAGCGCTCTTTTTCCAAAGGTCACGAGTATCTTCTGCCACAGTACCAAGGTCGTAAAATAGTACCCATTGCATGCTGGTCGAGATATCCTTCCAAATCCAAAAGTCAAAGGGCTTCACTTCATTGGCAAAGTTAACTCGCAGCTCCGTAGAAAAGTAACGGGAATGCGCCCCTTGGAAACGATCCATGGAGTAAGACCTTAGCCTATCCATGCCGCCTAGCGGTGTTGCTGTTCCTTTAGAGCGCTCTACCACCATGCGATCAACCAGGTCTTGTTCATCCTGCCCACAGCTTGCGTAAGCGCAAGGTAAGCCTAACTCTTGGGCAATTTCATCGGGGTCAGTTTGCCCCGTTTCCGTAACTTCTGAATCAGAGGCTGAGGCATGAAAGGCCCAAACGCTGTCTTTACCAACAGGGATATAAAGGTTTAGTTTTTGGTCCCGGATATTATAGTCTGCAAGGTTATCATTCACCCTTGGGGAATGGGATACTTGGGACTCAAAACGAATGCCTTCCCTTGGGTCAAGATAATCATCTGTATAATCTACAATCACACCTTGGATGGTTTTCTCAGAGGCTTGGGGGCTTGGATTTTCAAAGGTAGTTTGCACCTCGCCTTCATTATCCAAAATTTTACCTATGGTGGTTTCGTTTTTAAAATGCTTGTAAAAGGCTTCTAACCTCCGTTCAAAGAGCGTCACCCTGACATCTAACAAGCTTTCTTTTAAATTATCTAAGGCGAGCAAGGTGTAATCGTCCGCTTCTCCTTTGATCCCTCTTTGGCTGTAGTTCCTTAAGGTAAATTGACTAACATCTAAATAGTCATAACCGACAATCAAAAACTCAGGGATAAGATGCAGGTCGTAAAGCCCCAAAAAGGTTCCCTCCCCAGCACCTGTGGCCCTCATAGCCACGACATCCATATAGGTGTCGGCAAAGTTACCAGCCATAGCTGTGTAGGCTATCCCCTCACCAACCCCAGGTACGGCGTAGGGTACAGGCAGAATGAGGTAAGATGAATCGCTTTTAAATTGTGGCTGCCTTCGCTCAATTGCATGGGCCTGGCTTGCAGCAAAAAACAGTAATGCAGATATTGTGAGTGATAAAAGTTTAAGATATTTCATTTTCTTGGGTCCTGAAAAAGTTTTAATTTTTTAACCAAGAGCAATTTGAAAAGAGTCCTTGGAATCTGTTTCAAGAATATTTTAATTAAGGATAGGAATCAGTTAGAAAAAGCCCAACCGGGGAGGCCTGCATTTTAAAACTCCGAAGAATTTAGACACTTAAAGCTTTAAAATCAAAGAGTTAAAAATTATGAAAATTGATCAGAAAAAATCAAAATACCAAAATATAAATGTAAACAGGGGAGGTTTACTTGGACAATTGAGGGAATATTTGACGAATTTTTTCCATGTAGGTGCGCCCTGCGGGGATAATTTCACCTGAGGTCAGCTCTAAGTTTAAGTCCCTCGATTTGGCTGTCTTGTGCAGCGCTGTCACCTTGGCAAGATTCACAAGGTAAGACTTATGAACCCGCAACAAATGCCCCTCATTGAAATAGAGACTCAACTTATCTAAGGAACAACCATCAATGTATTCAGGTCGTTTGTCCGAATCAAAGTAGACCTCTAAGGTAGGGGAGGCCGATTTAATATGAGTTATTTCATGCAGACGAGGCTGCACCTTACCAATTACAGAAACCAATTTATCATCGCCAAACAGAGCCTCTAAATTCTTCTGGGTGGTTTGGATCTGATTGATCATACTCTGGGCATAAACAGCCGCTTTGGATTCATCAAATGGCTTCCGTTCCAATTTGCGATAAAGCACAATCAACTGGTCTGGCAAATGTTGGGGGCAAATGAATAAAAAATGCCCCTCTTGGTAATGAAGCCCTAAAGGCTCAAATGCCGTAACATTATTAAAAATTAAGGCTTGAGGGCTATCCTTTTGCAATTTGATTTGTTTAAAGAGTTCTGCCGTGGGGGCCTGTTCTAAAAAACCTTTGGTATCAGGACCAAGGCAAAAGGAAAAAAGCAACTGCTCTGCCTCAAACCAAACAGCCTCATCCACCAAACTCGATTGGGCGATTTGCCCAAAGGCCTCGCTAATCATTTCCTCTTGGCTTGCATATTGGCTGATCTTGTTGGCAAAGCTTTGCAGGCTGTCGGAATGTTTTTGGTATTGGGCAATTTCCAACTGATTTTCAACTCGTTGGATTAGTTCTGAGCGAAAAAAGGGTTTTGTTAAGTAGTCGTTCCCCCCAATCTCGAGCCCCCTTAAAACATCTACTTCACGGTTTTTAGCTGTAAGAAAAATTATGGGTAGTTGGTTTTGGTTGTATTTGGCTCGGAGCAACTCGCAAACATCAAAGCCCGACATCTTGGGCATCATTACATCTAGTAAAATCAAATCAGGTTTTTTTTCAGCCACTGCCTTTAATGCTGCCTCGCCATTAGAGGCAACCTGTAATTGGTAGTCTTTAGCAGATAATTGCTGGGTGATAACTTCGATGTTTAAAGGGTCATCATCCACTATTAAAATATCTAAAAAACCCTTTACTTCTAACTGTGCTAAAGGGGCAAATGTGGGGGGTTTCACATCTCGCACTGGCTTGGTAATGTCGCTTTGTCCGTGGTCTTCTAGCGCTGTGGCAATAGCCAAGCCAAAGGAAAAGACACTGCCCTTGCCCACTGTGCTTTCCACCTCCAAACGGCTCCCGTGCAGCTCCACCAAATTTTTAACGATTGCTAATCCCAGCCCAGTACCTTCATGCAGCCTAGTCGTTGAGCCATCTAACTGCTCAAAGGCGTTGAATATTTTTGATTCTTCTTCAGGCGCAATTCCTATGCCTGTGTCTGAGACAGAAACTTCAATCCTTTGGTCTATTTGCACGGCTTTTATAGTCACAGAGCCAACCTCAGTAAACTTAATCGCATTGCCGATGATGTTATATAAAATTTGCTCCAAGCGCGCCTCGTCAGCCATTAGAGGCGGGAGTTGTTGCGTCTTTTCTATTTCGTTTACCAGTTTAATTGGTTTATCCCCAATCAAAACTTGGCTCAAGGCGCAAACAGATTCCACAAGGCGGCCCAAATCCACAGGCTGCAAGTTTAAAGGTAGTTCTTTATGCTTGAGTTTAGAGAGGTCTAAAATATCATTCACCAACAAAGATAACCGCCGACCGCTGGAAACGATCAAAGAAAGGTTAGACTGGAACAAGGTTGTTTGCTGCTTGTTTAAACTCTGGGAATCTTTTAAGCTCTCTGCCCCCTTTAAGCTCTCTAAAGTGGCTTCCGCTAAACCAATGATCCCGTGCAAAGGTGTGCGCAACTCATGCGAGGTGTTGGCTAAAAACTCATCTTTAATCTGGTTGGACCTTTGGAGGTTTGCAATGGCTAGCTCTTGCGACTCTTCTTTTTGCCTTCGCTCAAATTTAAAGCGTTCGGCCAGAGCAAAGGAATAGAGTATTGCCTCTAAAACAGCACCTGTTTTAATGATGCCGATGGAACTTTCAGCAAGAAAAGAAAAAGTTTGAAAGGTAGATAGGGTAGCAACGGCACCACCACCTAAAAATGAACCTGAGGCCAGCAAAAAATATTTGGCAGGTTGATATCCATTTTTAAAAGTCAAAACAGCCACAATTAAAATCAAGGTAAACATCAAAAAAGTATTGGCCGCACTGATTTCCGTTAAACTAATGGAAAGATAAGGCAGAAAACTGACCAGCATAGCACCGAGAACATTTACCCCCAAAGAAAGGGATAGAACTAAGTCTAATTTAGGGGAATTTTGCTTGGTTTTTAAAAAAGACTTAACAAAGAGGACAAAGAAAAGACTGAAGGCACTGAAGGAAACAGTGATCAATTTCGCTTCCAGTAAAATTTCAGCGGTCGACCAAAAATGCTCCACCCAAATCCCGTCAAAGATCATAAAAAAGGGAACTAGTGCCGACAAATAAAGAGTGTAATAGAGGTAGCTAATGTCTCTGATGGAAGTGAAGAGTAAAAAGTTATAGACGATCATGATGATCATAAAGCCATAAAAAATCCCCCTAAGGTAAAAAGCCCAAGTGAGTTCAGACTGATACCTGCCTAAAGACCAAAGACTACTGTCGATGATTAAGGCCTGAACCGACATCATTCTATAGGTATCTGACTGGAATCTTAAATAAAATTGTTCATTTAGCCCCTTGAGAGGGGGGAGCTGGAATTGGACATTGCCATTCATAAACAGAGCAGGGTCAAAGGCCAAATCACGGCCTCCCTCCTCTTTAATCCACTCCCCATGGTCGTTTTTAAAGTGAAACTGAACCAAATTCCAAACATTCGTTTTGGTTTCTATCAACCATTTGCTATTAGATTTAGGGTCTGCCTCGACGGTAAACCTTACCCAATAGGCAGAGGAAGTTCGGCCAAAGTTCAAGATTTTTTGTTCGCTTTTGGTGAATTTTTTATCCCACTCAGGCGAGGCCACCTCTGCAATGGTCAGGTTCTTTGATTCATCTGCCAAGTATTCAAAATGAACCCCCAGTGGCATAACCCCTTGGTTTAAGCTAGTAGCCTGTAAAGCAAAGCCTTCGCTACTAGGTAAAAACACCAGAAAGAGGAAAAAAAGAATATGGAAAGGGCTTTGGGGTTTCATACTAACTTGGGCTGTTCAAGCCTATTTCTAAGTCTAGGGAGTCGAAAAAAACTTTTAACTTCAACTTAATCTACAGGGCAAGGATTTGCTAGGTCTAACTTATTTTCTTGGAAAAAACAGAGAACTATTCTTAAAGATTTTATCGGTCTAGAGTCGTAAGGATGGATGAATTAGGGCCTAGGGACCACAGGGGTTGTGTTAAAAAAAACTCAAGCGACAGGCTTAAAGTTCAAAGTGAGGCAGGTTCCGTGGCTTGTTGAATGCGCCGATTCTTGGGCGGATTTGATCTGAACTGACCCTTCGAAAAAATCCATAAATTTTTTGATCAGGGGCAGACCATAACCTGTCCCTGATTCATTTTCTGTCCCTGCCATAGAGGTTGGTTTGTTAGGGTTCCAAAGGTCGCCAAGTAATTTTTCAGGGATGCCAACACCATAGTCTTGTAAAGCCACCTGAATACGGCCCTCAACAATCTTGCTCTTAATTTCAATTTTAGAATTTCTATAGCTAAACTTAATGGCGTTGGTAAGGGCGTTATTAAATATGGAATTTACGATGGTGGTTTTTTCTCCCATAATCACCATGCTTTCAGGAATATCCAAAGAAACAGTGATATTCTTTTTTTCTAAGCGGTCGCTGAGCATCAATACACTTTCTTCCCAAAGTTCTTTTAAGTTGCAAGGGGTAATGTTGGCTGACAATTTACCTTCATCAATGGCCATCATCTTGCGATTGGTTTCGATAATGGATGTGGCATTAAAAAGAGATTGTTTTAAAAAACCTAGAAATTCTTCTTCATTTATAATATCAGATTCATAGGCTTCCATAAAGGATTGGGCACTGGCCACAGGGTTTGAAAGGTCATGACTCAATACATGAAGCAACTCCCTAAAATGCTCTGTCTGACTCAAAGCAAGGCCCGTCTGTTCTTCAAGCTCGCTTGTTCGTTCCGCTACTTGTTCCTCTAGAAATTTGTAAGACCTAGCTAAGTGCTCGCCCATCAAATTAAAGGACTTTGCAAGACTAGAGATTTCGTCATTACCAGCAAGGTTAATTTTTTCTTCAAAATTACCAGCGGCAACATGATTAATTCCATCTAGCAGCTTATAAAGGCGTTTGTTCAGTTGCCTAGAAAAAATGCCCGCTATCAAACCACTAAAAACAACAGAAATAAGCCCAATGATGACAATAGAGTCCCAGTAGTTATTCGAAGCACCCTTGAGCTGATTTAAGTTGGTTTCACTTAAATAATACCATTTTCCCTTGTCCCACTGTTCCCCTGAAACACCTAAAACTGTGTTTTTATTTAAGCGTCTGGAAAAAAAATTCCGCTCCAGAGGCTCCATAGCTATTAAAAAGTTTTCCTCACCTAAGGTGATTCGTTGGGTCATTTGGCTTAAGGTCTTAGGGTTTAGTTCATTAAAGGCGGCATACTTGCCCTTTACGCCTTCCGTGCTAGCTATAATTTCGCCATTGCTTCGAATCAAATAAACGCTTTCCCAAGGGTCTAGTTCCTGATTTCTAATGTGATTGAGGATAAACTGCACTCGGTAATTGATTTTTAAAACCCCTAAGACCTTACCATCACTCCACACGGGAACAACCGCCCCCACAACATTGGCCTTCACACTTTCATCATAACCACGGTCATCAAATAAATTCTGCCCCTGGCCCCCATTAAAGCCCATTTGCCACCAAGATTCATCAGCTTGGTAGTAGTCGGTTAAGGGTGCCGTCATGGCTAAAGTTCGGCCAGCACGGTCGGTAAGAAAAATTTCCCCAAAACGGTCTGGATTTTTGTCTCGAATTTTTCGCAAAATTTTCGATAAAGGATTATTTAAGATTGCAACCGATTTTGGGTAGTTGCGTTTATCGGCAATCCAGCCTGAATCGATCGCTAAAGTTTGGGCTAACAGTTGCTCTGGGTTTTGGGAATCAATTTCAAGCTGCGATAAAATCACAGCTTCTTGGATTTGGGGGAACTCAGTAAGGACAGTAGCAAAGAAGAGAAGCTCGTCAAATTGTTGCTCAACATCACCTGAAACTTCTTTGGTTGAAGATCCCAGAAAATTATCAATCTCAAGATTTAAGCTTTGCTCTAAGTGCCTCCCTGAAAAATAAGAAGTCAAAAAAATTGGGCCTAATGATATGGCTAAAAACAAAAACAGTAGTTTCTTTCTCAAGGACATTGTTTCACTCCCATTTTCGCTTTACCCTATTCGCTATTAAAAACTAAGATCTTTTTTTCTGCCCATCTAAGCTAAGTTATTGTGGCATATTTGACTTTTAAAATACAGGATATTGTGGGTAGTTTTTAGGAACAAGACCCTAGGAAATTCACTATTCATGGCATTTTTTATTTTGAAATTAATCATTTAAGCCAAATCAAAAAAGTAATTAATCCTTTTTTTTTGTTCTAATTAGTAAAAGTTTTTAATAAATAAAGTGCACCCTTATAATGGGTACAGGCAAGCAAAATGGTTAAAGTCGTTTGTTTTTTGATGGTTATGGTTTACTATTAAAGTTCAATAAGAATTAAAAAAAAATGAAAATAGCGAAACTTACCCTAGACTCCAAAATGATCAAAAAAGCCCTTCCCTTAGTGGGTTTGGTTTTGGTGATGGCTTTAGCCAGTAGCTTTTCTATATCCAAGCTAATTGATTCTAACAAATGGGTCGTTCATACAGCTGTGGTGATCAAAAAGGCTACAGATATCCAAAAGCAACTCTTGGATATGGAAACAGGGGTTAGGGGCTTTTTACTTACAGGCAAAGAAGAATTTTTAAAGCCTTATGATTCGGCTGAAACAAGTGTCTCAAAAAATATTCGTGAATTAGAAACTCTGGTATCAGATATTCCCTCACAGGTGGCTAGGCTCAAAGAAATAGAGACGCTAACTGAAACATGGAAAAATACAAGCATCCGCCCTGTGGTGCAACTGCGTAACAAAGTTGAGGGAGGATTTGATAAATTTTCAACCCTTGCGGCCATTTTAGGCAAAGGCGAGGGCAAAGCCATTACAGACAAAATTCGCTTAGAGGCAAAACGACTAGACGCACAATTCAAGGCCCAAAATAATTCAGCCGCAAGGCTGCACTTGGTTTATTTTGTTAAGGGCATGGTGGATATGGAGACAGGCCAAAGGGGCTTTTTAATTACAGGCAGCCTGGATTTTTTACAGCCCTACTTTGAGGGGCAAACTAAAATTCAATTCGAATTAGAGCAACTAAGCCAAAAGCTTTATGGCCCCTTAAAAAGAAAACAACTGGCAACGATTAAAAGGCTTTCTGACTTAGCTCTAGACTGGTCAAAAATAGCTGGTGAGCCTTTGATTGCTTTACGCTTAAAGATCAACCAAAACAACAGTTCTATGGGCCAAGTTTCGGCCCTTGTTGAAGCCGAGTCGGGCAAAGCCCAAATGGACCAAATCCGAGAAAAGATTAGCGATTTTATTGCTGTGGAAGAGGTCCTAAGTAAGTCAGGGGCCCAAGATTCAAAGAATTTTGGAGGTTTTTCCCTTTGGGGCGTTTTACTAGGCTTTGTAATATTTTTATTCCTCACTCTAGCCTTGTTGCATAGATTATTTTTAGAACAACAGACGGTACAAGAGGCAGTAGGAACCAAAAACTTGGCCTTGAAAGCCGCTGATATTGGGGTGTGGAGCTGGAACCCTGAAGAAAATAAGTGGCTCTGGGATTTAAGAATCAATGAAATTTTTGGCCTTATCACCTATAAACCTTCCTTTGATCATTGGCTGGCAGTCTTGGCCCCAGAGGATGCAACCCTTTTTGAAGCGGCCCTTTCTGAATCCTTAATCAAGGGCAGCCCCTTAGACTTAAATTTAAAAGTTATAAAAAAATCTGGTGGGTTTCGCCATATTACGGTGCAAGCCGATTTTGTCTATCTGGGCCAAGAAAATGAAAATGTAAGGGCAAAACGAACTTTAAGCGGAGTTGTCTATGAAGTGACTGATCTGGTCAATGCCAAGGAAAAGGCAGAAGAAGCCAACCAGGCTAAATCTCTCTTTTTAGCCAACATGAGCCATGAGATCCGCACCCCCTTAAACACGGTCATTGGGTTTTCTCAGATTTTAGCCCAGCAAGAAATTGAGCCAGAGCAAAGGTCTTATGTTGAGTCTATAAAGGCCGCAGGTAATAGCCTTTTAAGTTTGATCAACGATATTTTAGACCTTTCTAAAATTGAAGCAGGCAAAATCGAAATAAGATATGAGCCTATGTCTATGGCCAAACTTTTTATGGAAATAGAGCAACTCTTTCTTCCCCTCGCCACTAAGAAGGGTTTAAGCTGGAGCCTCATAATTGATAAAGCCCTGAATACTCCGTTAATACTGGATGAGATTCGTTTGCGCCAGATCATTATTAATCTGTTGGGCAACGGATTAAAATTTACAGAAAATGGTAGCCTCAGCGTTAAAATTGAAACGGGGAATGATTTAGGTTTGGAATTTGAGTCCATTTCTATCTCTGTTTCAGACACAGGCATTGGTATAGATAGTAGCCAGTTTAATGATATTTTTGACTCTTTTAAGCAACAGGATGCTCAGTCGAACCGAAAATATGGGGGTACTGGTTTGGGGTTAAGTATTTCTAGAAAACTTGCCAACAAAATGAATGGGAATATTAGTGTTGAATCTATTGAAGGGCGTGGGAGCATCTTTACTCTCACCTTGCAAAATGTAAAAAAGGCCAGCCGAGAAATTTTAAAAAGGCAAAACCCTAAGGAACTGGATTTTAAATCTATCACCTTTGATCACCCTAGAGTTTTGGTTGTCGATGACATAAAATCCAATCGGGAACTATTAAGGTCAGCCCTTTCACAGGTAAATATTGAGGTCTTGACCGCTGAAAATGGTTTTGACGCAATTGCCGAGGCGAACCAGCAGCGCCCAGACCTAATCTTAATGGATATTCGCATGCCCAAGATGGATGGCATTGAAGCTACAAAACAATTAAAGGCAAACCCCATTACCAACCCAATTCCTGTGGTTGCTTTGACGGCCTCATTAACCCAAGAATCGATCATAGAGATAGAAGAGAACTTTTTTGCAGGCTACCTGGCTAAACCTGTCAACTTTGTCGAACTCTTTCAAGAATTAGAAAAACATTTAAAAGTTACCCATACAAAAACCAAAAGCCTTGATTGGAAGGAACAACCACTTGACCCCCAACCTATCAAAGAAATTGATTTTCTAAAAGCTACATTAAAAGAGCAAGTTGCACCTTTAATCACCGTAAACCTTGGTGTATTTGACCCTAAGGCTTTAGAAAATATAACCAAAATATTAAAAATTTTAGGCGAGAAACATCAGGCCTTTGACTTAGAAAACTTTGCCAAACAATTGGATTTTGCAGTTGAAACCTTTGACTTAAGCTTAGCAAAACAGCTATTACAAGATTACGATAAACTTGTAACCCAGTTAAATTAGCTTTATAGTATAATAAAAATAAATAAAATAAGATTAGTATGAGAATCACAAACCCTAAGATTTTGGCTATAGACGATACCCCTGAAAACTTAATGCTTTTAGGGGCAATTGCAAAAAATTTAGATTGGCAAATGACCTTTGCAACCAGCGGGCCTGAGGCCTTAGAGTTTGTAGAGCATAAAATACCAGACCTAATTCTTTTAGACATCATGATGCCAATAATGGATGGATTTGAGGTATTAAAAAGGCTCAAGGCTTCTGAAAAAACCAAAGATATCCCTGTGATTTTTATCACAGCTAAAACGGACCCCATAACAATCGTTAAAGTTTTTGAACAGGGGGCGCAAGACCATATCCCCAAGCCCTTTAACAAAACAGAGTTGGTTGCCCGTGTTGAAGGCCACTTGCGAGAAAAAGCTTTAAAAACAGAGTTAAATTTAAAGGTTGCTCTGTTAGAGGCCGCAAACTCAAGATTAGACCAAATGGCTTCTATTGATGCTTTAACCAATTTGCAAAACCGCAGGAGCATCTTTGCAAGCCTTTCAGAGGCAATCGCTAATTCGAAAAGATATGAAACCTCTCTTTGTATCATGATGTTGGATATTGACCATTTTAAGGCAGTTAATGATACCTACGGTCACCAAAGAGGAGACGAGGTTTTAGTTGAAATCGCAAAGGTTATTTCTAATAATATCAGAGAGGTAGATCGTGCTGGTCGTTACGGAGGGGAGGAGTTTCTAGTTATCTTCCCTAGTACTGGCCTTGAGGGTGCTTTCCAAGCAGCAGAAAAAATTCGCAGCACAGTTGAGTCATTGCAGTGGGCAGAGCCTGACTTAAAAACCGCTATTAGTGGTGGTTTGGCTATCTATACGGGTCAGAAAGAACTGGAATTTGTTGGTGCTGCTGACGAAAATTTATATAAGGCAAAAGAATCGGGAAGAAATAAAATTGTCGGTCCTTGATTTGCAGGCCAATTTTAGCCTACAGAAAAACATCAATTATTCCCTATTTCCCTTGATAGTAACAGGCTCCCATTCGGTAAGCTTGTGAAAAATATTTGCCTTAAAACACTCCTTCTCAGTCTTGTTATTTAAGCAATTGTGCAAATAGCTTAAAAACCAGCACCTGCAAATCCAGCCTTTACTATCATTTAATATTGGCCTCTAAAGAAATTTGATTGAACTTTTTGGGCTTACCTGTAGTATGTCCAGAACTTAAGACCATTTACTGACCTTAAAAAAACAGCTCCAAAATGACAAAAAAAACTCTGATTCTCCTATTTTCTTTATTCTTCTGCTCCCAAGTTTACGCCGCTGGAAACCCAATTCAGTTTGCATCTTTAAACCTAAAGGGGGACGTTTATAACTCCAAAAGATCCAACGGAAAACCATTAGTGATTTCTTTTTTCTTTACCACTTGCGGCCCCTGTAAGGTTGAAATGCCTGAGCTTTATAAGATAATGAAAGCCAAGGGAAAAGAAAAACAACTGTTCTTTGTCGACCCTTATAATAAACACCTAAAATTCAGCGGTGAACTTGATAATAAACGAGCTGTGAAAAAGTTTGTGAAGAAACTCCACATCCCCATGGAACTAGTTTATTTTGATGCCATAGGTGCTTTGACTAAATCCTTTATCAAAGAGGGTATTTTTAAAAAAGCCATCGCCCACAAAACCCCCATTGTCTTCCCTACCATTGTGATTTTAGATAAAAACCACAAACCTGTAAAAGTTCTGGAAGGTGAGGGTAAAGCCTTTGTTAAGGAACTGGATAAGTGGTTTTAACCAAGGGTTAAACCAAAAAAAAAGCTATCTAAAAAAGCTAGGAACAGGTTTGTTTTGATCGATAACCCAGTCGGTGATCTTTGTTCCTGTACTATCTAAAGCCGCGAGCACCACCTTACCTGCGGCAATAGCGTCTTCAATAGCGTCATGGTGTTGGAATGTAATGCCTAACCTTAAAGAAAGTTCCCCTAAGCCATAACCATTAAAAGTGCCTTTGGGCCAAGTTCGGCGAGCTATCTTTGCCGAATCCACCCAAACTAAATTAGGCACTGGCAAGCCATATTTAGCGCATGCCTCTTTAATGGCACCTGAATCAAATCCACTATGCTGGGCAACGATTGATTTTTCGAGCTTACAAAGCTCAGGCAAAATATCTGCAAACTTAGAGCAGTTAAAAACCATAGACTCTGTGATGCCATGAATTGCAATATTTTGCCCTGAAAAGTATTCTTCAGGGTCGATATAGTCCCCCCAAGAATCTAGTAATTCTGTTTCTGAAAAAGCCGCCAGACCAATCTGGCAAATGCTCCCCCTATTGAAATTGGCTGTTTCTACATCCAGGGCGATGTAGGCTGTGGCGCATGGAAGAATAAGGTCTTTAAGGGGCTTCATGGGCTTTATGTGTTATGTTATTTGCCCCTACAACTACCATAGACTGGTTTATTTGAGTAGCGAAACCTGAAGCCCACCTCTGCTCGTTTCTTAGTTTTAGATACAAAATCCCTCAAAAGTGAAAGCTTTTTAAAGAAGCTGGCAATGAGCCAAAAAGTGCTTTATACTTTAAGGTGCCAGTGATTTTAAGGAAGTTATGAACAAAATTAACCAAGTTAGTGACCCACCCCAGTTTGATGACCCAAGACACAAGGATGCCTGTGGATTGCTCTGTGGGATGTTAGCCAAGAAAAGACCTGTTTTAGACCTGTTACAAGCCTTGGATAAAATCTCCCACCGAGGCGGTGATGGACTAGGAATTCAGTTTAAAATTGAGGATTCAGTACTTAATAAAGAGGCCAAATCTGCAAAATTTACTACCAAAGAAGTAAAACCCAGTGGCACAAACTGGGTGGTCTTGATGGTACAAATCCCCATAATCTTTGATCAAAATCGAGCTGTGGAAGAGGTCTTTGGGATTTTAAAAACCAACGGAGTGCAGGCTGTTTATGGCACCCCAATCTCTAAACCCACAGCCGACCATGCTCAAGTTGTGACTTGGCGATTTGGCGGTTACGACTCTTTAGATAACGAGAAAAGTCTTGGCCTACGTTTGTATATGCTTAAAAATGAAATCAATTCTTTAAGCCAGTCGTCTGACTTCCCTCTAAACTTTTTTGCCACCAGTTGTTCTGATCAAAACATGGTACTTTATAAGATCGTGGGCAGGTTAAAAGAATTTTTAGCCTGCTTTGGCCGGACAAATTTGGCAAAGTTACATAGTAATTTATTCATTGCCCATGTGCGGTATTCAACCAATAGCCTACCTCGACACAGGTCAGCCCAGCCCTTTAGTTTTTTAGCCCATAACGGCGAAATTAATAATATCAATGCCATTCGGGCTGAAATGGAAACCTACTCCATTCCCCTTTCAGGTGCTCTCTCCGACTCGGCTGACCTTGATTCCCTTACGGATTTTTTAATGCACCAATGGGGCTATAGCTTGCTTGAAGCCCTATATTTTATCTTTCCTAAAAAGTGGTTTTTAACCCCCAGAGGTTTTGAGCTGGAAAATGTTAAACAGGCCCAACGGTTAAAATTGAGGGATTTTGTCAAGCGTGCCTTTCGTAGTATTCGTGCAGAAGGCCCCGCCGCCTTGGTTGCCACAGATGGAAAACAAATAATAGGCAGGATAGATGCCATGGGTTTAAGGCCATTGTTTGCTATTGAAAGCCTAGAGGGCGACCATTTTTTCACCTCTGAGGCAGGTTCAGTTTTGGGCCTAGCCACCGTAAAAAAGCTGTGGATGTTTCGCCCTGGCGAGATTGCAGCAATGGAAAGGCAGGGGGAAAAAGTCCATTTACTCTGCGATTCTTCAATTGAAAACCAAGTATTAGACCATCTTTATATGGGTGAATTAGGCTCAGATGAAAGGGTCTTAAACCAGATTATTCACCCAACAAGCAAAACCTGCTGGCTCATTCAACCAGCAGAAACACCAGAATATATTCTAGACACAGCCCCCAACCAAGACCGAGAAAAATACAGATTTATCCGTGGGCTTTCCAAGCGAGTTACAGCGGGCCTTAGCTCTTTGGTACTAAAAAATAAAGAGCTTGGCTCAGGTACAGGCTGGCGTGGTGGACTTGCCATTCATCAGAAACACCCTGTACTCTTTTCTGATTTTTTAAAGGCTATGACGGCGCAAGTAACAGCCCCAACCATTTCGGCCGAACATGAAATGGCTGCTATGGATGCCTCCATGCTTTTAGGTGAACAGATCCACCCCTTTTTTGGTGCAAAGGGCAAGGTGCGCTCAAAGAATATCCAATTGGCTCTACCTTTGGTATTTGGTTTTGAAGACCTAACTAAAGAGGGGCGGTTGCTGGTGCAAAATGTGGCTGACCTTTTTGGGGTGATTTCGACCCAAGACTTAAGAAAAGAGGAATACAAATTTTTAAACCCACATTTTGTCGATATTAGCTTTGACTTAAAAGAAGGGGAAGAAAGCTCTTTGCGTTTGCAGTGGGAAATCCATAGGGTTTTGCGGGATGTGGAACAGCTTGCCAGCGAGCAGGCAAATTCCTTGGTCATACTTTCTGACTACTCCGCCTTTCGTAGGCCCAAACAAGTAGGCCTTTACCCTGAATTGATTGTTGGTGCTCTAGACAAACACTTATCTAATTTGGGGCTGCGCCAACATGTGCAGATCGTCATTCAATCAGAAGAAATTGTTAGCCCCCATGGAATATTTGCCTGCCTTCAATTGGGAGCTGATGCTGTTAGCCCCACTCTGCTTTGCAGAGAAATGATAGAGCTGTCTTTGGCCCAAGGGCCAAAAATAGTCGGGGCGCTAACCCAAAGCTTAGAGGCCCTTTTGAAGGCCTTAGCCATTATGTATGGGCGCATTGCCACCAACCATTTTGCCGCTGGCCGTGGCGGGCGCAGGGTGGCAGCCATTGGACTAGATCAGGCCGTAACAGATTCGATGGGCTTGAACCCCAGCTATGGGCAAGGAATGGGGTTTTCTGAGCTTTACGCAATGGCTGTGCAAAAAGACCAAATTCTTTGGAATCACCCTAACTCTTTGCATGAGGTGCAGCCCGATTCTATGTCCATGCCCCAAGCCCAAGCCATGTATGGGGTCTTAGGTGGTTTTGATGGATTCACGAGGCTGACAGCCCAAATTAAGGGTGCCACAGGCAAGCTAGACAATCTATTTCACCTTTCCACCCACGAGCCTGACGTCTTAAATAGTAACGACATGAACGAGCGTTTGGCCTATTTTTCAGGCCTCACCTCTAGCGAGACCGCCCAGAAAATATTGGTACTTTTTGACCAATACCAAAAACACCCTGTGAACTTCATTGATGGGCTTCTGTTAAAAGAAAGCCATGTGCTGCTGGATGATGGCTGGAAAAAAATCAAAACGGGCTTAGATGGTCGGGATAAAAATCAAATGATTGGGGCCATTAGTTTTGGGGCCAACAGCTTGATTGTGCACCAACTTTATGCTGAGGTTATGGACGAACAGGGTGCCATGAGCAACGGCGGTGAGGGGGGTGTGCCCAGTAATATTCGG
>JASJGK010000210.1:0-3471 GCA_033791585.1 SAR324 cluster bacterium | reverse complement strand
ACACAATAATAATAATATTGAAATCTAATTTTACCGAAAAATTGCTTTTGTCAATATAGTTGAGCTTTCAATCACCTTGTGTACGCTCCTCCAAACCACTTACATTCGTAACATGAAACCGACCAATTACCATCATTAAGCCGTTACGGCACTTACCTAGTAAAACACTCCAACACCAGCCCCTTCTACTTCCGCTCAATCATCCCCAAAGACCTCCAAGAGCATTTTAACAAAAAGGCGTTTCTTATCAGCAGCAATACGGTTCTGCAAAAAGCTCTGATCAATATTTAATTCCTCATTAAAGAAGAAGATCAGCATATTGAAGTAATACCTGTCTTGTGGTATAATTGATAGATTACAAGGCCAATAGCAAACCTGCTCAAACCACCATCCCCATATTTCTAAACTAAAACACCCACCTTCACACAGGCACAGCCTACCTGCGCAATGAACTAGGAAAACATCAATTTTCATTAGTTAACTGATTTTATACATATAACATTTCAACAACGGACGTTCTTGAAATGTTAGAAACCTACGCCTAAAAGGGAAATGCCTTGATAATGTTTTCCAAACTATTCTATCTCGGATTGAACTAATCTTCTTATTGTTAAAAAAAGAATGTAAAAACAATATTTTACAGCCCTCTATGGCTTATGCTATAATAGTCTTTTCGAGGCTAAGAGCTGACCAGCTCAAACCATCCCCTACTTCTCCATTTTTCTAGCCTGTTCAAAGGCTAAGGGCCTCGTTTATTCAAAACAAGGTAATCCCATGAATTTAATACCCACAGTTAAGCAGAATCAGTCTGCCTTGCTTCTCAAAGCCTTTTATCAAAATAAATCACCTGCAACCTTGAAAGCCTATAGGCAAGACTTAGAATCCTTCAGGGGATTTCTTGATGTTCCTACAGTTGAACAGGCATCTCAATTTCTGATCAGGCAACCCCACGGAAAAGCAAATCTTCTTGCACTAAACTTTAAAGCTTGGTTAAAAGAAAAGGACTTAAGTCCAAACTCTGTTAACCGAAAATTAGCGGGTTTGAGATCACTGGTAAAACTGGCAAATACAATTGGTCTGATAAGCTGGAAATTAGAAGTTCCTAATGAGAATACTGAATCTTACCGAGATACCCGTGGGCCAGGAAAAGTAGCCTATCAAAAGATGCTTAAAAAGGCGGGAGAATCAAAGAACGAGGTCAAAGCCTTGCGAGACATTGCAATCTTAAAATTGCTACATGATTTAGCCCTTAGGAGATCATCGTTAGTTAATCTGGATATGTCTGACTTGGAACTTGATAGGCAGGCTCTATGGGTGACTTTGAAGAGGCGCTCTGAGAAGAAGTTAAAGACCTTGCCAGTGACTACACAAAAAGCCTTGGAAGCATGGCTTGACCTACGAGGTTCTGACGCAGGTCCAGTTTTCACCAATCTTGATCGTGCTGGTAAAGGACATCGCCTCACAGGTTCGGGGCTCTACTACCTTGTTAAAGGGTATGGAAAAAAGGTAGGCGTAAAGACTAGGCCACACGGCTTAAGGCACCAAGGGATAACTACCGCTGTTATTGCTGCAAAAGATGCAGGGATTGGTCTGGAAGAAGTTTTAGATTACAGTGACCACAGCTCTGTTGGCATTTTGATGATTTACCGAGATCGGGAACGAAATGTCCAAGGTAAATTGGCTGAATTAGTGGCTAGCGAATCGCCTTAATTTTGTTCACGATAATGTAACTTATAGTGAACATAATCTGACCTAGTTTTCGATATTGCTCATTAGCGTAAACATTAAAAACTTAAATCCTGTATTTATTCAATAAAAAATCATAGAGGGCGCTGGAAGGAAAAGATCAACATTAACCTTTGATTAACGACGCAATTTCCTAAAATATCTTTTCCTTAAGAATCTATTTTAATTGTCCTAACGAATTTATTGAGTTAAACTAAAAACTGTCTATTCCATGTAGGGAAAAATTTAAAACTCAACTCATAACTTTTTCATGTGGTTCTCTGCCCTTTTCACTGTAGCTTGTTTATTGACCCTGCTAACCTGCGTTTTCACTTTGCCTCTACCTGGCAAAACTCCTGAAAAAAGCCTCTTAAATCTCGACAAAAAAGAGCAGGCATTTCTGTTGAACCACCCTGTCATTCGGGGCCACAACGATAACACTTGGCCCCCTTTCAACTTCAATGTTGAAGGCACTCCTAAGGGGCTATCGATCGATTACATGAATTTATTGGCGGATAAAATTGGAATAAAGGTGGAATATGTTACTGGTGAATGGGGCGACCTAATTAATCAAGCACTGGCTCATGCCGTTCATACAAAGAAATCAAACAATCAGGTTCTCTTCAATTCAGATCGTGGGGTACAATATGCTTCTGATGCCTTTCAAAAAGATTTGAAAGACAACAATTTACTTTGCTCAATGAGTCGCAAAGGGAATTGTTGGGATAATGCAGTTGTTGAAAGCTTTTTTCCATTCTTTGAAGCAAGAATGGTTGCATCATAGAAAATATGACTCACGAAATGAGGCAAGGCAAAGTGTTTTAGAATACATTGAAGGACTTTACAATCATCATAGATTACATTCTACTTTGGGAACAAATCTCCAGACGAATATAAATGCTAATAGCTAGCTAAGGTGTCTACGATACTGGGGGAAGTTCACTGGTGCATTGCTATACGTTCTGGAAGAATCGCAATCAAAAAAAAGTTGCACACTAATAATTTAAATGTTAGTTATAATTTTATTTAAATTTTTAAAAGGAAACAATATGGGACTTCCCAATTCAGACAACAACAGAGAGACTAAACGGGACGCAGATTCTGCTAAAGCTAAACAACTCGAAATTGAAAGAGTTAAAGAACGTACTAAACAGAAAGTAGAAGATAAATTGAAAAAAAAGTAAATCACCCAGAAGATATGGAGGAAATTTAACCAATGTCAACTAGCTCTGTTAACGTATATTCTGCGAGTGGCACACCACAAAAGGGAATTAAAGTGGTGCTTGGGTTTTCCCTAGGCATGTCAAAACCTGCATGGACAGATTCAAATGGAAACGCCGAAGTGGAACACTCAACTACTGGGAAAGCAACTATTTATGTAAACGGAAATAGTGTCGGAGAGTTTCTAACACCAGGGCATTTTACAGCCACTATTTGACATTGGACCTAGTTGCTAAATTGAAAATTACCCGCTTTTGTGGAGTTCTTAACTTGCTATCATAGCTTCAATTTCGACTGGAGTTTTATACCCCAAAGTTGAGTACAATCTATGACTATTGTAAAAACCCCTTAATATATTCAAAAATACTCGGACTTACCGATTTCTAAAACCACCACTTCTCTTCAAACGACCCGTCCACAATTTCGTCAACATGATGGATATTATAATACATGTTATCCTGCGAGTCATGAAGCTTATCTAACCACATTTGACTTGGATAGCTCGTCCTCTTTAGTCTTTGAATT
>JASJGK010000209.1:0-41527 GCA_033791585.1 SAR324 cluster bacterium | reverse complement strand
GGATGCTAGTAGATAGATTTGGGCCAAGAATCATGTATTCTTTGCTTTTAGCCATATCTAGTATTTTATGTTTTTTATTCGCCTCAGCTGATTCTTTTGAAATGCTTGCTTTATACCGCTTTTTATTAGGTTTTGTAGGTGCTGGCTTTGTAATTGGAATTCGTCTTGTTGCAGAATGGTTTCCAGCTAAACAAGTTGGTACCGCAGAAGGTATTTACGGTGGCTGGGGTAACTTCGGTTCTGCCTTTGCAGCTATGACTTTACCTAGTTTAGCTTTATATTTTGGTGGCCCTGAGGGCTGGAGATATGCTGTAGCCACAACAGGTGCAATGGCTTTGGTTTATTCCTTTTATTTTTATTATGCCGTCCGAGATAATCCAAAGGGGACAACCTATTTCAAGCCTAAGTCAATGGGTGCTATGGAAGTAACCAGTAAAGGCGACTTCTATTTGTACACTATTATGACTATGCCACTTTATTTGACCCTAGGCTTATTAAACTGGAAGCTTTCCCCTGTTAACGTTGGTCTTTTCAACGCGGGTGAAAGTCTTTCTATTTACATTGGTTTAGCTGTTTTGTACTTCTACCAAGTGGCACAGATTTATCGTGTCAACCGCGGCCTTTTTGCACCAGGTGCCAAGCCTGTAGCTGAAATGCAACGCTACAAATTTAAGCAAGTTGCGATTTTAGATCTAGCTTATTTGGTTACTTTTGGCTCTGAGTTGGCTGTTATCTCTATGTTACCTTTGTTTTTTAAAGATACATTTGGGGTAAGCCAAACCACAGCGGGCTTGCTTGCCTCTGGTTTCGCATTTATGAATTTAATTGCCAGGCCAGGCGGTGGTATTATTTCTGACCGCTATGGGCGAAGAAAAACCATGTTGATCTTTTTGGTTGGCCTCATGGTTGGTTATAGTTTGATGGCTCAAATTACACCTGAATGGCCAATTGTGGTAGCTGTGATGGTAACAATGTCTTGCTCTTTCTTTGTGCAGGCTGGTGAAGGTGCTGTTTTTGCCATGGTTCCCTTGGTAAAACGTCGCCTAACAGGTCAGGTAGCTGGTATGGCTGGTGCATATGGAAACGTAGGTGCTGTTGCATTCCTAACCACATTTTCTTTTGTTTCACCGAGTCTTTTCTTTATAACCATTGCAACGGCTGCGGCCTTTACCGCAATTTGCGTTTTTCTCTTTCTTGAAGAACCAAAAGGTTATATCTATGAGGAGCAAGAAGATGGTTCATTTGAAAAAATAGCTGTCGCTTAAAAACTTTTGGCCCCAAATAGCATCTGGGGCCTTCTTACTTTAGAATATTTACGATGAAAGTAAACATTGGGCAGCACTCAAACGCTGGAATCAAAAAACAAAATGAAGATTCCTGCGGTGCCAAATTTCCAGAAGAGCCACTGCTAGGCTTTAAGGGAATTTCCTTAGTAATTGCCGACGGGGTTGGTAGCGCTGAAGCTAGCAAAGAAGCTTCAGAGCAATGTGTTTTGGGCTTTTTGTCTGATTACTATTCCACACCTGAATCTTGGTCCACCAGAAATTCAGGTGAAAAAGTGATCCAAGCTCTCAATTCTTGGGCCTATTCTCAAGCCAACAAATTCCAGTCAGAAACCGCCTTTCTTACTACACTTTCGGCGTTAATTTTAAAGTCAAATCAAGGTTATATCTTCCATGTAGGGGATTCTAGAATTTATCATTTACGAGATTGGAAACTGAAACAATTGACCAAAGACCATGCATTTATGGTGGATGCAAAAAAGAGCTATTTGGCCCGTGCCATGGGTGCTGATGTCTCTGTAACTGTTGATTTTACTCAACTAGAAATCAAAAAGGGGGATGTTTTTATCCTCACCACTGACGGAGTTCACGAGTTTATATCTGACAAAAACCTAGTGAATCTAGCAACTTGTAGCCCTGATTTAGAAGCCAATGCCAAAAAAATTGTAAACATGGCTCTGGAAGGCGGCAGTAACGACAATCTAACTTGCCAGATTGTTAAAGTTGAAGACCTAGGGGTAAAATCAGAATTTGAAATTTTGGGTCAACTTTCCAAGCTGCCCTTCCCACCGCCTCTCTCCATTGGGGATAAACTTGATCACTTCCATATCCTAAAAGAGATCCACGCAAGCACCACAATCCAAGTCTATTTGGCGAAAGACCAAATTACTGAGGAGACTGTAGTGATCAAAACACCATCGATAAATTTTGAGGATGACCCTGTCTACATTGAACGCTTTGTGCACGAAGAGTGGGTGGGCAGGCGAATAAAAAACAAACATGTATTGTCAGTAAAAAACCAAGACTCAACTAGAACCAGTTTATATTATGTGACTGAATTTATCAGTGGGCAATCTTTGGAGCAGTGGATTTTAGACCACCCAATGCCTGATTTAAATAAAGTGCGAGACATTGCAAAGCAGGTTGTAGATGGCCTTAGGGGCTTTCACCGAAAAGATATGGTTCACCAAGACATTAAACCTGAGAACATTATGATTGATGAGCATGGTAGGATCAAACTCATTGATTTTGGTTGTGTGCAAGTGGCAGGTTTGACTGAAATTTATAGCCCTTTGACCCAAGATGACGTGCAAGGTACTGCCAACTATATTGCACCTGAGCTTTTTGAAGGTTACCAAGCTTGTGAAAAAACAGATATGTACTCTTTTGGCGTTACCCTTTACCAAATGCTAACCGACCACTTCCCCTACGGCGAGGTGGAAAGTGCAAAGCCCCACAAATACTACCAATATTCCAGCGCCAGAAAGCACAATAGTGCCTTGCCAATCTGGGTGGATGAATGTTTAAAAAAAGCAGTTCAACCGTTACCTGAAAATAGATATGAAAGTTTTTCAGAGTTGCTTTTTGATCTTTCAAACCCGAACCCTATCTTTATCCGTAAAAAAGTACCCTTGATCGTGCGGGAGCCTGTGCAATTTTGGAAGTGGACCTCTTTTCTACTTTTTACCCTTAATGTAATTTTCCTCTATCAATTGTTGAAGATAGGCTAGCAGCCCCTCCTTGTAAGGCGGGGTTCACCTTAATTTAGATCTTCATAAGGCCAGACTTTCTCGTTACCTTTGCTTTTCATCCTTAAATGGGTTGACCGAATCTCACATTAGGATAAAATAAAAGGAAGTAACAAAGTACTACTTCCTTTGTAGCCTGTTTGCTAAGTTAGCTTAAAGCAACCTTCTCTACCCTGATCATGACAGAAATTAAGCACCCAGGTCAAAATTTTGACCATATGAATTTGCTTCCTGAGCAGGAGTCGGTTTGGATTGAAGTGATCAACAAAATTGACCAAGCTTATGTTGAGCTAGTTAATACCCAAGTAGAGCTGGAAGAATCTAACGAAGAGCTTTCTAAGGCGCGGGATTTTTTGGTCAATATCCAAAGGCACATGAGTGATCTTTTAATTGTTACCTCTGCTGAAGGCAATATATTAAGGGTTAACAAATCTTTTGAGCGCTTCACAAACAGCAATTTAAAGGATTTGGTAGGCCAAAAACTAGAAGATTGCTTTGAGTTAAAAGACCAAAACAAGCTCCATAAATTCCTGAATAACAATAGAAAAAACCACCAAGATATTAAGCTCGACCTTTTAACCGAAGGCGCGCCCTTAAGATTGAGCATCAACTGTTCCCCAAGGTTTGATACAGACGGGCAATATGAGGGGCTTGTTTTAATTGGTCGGCCCATAGGTGAGTTACAACGAGCCTACTCAGATCTAGAAAAAACCCATAAAGATTTACTAAAAAAAGAAGAGCAACTGGTGCACTCTGAAAAGATGGCCAGCCTAGGTAGGCTTGTAGCTGGAGTTGCTCACGAAATGAATAACCCCTTTAGTTTTGTTTATGCCAATGTGCATATTTTAAAAAACTATATGGTGCACATGAAAAGCTACCTGAAGCGTTTGGAAGTAAATTTCTCTGCTGAGCAAATTGAAGATTTAAGAAAAGACCTGCCTGTAGCGAAAATTTTAAAAGATGTGAATTCACTTATTGAAGGTAGTTTAGAAGGCACCGCTCGCATCCAAGAAATCATATCAGGTCTAAAAGAATTTTCTTCAACACAAACGAATGAATGCCTTGAATTTGACCTTTGTAAGGTTGTTAAAACAGCGCTCAGTTGGGTGAAAGGTAAGGCGGACTTAGTACTACTTGATAAAATGCCAGAGCGCCTTACCCTGTGGGCACCACCGGGGGAAATCAACCAAGTCGTGGTAAATCTTTTGATCAATGCCGTTGATGAAATGCAAGACCAAAATCAGGCGCAACTCGAACTTTCTGCTGGAAACAGTGATGAGAATATTTGGTTTTGTGTTAAAGACTGGGGAAAGGGAATTGATGAAAAAAATAGGAGTAAAATATGGGAGCCATTTTTTACTACTAAACCTGTTGGTAAGGGCACAGGGCTTGGTCTTTCCATTAGCTTGGGAATCATCGAAAAATTAGGGGGCCGCTTAATTGCCGAAAATCATAGTGAAGGTGCTCAATTTACTATGACCCTACCTAAAAGGATAAAATATGAGTAACCTGCTTTGGATTCAATCTGGTGGTTGTGGCGGTTGCGCCCAATCCACGTTGCTCCAACCAGAGCTATTAAGTCGCTTTGATGCTCTTGGAATAAATATTTTGTGGCACCCTATATTAACCAATTCTACAGGGGTTGATTTTTGGGACTTAATAGAACAGGTCTTAACAGGGGCAAAAAAATTAGATTACCTCTGTGTGGAAGGGGCCGTCTTAACTGCCAGTGGGGGCCTTGCCCATCAGATTTCTAAAGGGGGAAAAGAAAAATCCCCCATGAGTGACCTTATTAAAGACCTTACGGCTCTTGCTGGCGATGTTATTGCTGTTGGTAGCTGTACGGCCTTTGGGGGGATGAGCGCCATTGGCTCAAATCCAGCAGGCGCAATGGGATTGCAGTATGACAATAAAAACTTTGGTGGTTTTTTGGGGAGGGAATTTCGCTCTAAATCAGGTCGCCCAGTCATTAATTTAGGCGGTTGTGCCATTCACCCTGGTTGGTTTGCTGATTGCCTCAGTGAGCTTTATTTTGAATCTTTACAGCTAGACGAGCTAAATCGGCCTCTTTTTTACACTAGCTCTTTGGTGCATCACGGTTGCCCAAGAAATGAGTTTTACGAATATAAGGCCAGTGCATTAGCCCCAAACAATATGGGTTGTTTGATGGAAAATTATGGCTGTAAAGCAACCCAAGCCCAAGGAGACTGTAACATCCGACTCTGGCCTGGTGGTGGCTCATGTCTTAGAGGTGGATATTCATGCATTGCTTGCACGTCTCCAAATTTCCAAAATCCAGGTCACCCCTATTTAGAAACCCCAAAGGTTGCTGGTATTCCCAGCACATTGCCAACAGATATGCCCAAGGCTTGGTTTGTTGCTCTATCTTCTTTGGCTAAAGCGGCTACGCCTGAAAGGGTAAAAAAAGGTTCCAATCGCCCAAGTGTGGTGCAAGTCGCGAAACAAACCAAAGATAATATCAGATGAAAAAACAGCAAACAGTACTGGGCCCCTTTTCCAGAATCGAAGGTGATTTAGAAATTCGCCTTGAAGGGGATGGAAAAAAGATAACCTCTGCCTATATCACCGCCCCAATGTTTCGAGGTTTTGAAGAAATGTTAGTTGGCCGCAACCCTTTAGATGCCTTGGTAATCGCCCCTAGGGTTTGTGGTATTTGTTCTGTTTCCCAGTCATTGGCAGCCCAGTCAGCTTTAGCCAAATTGGCTGGTGTTAGCCCACCAAAAAATGCTCACTTGGCCTTTAATTTAATGCAGGGGACGGAAAATCTTTCTGATCTTTTTGCCCACTTCTACCTCTATTTTATGCCTGATTTAGTGCAGGTTGAATATCAAAATCGGGATTGGTATCCCGCTGTTGAAAGTAGGTTTAAAACAGGGGGAAGTTCTTGGAAAAAGGCCCTTGAAATTCGGAGCTCCATATTGGGAATGCTCAGCCCTTTAGCTGGAAAATGGCCTCACAGCCTTGCCATGCACCCCAATGGTTTGACCAAAACGATCAGCCAAAGTGAACGTGCTGAACTGAGCGACAGCCTTTCCAAGGTGATTGGGTTTTTAGAAACAGAAACCTATGGTTGTAGCTTGGATATATTCTTAGGTTTAAAAACCGCCAGTGATCTTGAAGTTTGGGTCAAGGAGCATAAAAACTCAGACTTAGGAATGATGTTAAGCGTGGCCTTTGATGAAGGCTGGGCCGAACTAGGAAAAATAGACACCCCTATGATGAGTTTTGGTGCTTATGAGCAAGACCAAGGTGAGGGCCAAAGCCAAGCGGTTGCGTCGGGATTTTTTAACGAAAGGTTGGAAGCCCTAGATACAACCAATATTACAGAAGACCTTTTTTCTTCTTGGTTGGTTGGGCCTAAAAAACCACTTCACCCTGAAAAGGGGGTTACTGAACTTTCCCAAGATCAATCTGCCAGTGATGAAAAAAAATACAGCTACAATAAAGCCCCTCGGTATGGGGGGCAGGTTATTTCTGTTGGTCCTTTAGCAAGGCAAGTTATAGACAAAAACCAGCTTGCCACAAGCATGAACGATGCTTGGGGGCAATCGGTTTTGACTCGGGTGCTGGCCCGCTGGATCGAAGTGGCTCGGTTATGCCTGTTAATGAGGGGCTGGCTTGCTGAACTTGATCCACAGAAATCCTTTTTTACCAATGGCGCCCTAAACTTTGCAAATGGCCAAGCTCATGGTTTGATCGAAGCTGCTCGAGGTAGCCTGGGGCATTTTATAGAAGTTGAAAAGGGTAAGATCAGCCGTTACCAAATTGTGGCCCCCACCAGTTGGAATTTTTCCCCTAGAGATGCTTCGGGCCAAGCTGGTGCCTGTGAGCAGGCGCTAATCGGGTTAGGGTATGAGGGGGCAAAGGTCAGCCCTGAACTTTGGATGGTTGTGCGGAGTTTTGACCCCTGTATGCAGTGCACAGTGCATTAAGATTGGCTTCGCATTAAGTTTCATCCTCCTCTTGGTCAAAAATAAACTGCTCAATTAACAGCTCTTGTCCGCCGCTGATATTGGCGGGGCCACTGCATTTGGGGCAAACCAAACTCACCTCAGGCGGGGTGAATTCTTCGTCACAGGTTGGGCAATATCCCTTTAAAGGTGGTTCGTTTATTATTAGCGTCGCTCCTTGGGCCACTGAGCCGACCTTGCAGGCTTCAAAGGCAAATTCTAAGGAATCCACAAACACGCCACTCGACTTCCCTATGGAAAGAGTGACTTGGCTAATGCTGCCGCCACCCCTGTGTTCCACTTCTTTGGTTAGGCTTTCAATAACCGATTGGATAATAGATAATTCATGCATTTTTGACCTTAAACCTCAGTTACGCCAAAGCGCAACCAAGAGTTGCAGGTTCCCTCAGGCGATACCATACAGGGGCCAATAGGGTTTTCAATGGTGCAATTTCCCTTAAAATGTTTGCAGTCTACTGGAGTTAATTCCCCTAGCATAATGCGGTGGCATTGGCAGCCAGGGGGGTGACCTTGGGCCTCAAAACCTGTATTGCAGTCAAAATGTTTGGTCGCATCATGGGCAGCATATTCCTTTTTTAAGGTGAAGGCCGAATCTTCAACTTGGTCTATGCCTCGCCAGACCCCTGATTTTAGGTTGAACACTTGGGCCATCATCTCTTGTGCGTGTACATTTCCTTCTGCCTTTACAGCCCTTGTATAGGCATTTTTTAAAGAGGCGGTGCCTGCTTTTATTTCCAGTAAAGTTAAATAGATTCCGTAAAGCACATCGCTCGCCTCAAAACCTGCAACTGTACAAGGTAGGCTAAACTCTTTTTCCATAAACCTATAAGGCTTTAAACCTGTGATGATACAGGCATGCCCAGGGAGTAAAAACCCTTGGATGGAGTCATCGTGGATCTCCATCAAAAGCTTTAACACAGGAGGCATGTAGCGGCCTGCTACGAGGAAATAAAGATTTTCAGGCAGTTTCTGTTTGATCAAACCAGCAACGCCCGCCATGGTGGTTTCAAAACCAATGGCAAAAAACACAAACTGCTCCTCTGGTTTTTCCTTCGCTATATCTAAGGCATCAAAGGGGCTATAAACCATTTGCACAGATGCACCGTTGGACTTGGCTTGGGCCAAACTCTCTTTGGTGCCAGGAACCCTGAGCATATCACCAAAGGTGAGCACTGTGACCTTGTTCATTTTGCTCAAATGAATGGCTTCATCAATGGAACCTGCGGGGCAGACACAGACGGGGCAGCCAGGGCCGGGGATTATACTTAGGGTTTCAGGTAAAAGCTGCCTTAAGGAATACTGATTTAAGGCATGTTCGTGGCTGCCGCAAAGGTGCATGATCCGAATTGGGGCCATGCCTGTTGCCAGTTCCTTTATTTTAAGGCTTAGGGCTTCTACTGGGGCTTGGGATGAAAAGTCTTCGTTAGTAATCATCTCTTCTCTTATTGGCTGGGCCTGTGCAGATTTTTGGACGCAATTTGCACAAAGCTGGGTTTTGGTTTTTTATTGATAAAGTCGTTTCTCGAGGTAGCAAAGTCTTCAGAGTTACAAATTTCTTTCATGGCTTTTAACTCTCTCGCTTCAAAGTCTTTCATCTTTTCTCTTAAACTTGCTAACAACAAATTCTTTGTCGCTAGTCTCGCTGCAAATTGTTGATTCGCTAAAAATTCTGCACGTTTGGTGATCTCTTCTTCAAATAGGTCGGCCTCAATGTCTTCATGGATAATGCCCAAGCTTACAGCCTCATTTAAGCTGATGGGGGTAGCTTCCAAGAGTAATCTTTGGGCATGGGCAAGGCCCACAATTGTAGGCAACAAAAGGCTCCAATATTCGCTTCCACAGAGATCCATATTTACATAGTTGGGATTTAAAACAATGCCGCTTTGGCCATAACGCAAATCACAGGCAAGGCCGAGCATCACACCACCAGCAGCGGCAGGGCCTCTAAATGCGGCAATGAGGAGCTTATCACTACAGGTCAAAATGCTGGTGATTAATTTGTTTAAGGCCTTTAAGTTTCGGTAAGCCATAACAGCGGGGTTGTAGCCTTGTTCAATGGAAACCAAATCTATGCCATTGCTAAAAAATTCTTCCCCACCCCAGAGCACAATTACCTTCACTAAAGCGCTGGTTTGTAGCTCGAAAAAGGCAGCCTGCAAATTTACCAAATGATCTAAATCCATTGCGCCATTGAAGGCCTCAAAGTAAAGATGACCCACTTTATTTTCGATCTTGCTGGCGATTTTCATTCTTCCTCTGGTAGGCTTAAGTGGGCTCTATTTTTGCGGGATTCTGGGGGTTGGATACGGGCAACCCAAATGGCCCCATTTCCACAGGCTATCTCTAAAGCGCCATTTTTTTTATTCAAAACTTCTCCTGCAACAGTTTGCGATTTTGAGTCTGAAGGGGTTGAGGCCCAAGCAGAAAAAAAAGAACAATCTTGCCCCATAAAAGTTGCCGAGGCCCCTGGTTGATTATCCCCTGCCCAAATTTTACTTAAAATGCTCTGCGCATCTTCGGTCCAATCAAAGGTTAAGTCTCTGGGCTTGATAGCTGCCTCGTATCGGTACTCACCTCTTTGTAAAGGCTTTGCTCCTTCGAAGTAATTTACAAGGGCTTGGGTAAAAAGCCCTGCCGCTTTGGGGATGACCTTGCATCTGTAATTTTTGGCAAGGCTACCAGCCTTTAACTCGATCTGTTCTTCGGCCCAAAGTGGACCCTTGTCCCAACCTTTTGCTGCTTGGATTAAACTTATGGAAAAGGTTTTGTCTCCCCTTAAAATACTATGGGCAAGGCTGCTCGGGCCTCCAACATTGGCGGGGCCAGGGTGAAATATAAAGCAAGGGTAAGCCTCGTAGACCTCTTCGGGAATATAATCCAAAAGGTAGGGGCAGAGTATCATGTCAGGGCCAAACTTTTTAATCGCCTTAATATCGATTGAACTATGCACTGCAACTTGCCCAAAAAGCCCCCCTAGGCTTGAATAAACAGCCTGGGTCGCTCCATTAAAGGCCGAAACTAAAAAGAGAACTTTTTTATCAGCAACCAGAGATTTTAAGCGGTCGAACTTTAGCATATTCTAGGTAGCTGTTCCCCAAGTGGCATTTCGACCATGCGCCTCGTCCCCACGGAGGTTTTGATCCAAAGGGGTGCGGTTGATTTTTCTTCTACCTTGCCAATAATGGCAGAGTCTAACCCCAAAGGGTGGTTCTTCATAGCTTGAAGCAGAGCTTCTGCCTCTTCAGGGGGGCAAAAGGCTACTAATTTACCTTCGTTGGCAACTTGCAGGGGATCAATTCCCAACATTTGCAATGCTGCTGCTGTTTCTTTTTTAATGGGTAGGCTGGTTTCATCCAGCAGAATGCTCAAACTTGCAGCCTCAGCCAACTCGTTACCGCAGGCGGCAATGCCGCCTCGGGTAGGGTCTCGGAGCAAGCGAATACTAGGGCAGGCGTCAAGCATGATTTGCACTAGCTCATGTAAGCAGGCGCAATCGCTTTGGGGTGGGGTTTCAAAGGGTAGGTTTTCACGAGCGGCTAATATGGCCAAACCATGTTCGGCGAGGCCTCCATTTGTGAGCATCACATCGCCAACTTGCAAGTTAGTTGGTTTATATTGATGGTTTGCAATCACTTGGCCGACACCTGTGGTGTTAATATAAATTCCATCACCCTTGCCTTTTTCTACGACTTTAGTGTCGCCTGTTACAATCTGAACCCCAGCGGCCTTGGCCTCGGCTCCTAAGGATTCCATAATTTTTTTTAAATCGTCTAAAGGAAAACCCTCTTCAATTATAATAGCTAAACTTAAAAATAGAGGCTTAGCGCCGCACATGGCAAGATCGTTGACTGTGCCGCAAACTGCGATTTTACCAATGTCACCGCCAGGGAAAAAGAGGGGGCTCACCACAAAAGAATCTGTGGTCATGACCAAGCCTTGGGCAGCACCATTTAAATAGGCGCCATCGTGACCTTGTTCAAGTATAGGGTTTTTGATAGCTGGACGGATGATTTGATCAAGCAGGGTTTGCATCCCGCTTCCGCCAGCCCCTTGGTGTAGTTTTACTAATTTATCTTTGGCCATCTTTTTGCCTTTTGTGGTCTTTTTTTATTGGATTTTAAAGCAGCGATTATTCTGCAACGGGGCCATCTAAAATATCAAAAAGATCTAAGGTCTTTTGGGCCTCCTCTTGGTCCATTTTACTAATAGCGAAACCTGCATGGACGATAACATATTCCCCAATTGCAACGTCTGGAACACAGTCCAAACAAATTTTTCGCACTAGGCCCCGAAAATCTACACGGCCAACAAGAGGCTCGGAGTTAGGTATGATTTCTAATACTTCACCTGGAATTGCTTGGCACATTTAAACCTCTTTAATATTATGAACACCCATCCAAAGCTGGCCTAACCCCAGGGAGCCATCATTGGGAGGTGTAATTTTATGAAAAATGGGTTCCAACCCAACCTTTTTTAGTTCTTTGTTACATAGGGTGGTCAAATAGCGATTTTGAAAACAGCCACCTGTCATTAAAATTTGATTTATTCCAAGCTCAGTTGCTTGGGCTACTATAGCAGCTACAAGGCTATTGTGAAAAGAGGCGGCAATCTTTTCTTTAGGGACCCCAGCTTGGAGTTCAGTCCAAATTTCTTTGATCATGGTTGACCAGTCCCAATCTTCAAAGGTGTAAATATCTGCTTGCTCGGCCTGCTCATCTAAGGCCCATTCAAGCATCATTGCTGCTTGGCCCTCGTATTCAACATAATAGTTCAGCCCTAAAAGTGCTGAGATGCCATCAAAAAGCCGACCCATACTGGTGCATTCAGGGCTGTTCAATCCTGTTTGGGCCATGGATGATAAAAAGGAGGTTTCAAACTCTGAAAGATGCAATTGGCTTTTTGCCCAAGAAGTAGCAACCTCAGCCCCTATGGCCGAATGAAGCAGGGCAAAGGCGATCCGTAAGGGTTCTTTAGCGGCGACTTCGCCACCGAGCAGCCGAAAGGGTTTTAATCCTTTTACATGCTGGTAATTGTGATCCTCTGTTTGGAATACTTCGCCACCCCAAATTTGCTTGTCTTTACCTAGTCCCGTACCATCCCAGACAAAGGCCAACGCCTTGCCCCTTGTGCCACTTTCAGCACGTAACCCATAGGCGTGGGCAGCGTGGTGTTGAAAATTTTCAACCTCTAGCCCTAAATCTTCAGCAATCTTTAAGCTGCGATACCTTGGGTGCTGGTCACCAAAAATTTGTACTGGGTTGATATCTAGTAGCTCTTGCAAGTCTATCAAATGAGCAGAAAAGGATTCTTGAGCCCGCTGCTCATCAAGATCACCTAAATGTTGGGAAAGAAAAACCAAGTTTCCACGGCTAAGCGCCAAAGTGGATTTTAAATCACCACCCAAACCAATTGCATTCGGTAGTTTTTCATTCACCAAGATAGGCAAAGGTGCATAGCCTCTTGCTCTCCTAAGGATTTGGAGATCTTCATTTACCACTTGGGCGATAGAGTCATCAATTCTTCGTAATATGGGCCTGTTATGGGTTAAAAACCCATCGGCAATCCCGCTTAGCTGTTCAAAGGCCTCATCTTCTGTAATAGATAGGGGCTCGCCTGCTGAGTTGGCGCTAGTTGCAACAATAGGGTAGTTAATTTCAGCCATGATCATATGATGCAAGGGGCTAGAAGGTAACATTATGCCCAAATAGGGATTATCTGGAGCTACTAGCCCATCCACTTTATCTTTTTTAGCCTTGAGTATCACAATGGGATTTTCAACAGAGCAGAGTGCTTCCATTTCAGTTTCACTGACTTCACAAAGCTCAAGCGCCATTTCTATATTTTTAACCAGCAAGGCAAAGGGTTTGCTCTTTCTCGATTTTGCTGTTCTTAGATTTTTCAGTGCCTGTTCGTCGTCTGCTCTACAGCTCAAAAGGTAGCCACCAACTCCTTTCCAAGCCAAAATTCCTCCGGATTCAATCAAGTCCGTTGCGGCCTTGAATCCGCTGGCTCCCTTCATTGCCATAGAGCCTTTGACTTTGAAGTAATTTAAAGTGGGGCCACAGGCGGGGCAGGCAGTGGGTTGGGCGTGGTAACGTCTATCTTTTGGGTTTTGGTATTCATCTTCACATTCAGAGCAGAGTCTAAATCCCGACATTACTGTATTATCACGGTCGTAAGGTAGTTTTTTGATGATAGAATAACGTGGCCCGCAATGGGTACAATTTAAAAAGGGATAGCCAAACCTGCGGTTATTTGGGTCAGTTAATTCTTCCAAGCACTCGGGGCAAGGGGCTAGATCAGGCAGAATTGCAGCGGTGGTTTCTCCACCTTCAACGCTTTCAGAAATAGTAAAGCCCTTTAAGCCTAAAGCTTTAGAGTGAGTTTCATGCCAGTTATAAAACTTTGCCTGTGCTGGCTTTTCTGATTCTAAACGTTCTTTGAAGGTGTATAAACTAGAAGGTGAACCTTCCAGAACTATCTCCACACCTTGAGGATTATTCTGGATTTCACCACATAAGGATAGGTTCTCAGCTAATCGGGCCACAAAGGGTCGGAATCCAACCCCTTGCACTACCCCCGATAATTCTATTTTAAGCCGCTGATTCATGTTGTTGGATTTGAGACAGGATAGTCTCAATTTCTAAAATGAGCTGGGGCATTGCCTTGTCAACATTTGGAGAAAAATGCATGCCCACAGGTTGAACCAATTCTACTGACATAACAACCAAATGGGCATCAGGCTTAAAGCCCATCACTTCAGCTGTATCTAACAGGTCCTTTAAACCCACATCGTGAGCAGAAAGGGTAGGTGGGTAATCAGCAGCAAATTTGGGTTTGATCACTCGAATCGATCCTACCGGATTTTGGTCCAAAGTAGCATCAACTAAAATTAAATTTTCATAACCTTCGACCTCGCCTAAGAGATGAAAGCCACCTGTGCCCCCATCGAGTAGATCAACACCGACCAAGTTTTTTTCTTGCAAAATTTCAACAGCTTTAGGGCCAATACCTTCATCTGCTAAGAGAATATTACCAATTCCTAGAATAAGGGTTTTGTTTGCTCGTTTCATAGTTTTTAATTGGTTTTTTATGGTTTATGAGCGGCTCACGCCGCCCTTTAGAGAACAATAGTAGAAATTAAATTATTTGTGCTCGTCATTAAAAATAAACTTCCAACCACCAACGATACTAGAGATAACCCCTCTAGCTTCAATAAAGTCGTGGAAAGCCACTAGGTAAACGTGAGTGATGACAAATAACCCATAAAACCAAAGTGCAGCATGGTGCCAATAGCGCAGAGACATTTCAGAGTCGAAGAAACCACCAAACCATGCAAAAAAGCCTGGAATCATAGAATCACTCATTGGCGCATAAAGAGCAAAACCCGTTAAGATAGAATAGAGTGAAACAAAGGCCAAAATCAAGTAGATTAAAGAAGCCAAGGCGTTGTGCCCCTTGGATTTAATCTGACCACTGGTAACCATCATAATATCTATTTTGATTACCTGTATGATTTCTGCCCACTGCTGCCCTGTCATAGGGATAAAATTATTCCACCTTGCGTAAGAATTACCTACGAATGACCAAAAGATTCTAAAAATCCAATTGAACAAAAATACGTAAGCCGCAGCAAAATGAATGAAGCGATTGGTGCCAAACCAATAACTATTATAGGCCTCAACCTGCGTTAGCAAAGCTGGGGGATTTCCTATTAAATAACCTGTTACACCTAAAACCACTAAGGCCAAAGCATTGACCCAGTGGAAGATACGAACAGGCACCTCCCATACATAGACGGGAGTTATCATTTGGTGATTAAAATCAGACATAACTGACCCTCTAAAAGGTGTTAAGCTGGTGTTTGTATTCCCCTTTTTCATCGTAGAGGTGCACAGCACAAGCAAGGCATGGATCAAAACTATGGATTGTTCTAATCAACTCTAAGGGCTGATCTGGGTTTTCAACAGGTGTCCCAATCAAAGAAGCCTCAAAGGCAGACCTTTGGCCTTCATCATCCCTTGGGCTAGCGTTCCATGTAGTGGGAACAACAAGTTGATAGTTTTCAATCTTTTTATCTTTAATAGTAATAAAATGGCCTAGAGCGCCACGAGGGGCCTCACCTAAACCTAACCCTCTGGATTCTACAGGCCAAGTTTCAGGCTGAAAATTAGCGGAATTGTGGACCCTAGTATCGCCTGCTTTGATGTTAGCAATTAAGGAGTTAAAATCATCCTGTGCCCAATTGGACATTAAAACAGTTTCCAGTCCCCTTGCAGCTGTTCGGCCTAAGGTACTAAATAATGCAGGGGCGCCTACACCAAGTTTACCTAATGCATCATTCACCACATCTTTGATTTCAGTATTTCCTGAGGCGTAGCCTACAAGCATACGGGAAAGAGGGCCAACTTCCATTGCATGACCTTTCCACCTTGGGGTTTTAATCCAAGAATACTTGCCATTAAAATCAAGGTTATCATAAGGGGGCGTGGGGCCTGTGTAATTAAACTTGGTCTCACCATCATAAGGGTGTAATTTGGTTTCATCTCCACCTTCGTAGGAGTACCAAGAATTTGTTACTTGCTCGGTAATCTCTTGTGGGTTTTCAGCATCAACGGGGTGAACCACACTCAAGTCTCTGTTTAAAATCACACCACGTGGCATTCTGTAAGTACTTGGATCATTGTAGCTACCCTTGGGCATATCACCGTAAGATAGATAGTTTGGCAAGCCTCCACCAATGGCGGCCCAATCAGTGTAGTAGGGTGCGATTGCCATTAAATCAGGAACATAAACCTGCTTGATAAATTCGTCAGCATCTTTTAAAAGCTGCTGAACATGGTTGAGCCGTTCCATATTAATGGCACCGACTTCATTCAAATCTATTGCGCAAGGCATACCACCAACAGCGTAATTTGGATGGGGATGCTTACCACCAAAGATAGCGTGGACTTTAACAATCTCTTTCTGCCATTCCAAAGCTTCTAAGTAGTGGGCAACAGCCAGTAAGTTTACAGCAGGTGGTAACTTATAGGCCTTGTGACCCCAGTAACCATTTGCAAAAACACCTAATTGGCCTGAAGCGACAAACTTTTTGATGCGGTTTTGCACATCAGCGAAGTACTTAGGGCTAGACTTAGGATGCTTTGAAATCTTTTTTTGGATTGCACTGGTTTCCTTTGGGTCGGCACTCAAAGCGCTAACAACATCCACCCAATCAAGGGCATGAAGATGGTAAAAATGAACCACATGATCTTGCATGTAAATGACTGCTAGCATTAAATTTCGAATCAATTCCGCATTGGCTGGAATGTTGATATTTAGGGAGTTTTCTACAGCTCTACAAGAAACCAAACTGTGCATTGAGGTACAAACACCGCAAACACGGCCAACTAAAGCCCATGCATCACGGGGGTCACGACCCTTTAAGATAATTTCAAGGCCCCGAACCATCGTTCCGGATGACCAAGCATCAATAATTTTTCCATCTTTGATCTCCGCTTCGATACGAAGGTGACCTTCGATTCTTGTTACGGGGTCTACTACAATTCGTGTGCTCATTTATCGTCTCCAGAATGTTCTTCGATACGTTCTTTAATTTCTTTTTGTTTTGTTACATTTGCGGCTACAAAGTGAGCGCCAACACCTGCAGCTGTGGCAACAGCCAAGGTAGCGCCGATTTTGTCTGCCGTGCCTTCTATGGCAAATCCCTTGGTGCTATCTAGGTGTTCGTAGATTCCACCATTATCAAAGTATCCATCTTCACTACAACCGATGCATCCATGACCAGATTGGATTGGGAAACTAGTTCCCTCGTTCCATTTGGTTACAGCACAGGCATTATAGGTAACGGGTCCCTTACAGCCCATTTTATAGAGGCAATAGCCTTTTTTTGCATTTTCATCGTCAAAGGATTCAACAAAAAGACCAGCATCAAAATTAGCTCTTCTGTAGCAAGAATCATGAACCCTTTTTCCGTAAAAAGCCTTGGGTCTACCACTATTATCCAACTCGGGAATAGTGCCAAAAGTTAACAGGTGAGTTACAACCCCTGCCATTACATCGGCGATAGGTGGGCAACCAGGGACATTAATTAAGGGCTTACCACTTACAAAATGCTTGACCGCAGTTGCTTCTGTTGGGTTTGGCTTAGAACCTTGTACACAGCCAGCATAAGCACAGTTACCCCAACCAACAACGGCAAAGGCATCCTTTGCTGCTTCTTCAACAATTGACTTGGCAGTTCTGCCTCCAATGACACAGTGGATTCCATTGTCGGCCATTGGGATGCTACCCTCAACCATAAGGATGTATTTACCCTTGTGCTCTTCCATCGTTTTATGAAGCGCAGCCTCTGCTTGGTGACCTGATGCTGCTTGCAAGGTTTCAGTGTAATCTAGAGAAATCATATCTAAGATAACATCTGCAACAATGGGGTGAGCTGACTTAATAAAGGACTCGCTGCAACAGGTACACTCTTGGAAATGTAACCAAATGATTGGGGGCCTAGGGTTATTTTCTAATGCCCATACCACATTTGGTAACTGGCTAGATGCTATGCCACTGGCTGCGGCTATCCAGCCACAAAATTTCATAAAATCACGTCGGGAATAGCCCTTTTCTTGGCATTCTTCCCAAATTGTTGGTTTGCTGCTCATGAGACCTCTTTTTGCAGTTTTGTTTCGATTGCTTGCTTTTCAATCCAGTTGGCGAACTCTTCAAGGCCTTCGCCTGTAGTTGCTGAAAGGGGAAAAACAGGGAGATTGGGTTTTAACTTTTTAACGTCACTCAAGCAGCGCTCAAGATCAAAATTCAAATAGGGCATCAAGTCGATTTTATTAATCACTAGGCAATCTGCCGTAAGGATTAAATCAGGGTACTTGATTGGCTTGTCTGCACCCTCTGGGGTGGAAACAACGGCAATTTTCACGTTTTCACCTAAGTCAAAGGCAGTGGGGCAAACCATATTGCCTACATTTTCTACCATTACAATTGACTCATTTGTCGGTTCTAATTTGTGCAGGGCTTTATGGATCATATCAGCATCTAAGTGGCAAGCCGAGCCAGTATTGATCTGGACAGCTTTGGCACCTGCTTCCCTTATTCTTGTCGCATCATTATCTGTTGCTTGGTCGCCTTCGATTACTGTCAGCGGCCTTTTTAGAAAACCAGATTTAATTAGGCTTTCCAATAAACTAGTTTTGCCTGATCCAGGGGCACTAATCCAGTTGCAACAAAAAATGCCACTCCTTAAAAAATGTTCTCTGTTGTGGCTTGCTGAATGGTTATTTTTACTCAGTATAGCCTGTTTGATGCTTATTTCTTGGCCGTGACTATGGCTTTCAGAATGACCATGATCATGGTGATGAACCTGGGCATGGCTGTGGTGCTTCACCCCATCAATGATGGGTTCCGCAGTTTCGATACATCCGCAATCTTGGCACATGAGAAAACCTTAGCGTTGTTTAAAATAAAGAAAAGCAGCCAAAGCTACAAATGAGATTGTTACCAATTCAACAATACCGTGGATGTGAAAGGCGTTAAAATCAGTGTGCCCTTCGTGGGCAAAAGCTAAATTTGGTAGGACAAAGAAACTAGTCCATAGAATAATTTTTTTCATATTAACTCTTTTGATCAAGGGGGCTTGGAGGCCCAAAATGGAAGCCCAGTAAATGAGCAATTAGCTGTTTTCTATTACATAAAGCGTGCCATAGATAAAAGACCATAATATCAGTTATATACAGTGTATTTCGCAAATTGAATATGGAAGGTTACTTTCCGTTTACTGGAAAGTTACTTTCTATTGGGTGGGGGATTTCGAGAAAATAAGGGGGGGTGTTTGTGTTTAAACCCTACAGAAAAGGCTTTAAAATACTCCTACTAAAATCGGTCTAACTTGCTGCGTAGGCCAACACGGGAAAGACCAAGCTCATCGGCGACTTTAGTTTTATTATTTTTATTGCGGGCCATTGCCGCCTGAATGATTTTTTGCTCAAAGGCTTGCACCTGTTCGCTCAAACTACCTTGGAGAGTAGAAAATTTTTCAGAAGCAGTAGCCTTTAACATTGGATGGAACTTTGGGGAAAGATCACTAGGCTCAATCCAATCACCGCTACACAGAACTAGAGAGCGTTGGACCTCGTTTTGTAATTCTCTGACGTTGCCTGGCCAATCAAAGGCCTTAAAGAGGCCTAATGTCTCAGCTGTAAAACCTTTTATTTTCTTACCAAAGGTTGTTATCGCTTTTTCCAGAACTTTTTCAGCAATAATTTCTATGTCTTCTCGCCGCTCTCGCAAAGGTGTTAGATCGATCGAAACTGTGGCTAAACGGAAATATAAGTCGGCTCTAAACCTGCCAGCTTTAACCTCTTCCTCCAAGTTTAAGTTGGTTGCAGCAACAATACGAATATCCACCTTTTGACTTTGGTTGCTCCCAAGAGGCCTCATCTCGCCTTCTTGTAACACCCTAAGTAATTTAACTTGGAAGCTTTTGGTGACATCGCCAATCTCATCTAAAAAAACGGTCCCTCCATTGGCTTGTTCGAGAAGGCCTATGTGTTCGCTCACTGCGCCAGTAAAGGACCCTTTTTTATGCCCGAAGAGTTCGCTGATTAAAAATTCATCAGAAAGAGCAGCGCAATTCTCAGCTACAAAAGGCTTTTTTGAGCGGCCTGAGTTATAATGCAAGGCCCTAGCAAACATTTCCTTTCCAGTACCTGATTCACCAGTGATCAACACAGAAATATCGTAAGGAGCAACTTTCATGAGTTGGTCGCAGGCAAAATTAAGAGGGGAATTTTTAGACCGAAAAATGGAATCGATATGAAAATTATCGATCAATTTCTTTTGGGTTTTAAGATTGTGCATCTGCACCACCTCAGTGGTCAGTCTTGTTTCTGCCGCTAAAAGCTTGTTATCTAGTTGCAAATTGTAGAGTTTGACTACATTTTTAATAATAACAATTAAATTATTAGGGTGCCATGGCTTTGCGATGAATTGGTAAATTCCACCGTCGTTGATTCCATCAATGATATCTTCCACATCAGAATAGGCCGAAATCAATAGGCGAATTGCCTTGGGCCACTTGATTCTAACTTGGGTCAAAAACTCAACGCCAGAAGTTCCTGGCATCCGATTATCGCATAAAATAACCTTAACTTCTTGCTCTTCTAAAATCTTGTAAGCATCAGTAGCATTGACGGCTGCCAAAACTTCAAAATCTTCGTCTAGGGTTCTTGTCAAAGCCTCTAGGGACCTTTGCTCATCATCGACAATTAAAATTTTACTAAGATTTACCATCTTATAGTTTGCCAATAGGGTGGAGCTTAACGGAAGTAGGGCGATAGTTTTTTGTAGCTCAATTGTAAACCTACTGCAAGAGTGCTTTGCATTTGCTGCCCCCTTGGCCTTGGAGTTTCGCTATTTTCTAGCTTCATGGATATTGATTGGAAATGTACAAAAATCAAACTTGTGAATAAAAAATCTACGCTTAGGCTCATTGGTGACACCGCCTTTTAGGAGTTTTCAACCGAGGCAGTTTGTTCTCACAGTGATAGTTTAGACGGGACTGGTTTAGAAGTATTGCTTATAAATTTCTTGTTAGAATAGGGGCTTTGATAGTAAAAAAACGGCTCAAAAAGCTTCCTTGACCCCTTCAATTTATCTTACCAAAAAAAACAGGGCCAACATAAGTTTGGCCTCATCTCGTTGGCGGAAGCTGGTATTTTCTTGGGTCGGTGCTGTTTGCATCAACTCCTCAGTGGTGCGCATGGCAGACAAGGTGAGTTTTGGCTCAATTGGCCCACTGGGCCAGAGGCGAAGCTGAGGTTTGCCCCCTACGGTTTTGGTTTTTAGATAAAGTTCCCCCTTCAAAAATAAAAGGTCTTGTTCCAAAGCTGTTCGAATCTGCAAGTTTCGCCTGGGCCTAAAGTGACTAGGCCTTCAAGGCGCAAGGGAAAACTAACAAGGTCACCACTACCAATGAGGCGATTCTGCCAAGGAGTGGCGCTTTCCCAAGGTTGTACCTAAGCGAGGGCCGCGCTTGCTAGTAGAAAATCTTCATAGCCCACAGTGGAAGCAAAATTAAAAAGGGCCTCACCCTCAATTAGGCGTGTCTGGTAGGGCGCAAAAGACCAAGGGTCATACTTAAATGCAAGAGCTGTTAGGCCAACGCCCATTTTGGTTTTATTTTCCAAAAGGCTTGGGGTTTTCAGCAAAACCTCTTTGAATTTGTGTATTCGTAAAGCCTGAAATTTTGCACCTTTGATCTGCTTGCTTTGGTCAAATTTAAAATCAAAATGAGCTAGATCCACAGAGGATGAACGGCCAAGGCTGAGGTTTGAATTGTCTCCTAGCTCTTGGGAAAACGTAATTCTTAGTTGAGTTGAGTCCCTGTTTTGTGTGTTACCAGCGCGTGCTAGTCTGGAGTTGGATTTGTCTGATTTGAAATAAATTTGGTTTTATAATTATTTCTATAACTAGTACTGGGGAGAGGGTCAACTCCTTTTTGTAAAATAGCCTTGGAGGTCTTTTGCTATAACCGAGCGAAAGAAGAAGGGGCTGGTGGTCTATTGTTTTGACTCAGGTAGATAACCTAACGGCTCAAAAGTGGTGTTTGAGTTGGTTCATATACTTACTCGGCAGTAATTTCCCCCCGCTTCCACATTACATTGAAGACGAAAAGGGATGGATAGAAATTACTTAAACTCGCTTAGACCACTAAATTTCACTCCCGATAAATCACTCATCTCTCTTTTCCAAGTGGTGAGGTCGTGTTTCGATAATAGATTTAGATGATCATGGCCACAGGCCCTTGCCATGATTTTCATCAAGTCAACAGAAGCGTCGAAAAATCTAGCTAATTTTTTAGACGCATCAGTAATATCTAACTTCTTTCTCAGTTCTGGCTTTTGCGTTGCTATTCCTGCTGGACAGTTGTTGGTGTTGCACATCCTTGCTCCTACGCAGCCTATTGCCTGCATTGCAGAATTTGAAACAGCGATTCCATCAGCACCTAGAGCCAATGCCTTAGCAAAGTCTGCGGCGGTCCTTAAGCCCCCAGTAACAATTAAAGTTACATGGTCATATCCTTTTTTATCAAGGTAGTGCCTAGCTCTAGCAAGAGCGGGGATTGTTGGAACCGAGATGTTCTCCCTAAAAATTAATGGAGCGGCACCTGTTCCTCCTCCTCTACCATCTAAAATAATATAGTCGGCGCTAGACTGTACCGCAAATTCAATATCTTCTTCGATATGTTGCGCTGAAAGTTTAAATCCAATTGGAATTCCTCCTGTAATCTCACGAACTCTGTCGGCAAAATTCTTAAAATCTTCAACTGTATGTAAATCTGTAAATGTTGAAGGTGAAATGGCGTCATGCCCTTCTTCAATCTGTCTTACTTCAGATATTTTCCCTTTAACTTTATTACCAGGAAGATGGCCACCTGTTCCTGTTTTAGCGCCTTGCCCACCCTTAAAGTGAAATGCTTGGACATTTTTTAGCTTATCTTCTGAGTACCCGAATTTAGCTGAAGCAAGTTCATAGAAATACCTTGTATTACTCTGCTGTTCTTCAGGAAGCATTCCCCCTTCTCCAGAGCAAATTCCAGTACCAGCAGCTTCCGCTCCTTTAGCTAAAGCAATCTTTGATTCTTCTGATAATGCGCCAAAACTCATATCAGAAACAAAGATTGGTATTTTTAGTGTTAATGGCTTTTTTGCATTCTTCCCAATTACCAGTTCCGTGCCAACAGAGGCGTCATCCAGTAGCGGCTTCTTGGACATCTGAGCTGTAAGGAACTGAATATCATCCCAATTGGGTAAATCTTTTGCTGGAACTCCCATGGCACCCATTTCTCCATGATGGCCGACCTTAGATAGACCATTTTTTGCTAGCTCATGAATATAGGCCACATAGGGTTCCTCAGGAGTTGAGGTAGCATCTTGAGGTGCTGCTGATGCTGCAACTTTTCCAACATCTTCATCAGTGATTGATTTATGACTACCATCACAAAAGGGAGTATTTTTACTCTGTTTACACATACAAAGATAGGCATCACTTGAATCTTCTGCTGTAAATTTTTTGGGAACAAAGGATGTCCCTTTATGTGATCCATCACAAAAGGGCTGATTAGTAGACTTCCCGCAGGCACAAAAATAGTACTCTTCCCCTTTGGTTAATTCTACTTTTTTTGGCTTATTATCTGCCACAATTGCTTTATCACTCATAAGATTTTCCTTTTATCTCTAAAAAAATGAACAACAGATCTTAACCCATTGTGGTAAGTACCCTTTTGATTTAACTTAATATTTAACTGACAAAAATCTTTTTTTAACCTCCCCCACAGTAAAAGCTTTTCAAGCTTTCGAGAGTTGGCAGTAAAAGCAAATTTTCATTTTTTAACTTGATCTCCTTTGATCAATAGTAAATAACACTCAAAAAATGCTGTCTGGCCCTTGGGGGATAATCCTGTAGGGATTGATTCCCTCATGGCTGTAATAATAGTGCCTTTTGATATGATCAAAATTTGTTGTGTCTTTGATAGCCGCAAGATCATAAAGATTTTTTGTATAGGCCCCTAAATTTTTATAGTCTTTGATTTGCCGAGTATTGCATTTAAAATGGGTGAAGTAAACAAGATCAAAACGAAGAAGAGTGGGTATCAACCTTAAATCAGCTTCTGTAATTTGATCACCTGTTAGGTACTTTTTTCCGTCTAGTATCAATTCAAGCTCATTTAGAGTCTGAAAAAGTTGGCTCACGGCTTTATCGTAGGCCCCCTGAGTTGTGGCAAAGCCAGAACGATAAACCCCATTGTTAATAGCGTCATAGATTTTTTCGTTTAGTGGGTCAATCTCCTGACTTTTGTCTTTGGGGTAGTAGTCCGTGTGAATACTAGTGAAGTCGTTGAAACTACTATTGAACATTCTGATAATTTCAGAAGACTCATTATTTACAATGGTATTTGTTTTTTTATCCCATAAAACAGGAACGGAAACACTGGTAGTGATTTCTTGATCTGCCTTTTGATAAATCTCACTTAAACGTTTAAGCCCAAATAAATGGTCTTTCGTTGCCCCTGAAAAGGAGTCATCAAAAACCCAGCCCTCATCGAGCATATCGGGGTGAACCACGCTCACAGAAATATGATCTTCAAGACCTTTAAGTTTTCTATAAATTAAAGTTCTGTGGGCCCATGGGCATGCATAACTAACATAAAGATGGTACCTATTGGTTTCAGGCTTAAAAGTAGGGTCTGAGGGACTAATAAAGTCTCTAAATGACCGTGGTTGACGGTCATATGCACCCTTTTTATCACTTTTTACAATTGACCCTTTGGTCCATTTTCCATTGATTAACATACCCATAATTGTCTCTTTTAAAAATTAATGATTATGATTTTGGTATCATGTTTTGACCGCAACAATCGATATGAGGATTTCCCCCTTCTTTTGTTACAGTCACTTCATTTCCACACTTTTCACAAACTAAAGTTTCGCCTTGCTTAGCCATTGTATCTCCTATGATTTTTGGTTTAGGGTGGTTACTTAACCTACCCCTTATTGTTTGTTCAAAAAATTAACTGCTATGCTTTTGGTATCATGTTTTGACCGCAACAATCGATATGAGGATTTCCCCCTTCTTTTGTTACAGTCACTTCATTTCCACACTTTTCACAAACTAAAGTTTCGCCTTGCTTAGCCATTGTATCTCCTAATGTTTATTGGTTAATGGTAAAGCCAGATTATAATTAAAAAGATTGTTGCGTAAGAGGTCAATTTCGAGTTATAGTTTTGCAAAAAAGGCAACAATAGAATGGATTATAAGCTACTCATCGTTTTTGAAAAAGTAGCCCAGTTGGGGAGCTTCACTAAGGCAGCCCACGTATTGGGCCAACCAAAATCAAGGGTCAGCAGGGCCATTGCGAAGTTAGAGGATGAACTTGGGGTTCAATTACTTCGGCGAACCACGAGAAAAACCTCCTTAACCAGTATTGGAGAGGAGTTTTTCCAAAACATTCAACCCCTACTAGCTAAAATTGAGGATGAACTTGTCAAGGTAAGTAACTTTCAAGATGAAATGTCTGGGGTTATCCGCATAACGGCCCCAGAAGACCTAGGTCAAACCCTAGTGGCTCAAATCATCTCAGCATATACCGCCAAGTACCCCGGTGTAATGGTCCAAGCGATTCTCACCAACAATATATTAGACCTAACCAAAGAAAACATTGATCTATCCATAAGGGCTGGAAAACTCGTTGACTCAAACTTAATTCAAAAAAAACTTTTGAAAATGAATTTCATTTTTGTTTGTTCAAAAAATTATGTTCATACCCATGGTAGGCCGACGGAAATCAAGGGTATTGAAAGCCACAAATTTTTATCCTTTAGAAATATAGAAAAGGAATTCTTCAAAGGAAAAGGCGAGGAACGCATTGCTTTTTCACCTAGGGTGATCTCTGATAGTTTGCCTATGTTGTTGAATTTGGTTTTAAATGGTGATGGAATCGCCATTATACCCGACTTCTTTTGTAATGAACACTTAGACTCGGGGGACTTAGTAAGGTTGTTTCCCCGTTGGCAATCTGACACAGAACACGTCCATATCCTCTACCCTCCAAGTCAAAATACCTCCCGAAAAGTAAAGATGTTCATTGAGACTGCCATGCAACAGCTTTCCAATCAAACCAGTTAATCAAATTACCCAGTCCTTGTTTCTGCTCAAAGCATCGATCAATATAGAGCAGTTGAAAAATGTAGTGATTTGCTATTCTTTTCAAACTGAAAAAATTTCCAATTGAAAAAACTACTCAATTCAAAGTCTGCAATCCACTCAGTAGCTCACCAGTTTCAACCCCGCTTAGGCAATTACAATAGGCTTTGAACTAAATCACTGGGTTCAAGGAGAGAGGAAGGTGGTGAAAGCTATTTGGATTGATAGTTCTCACGAATAGTTTTTCCAATTTTAAAAATTTCCAATCAGAAAATCTTACCCGACTATTCTAACTGCAACCCACCAAAGTGACCCACGTAAGGCGCACCAATGCCTTTGATGGTAAATCTGATTTAAAAGATTTTGAATTTCAAAGGAATGGCGGGATTGACGGGACTCGAACCCGCGGCCTCTAGCGTGACAGGCTAGCGTTATAACCAACTTAACTACAATCCCGCATTGCGGTAATTTTGTGGTGGGCGCTGCAGGGATCGAACCTGCGACCACCTGCTTGTAAGGCAGGTGCTCTCCCAGCTGAGCTAAGCGCCCTCACAAAATATTTCCTCAATATGAACTTATGATTTAATCTTGTCAAACACTTTAAATTAAATCTTTAAAATTAGATTCATATTTGTCTGCCTTGTTAAAGAAGCCTCCAGTCACCCCGTCCAGAAGTGAGTTTTACAAAAAAAAACCTGCCCGTGTTGGCCTTGATCTTAGAGCCGGCCAAGGCAATTAAACAGATAAACATTACCAAAAATCTGGCACTTAAGTAAGGAACCCGTGCCAATTTTACTCTACCCCTAAGTTCAAAAAGGTGACTTCAGAACGCAGCCAAAACCTTTTTTGCAATGGACGTGGATGAGCCAAAAACCAAAGTGATTTTTGAGGAGCAGTCAGCAATAACTGTCACTAAAAACTTATCCCATAGCCAAGGCCACTCGAAATTTTTTGATAATTGCATCTTCTTGGGGAGCCATTTCTTGGTCAGCATCAGCAATGTTGATGATAAAGTCTAAGAGTTCAGTTTTCTGGATGTTGGAAAGAGTATGCTTAACTTCTTGTAAAAGCACATTTAGTTTCTCATCCAAAGTAGCCCTAATAGTGGTGAATTCCTTGATTTTCTCAAATTCTGAAGCATAAAAATCCAGGGCAGATCCCCATTCATCATGCCAACGGTCTTTGATGAAGGCTTGGCATGTTAACTCCTCCTCCTCAGTAATTCCCCAGTCAATTACCTCAATAAGCAGCCCGCAAAAAAGGCCTAAACGAAGTTCTTCTAAAGTCCAAGTTGTTTCAGTCATATTATTTACCTCATTTATAGTCTAGCACTGAAATCAGAAGCTGAGAAGACTTGGGCGCTTTTCCTTTGTAAAAAGTCCCTAGGTGGGGTAAATTATATAAAATTTAACAAAAACAAGGTTCCTGATGAAAGCCAAGCTATTTCTTTTAACTTTATTATTCCCAATTGCAGTGCAGCCATTGTTTGCAGGTGAGCCTAAAGGCGAAGTTACTGGCGCTTTGGTGAGTTACTATGATGTTTCTACTGAAACTGATGCAGGGGAAACCACTTCTACTTCAGATATGGTGACATTACCCTATTTTGGGTATCATGTTTCCGTGAAAAAGGGCTTAAGTGAGGCTTCTGCCCTGTTGAATGTTGCTTTTGACGGCGCTGAATTTGATGTGGTAGACCAGTATATTACCTATAAAACAGGAGACCTAGAATTCTTTTTGGGCCATGAAGAATTTATGGATCTCACTTTAGGTGGTGAAAATATAGTTTGGATTGATGGTTCCATGGCCATTGGTAACTTTGGCCTGATCGGGCGCGATGATATTTTTCAGGTTAGCCTTGCAGGGATAAAATTTAGAACAGGAATCAATAGTCAGACCGATGAAGACACTGATGAAGGCTATACTACAAACCACACTAGTTTAAGTTATACCATGGAGGGGGATTTTTCCTTTTTGGCCGGTGGTAGCTCCACAGGCTCTGTGGTAGACGCCGATGTTTCTCCCACTTTGGAAGATGCTGCTCTAGATGGTCAAAGTGAAACAGCCTCCTTTTTGGGGCTGCACTACACTTGGGGCGAAGGCAGTGGGCTTGCTTTTAATGGGGAGCAGGCTACAACACAAAGCGGGGTTGCCGGCTCAGAGGCCTCTGTGGCCACCACAATGATCGTGACTTTAGATATTGGCATGGGCGACGGGATTATGAATATTGATTCTGGTTCAGTGAGCACTGCCGATGCAAGCGATAACCCAACGGTTGTTACAAATATTGACGTGAGTTATGGCTACTCCCCTTTAGAGAATGTTACCATTTGGGTTGGCTACACTGCAGCGACTGAAAAAGATGATGACGATGCGACTGATAAAGGCTCAAGTGAGACAGGCGCTGGTGTGTTCTATGCGTTTTAAAACTAATTTAAAGGATTACTAGTGGGCAATATAGTTTACGCTCTGAGCGATCTGCTTGGGGTCCTTTTAAGTCTCTTGACCTATGCTATTATTATTCGTGCTGTACTTTCTTGGTTTCAGCCTGACGCACGTCACCCTTTGATTAAGTTACTACTCAAGGCGACAGACCCCGTTTTAATACCTATTCAGCGGATGCTGCCTGATATGGGGGGCTTGGATTTGAGCCCTATCGTGGCGATCTTTGCTGTGCAAATGGCTCGGACCTTTTTTAATATGGCCCTGTTCACTTTGTTTGGTTAAGCCTGTTCTGGCTCCACAACTTTAACCAAACGAACTTGGTTTAAGGCAGGGTTGATACTCTCGATCTTTACAGTCAATTCTGGAGTGATTTCCTCTAGGTGCATTTCTACGACAAAATCCAAATCAACAAGGCGAACCAGTTGGTTATCGTTTCGAAGAGTCCTCATCCACAGGGCTTGGTAGGTGGCCTCTAAATTTTGGCTCAAATAAACAATTTTCCAGTGGTCTGTTAGGGCTCTTTCTGTCCGCCCGTAATCTTTAGCCGTTTCTTCTATCATCGGCATCCAGCTGAGTAGAGTTTCCTCACTAAAAGGAGAAGGTCTGTTACTTAAAATCGCATAAACTAACCATTGGCCAACTAAATCTACAAAGCGGCGGATCGGGCTTGTCACCTGGCCATAAGCTTCTAGGCCTAAGGCGGAATGGCCCTCGGTACGCAGACCCAACTTAGCCGGTTGGATTTTTAAGTCTTTTAGTTGTGGTTTTACACCCTCAGGTAAGTCGGAGCTGACACCGTATGGCGGTTGGTTGCGGAAATAAAAATTCACCAAGGCCTCATGCGCCAGGCCCGCAGCGGCTGAATTTGCCAAAATAGCACATTCTTGTACCAGTGCATTGGCTGGGGTTTGGCGTAGGGATTCCGAAATTTTTACAGCATGGGGGTCAGAAATATCTAATTCGTATTCTTTACGATCAAATTCCAAGGCCCCTCTGGCTACTCTTGCCGCTGTTAAACCTTCACTCAGTTGCGCAAGCTTGGCCCAATCCTCTTCTTCTTGAATTTTTTGGTCGGCCTCAAGGTAACTTAAATTGTTTGTCACCTTGATTAAGCTGGGGTAGATCTCATTTTTGGTGAGTTTAAACTCACCATCAAAATTGGTCTCAAACGTGAAGTCAAAAGTCTGGCAAGCCCGTGGAACCTGTTCTTTAAGAGACAGAAAATCTTCACTCAACAGCCGTGGCAACATGGAATACTTACCCTTTACCGTGTAGAGGCTGCTAATTTTGGCTGAGGCCATGGTAAAAAGAGGTTGATCGGGAGTGATGTAGGAGGCCACATCGGCAATATGAACCTGCAACCTAACGCCATCATCTAAAATTTCAAAGGATAGGGCGTCATCAAAGTCTTTGGTGGTTGCTGAATCTATGGTGTAGCTTGCCTGACCAGTTAAGTCTTGGCGGTCCTGCTCAAAACAGGTGGGTATGGCTTCTGTTGCAACGATTTTTTTGGCACTGGCTTCTTCTTCACTTGTGAAGTCTTTGGATACGGCCAGCCTTAGAACCTGCAATCTGCCCCAGCTGAGTTTGCATCCTGCTAGCTCTAGAACCTTTCTAGCATGGTTTTCTGTCTCAAGATTAGAAAAATCTTTGATTTGTAAGAGTTCAGCAAAGGCGTCTTTTTCTTGGGAGTCTACCCAGTGGATAAGAAAATGAAAAAATCTTTTTTTGAAGGCTTCCCATTCTTGGGCTTCAGTCTCAGAAATTTCAGGGCAACTGCCTTTATGCAGTTGGCTACACCAATCGGCTTCTCGCTCTTTCTTCCCTTCTGCCGCAGCTTTTTTTAGCGCCGTTGCCTTAAGGTTTTCAATTTCTTCAGGGCTGCGAGCTGTAAAATGTAGATTTTTATTATGAAAAAGGAGTTGGTCTGCCTTTAGGGCCAAAAATAAAGCCACCCCTGCCCAGGGGTCTGCAGGGTCATCAGTAAAGTCTTGGATTAACTCAGTTAGTTCGTAGGTTTCACCAGGCTCGATTAATTCATGGATGATTTCTAAATCAACGGCCTCAGAAGCTTTTTGGGTCGCAGCGGATTTGTCTATTAGAAAGGCCAGCCCTTCTTCTCCATTGCTAAAGGCTTTCCCCTTCCACTGGTATAGCGTTTGACGCAAGGATGCAAAAAAACTTTGGCCTAAGAGCGGCTGGATGGAGAGTTTATTTTTTTGTAAGCACAAGATGAGCCCAAATTGAATCTGGTTGTTTTTATAAAACAAACAGTAATTTTCTTCCAATTTGGTCTCAGTACTAGGGTTAGTGGGGAGGAGGCGTTAGCCAGCGATTTTCTTTTGAAGGAACTGATACCAGTTGGTACGAGCAAAAAGAGCCTTGTCGATGCCGTACATAGTAGCTTTGTCGATAGTTAAGACTTCTTTTAGGACCTGTGTCGATTTAATATTTCCTTCTACAATAATATTTTTGTTGGTGCATTTGGAAACCCACTCAAGCAGAGTCTCTTCACTTTCAAAAAACTTATTCATCACGTGGATGGTAATGGGGTGAAAGATATCAACGCCAGCTTTTTCTAAAATCTGAATCATAGATTTTAAATGTTTGGAATTAAATCCATCTTCAAGTTTATCGTGGATAGAAAAGAAATAACCGACCATTAAGCGGTTGTTTACTCTTTCCTTCATAGCCTTAATAATTTCAGTGGCTAATCGTAATCTGTTTTCTAACTTACCACCGTATTCATCTTCACGACTGTTATAACGTGGGTGAAGACATTGGTCTAGAAGTTGTTGTTGGGCGCCATTTAGCTCGACAAAATCAAATCCTGCTTCTTCGGCACGTTCAATTGCATGGGCGTAAAAAAGGCAAAGTTCCTCAACATCATCTTGGTCAAAGGGACGAGATAGATCGTAATCTTTGCCAAAATTGATGGAAGAAGGCCCAATGGGCTGCTCACCGCAAATTTTCTCACTAGTTTTAGCACCTGCGTGGGATAAACGTATACCTGCAACAGCACCTTCTGCCTTGATATGCTTCACAAGGTTTTTTAAACCTGCAAGGTGATCCTCTTCAGCAATTCCCAACTGTAAAGGGTGACTTTTACCCTGCTGGGTAATAAAGGCACTATTTAAAATAACAATTCCAGCCCCTTGGCGAACCAAGCGCATTACATGCTCAAAGATAGAATGGGATACGCGTCCATCTTTCTGGGCTAGCCCGTCTTGGTAAGGAGGTACTAAAATTCTATTTTTGGTGCGAATTTCACCAAGCTTGAAGGATTCAAAAAGTGACATGATTTCCTTAAAATCGAATATTACTCTGCTGAGCAAAAAAAATGTTGTTGAGTCTAACTCAGGGTCTTGATTTAAAGCTAAAAGGTGTTAATAATTAATTTATAACAGTCTTAAAACTTAATTTTTTTTCTGCCTATCTATTAGGCACATGCCATGACTCAGCCCAATTGCCATCGCTGTTTATACTTCTACGTAACTTGGGAGAAAGACCACCCAAATGGGTGTAAAAAATGGGCCTTTAAATCGGCCGTGATTCCTTCTCGAGAAGTATTTTCGGCTTCAGGTAAGAATTGCCCCTTTTTTGAGCCAAAAACTCAGCCAAAACCTTAATTTATACTCATGACAAACAAGACCATAGCCATTTATCCCATCAGCGCTCAGCCCCCAACTTGGGGCCACGGAGATATAATACGCCGAGCGGCGAATCTATATGGACATGTCTATTGGGTTGCGGCGCATAATGCTGAAAAACAGCAAAGGCTCCCCTTGACGAGTCAAATAAGCATCATGCAGGATTATATTGATTATTACAAGCTCAACAACGTAACATTAGATCATTTTTCTGGTTCCATCGCACGTTATGCTATGGATAAAGGGGCTAGGGTAATATTGCGGGGTTTGCGTCATTCTGGTGATTTTGAAGGAGAGGCGAGCTTAGCTGCCGGATACCGAAGCTCGAATGAGAACTTAGAACTGGTGGCGCTATTTTCAAAGCCAGAATACAGCCGTGTTAGTAGTAGCTTAGTGCGGGAATTGGTGCGGATTGGTGAGCCTATTACAGACTATGTGCTGCCAGCCACTATCGAAAAAATTGAAGCTGCATTTGGGCCTAAGACTTAAATTGCTACGTTATTTTAAGTTGAAAAATTTATCTTGATTGGCGGGCCTAAGTACTGATTATCCAATCTCGTAAAGCATTTGTAGCTATTGTTCTGTGGCTGATTTGATTTTTCTCAGCAAGGGATAATTCAGCGTAAGTTTTTTTCAATCCATCTGGTTGAAAGATGCTATCCCAACCAAAACCACTAGATCCTTGCGGGCTGGTCAGCTGGCCTTGCACATCACCTTCAAACTGAATGATTTCCTTGGTTTTACTTAATCCCAAGCTTAACATGCAAGTTGCCTTGGCCTCGGGGCCGCCCTGCTGGGTTAAATTGAAAATCCCCTCTGCGCCCAGGGCTTCTAAGAAAAATTTCACTAAGGGGCCTGGTAAACCGCCTAAGGCTTTCAGATACAAGCCTGTGTCGTCAGTCAAGACAGCATCCCACTCCCCTTTAAGTTCAGGGTGAAAGAGGGCAACGGTAGTCTTAGCCTTGCCGATTTCAGAAATCTGTGTGGATTGGATCTCAGTCAGGGGAAGCTTTTGCCAGCCGAATTTTAAGTCAGGTATATTGAGTAAAGATTGGAATTCTAGGGCTTTGCCCTCGTTGCCCGTGATTAGGACAAGACTGTTGATTTTCAAAGTATGTTGCAGAATTATAAGGTAATTGGGAGGGGGTTCCCTCAAAGCCTTGGCCAGCCTTGGGGGAATAAGAAGATTACTTAGCCTATGTATTTACTTGATTGTTGGGCCAGCAGACAATAGGTCTGGGCTCTCATCAGCATAGGTTTTGAAGTTTTCAATAAACATATTTGCGAGCTTCATTCTTGTGGCATCATACTCGTCTTGGTTTTCCCAAGTATTTCGAGGGTTGATGGTCACATCAGGGATGGAAGCAATGTGCAGTGGGAATTCAAACCCAAATACGGAATCCTTATGCCAATGACTTTCTTGGGATAAAGAACCATCTAAAATTGCAGTAATGATTGCACGAGTGTCAGGTAAGCTCATGCGCTTGCCCACTCCGTATGCACCACCGACCCAGCCAGTATTGACTAAATAGGCGTTACACTTATGGTCTTTCATTTTTTTAGCAAGAAGATCACCGTAAACCTTAGGGCGTAAGGTCATAAAGGCTGCGCCAAAACAAGTCGAGAAGGTAGCTTCCGGCTCAGTAACACCTCGTTCCGTACCAGCAACCTTTGCAGTGTAACCACTTAAAAAGTGGTAGCTCGCTTGCTCGGGAGTTAGCTTGGATACAGGTGGTAACACTCCAAAGGCATCACAGGTCAAAAAGATGATGTTTTTTGGGTGACTTGCACAAGAACCAGGTTTGATATTGTCAATCAAGTGAATTGGGTAACTTACCCTAGTGTTTTCTGTCTTAGATTTATCAGAATAGTCAACAACTCTGGTTTCCTCATCAAAAACCACATTTTCTAAGATAGACTCAAAGCGAATCGCACCGTAAATATCTGGTTCTGTTTTGGGGTCCAAGTCAATTACCTTTGCGTAGCAGCCACCTTCTAAGTTGAACACGCCATCGGCACTCCAACCATGTTCGTCATCACCGATGAGCATTCTGTGGGGGTCGGTGGAAAGGGTTGTTTTTCCTGTGCCAGAAAGACCAAAGAAAAGGGCAACATCCCCTTTTTGGCCCACATTAGCTGAACAGTGCATGCTCATTACATCTTGGAGAGGTAAAAAGTAGTTCATGACAGAGAAAATACCTTTCTTCATCTCCCCGCCGTATTCCGTGCCACCGATGATGGCAAATTTTTGAGCGAGGTTGAAAATTACAAAGACTTCACTGTTAAGACCAAGCTCTGCAAATTCTTTTTCTAAGTAACCGCAGGCATTTAGAATTGTGAACTCGGGGTCAAAGCCTACTAGTTCTTCTTCTTTTGGGCGAATGAACATGTTTCTAACGAATTGCGCATGCCATGGCTTCATGGTGACGATCCGAATGGGCATTTGGTATTTTTTATCAGCGCCGCAGAATCCATCGAAAAGGTAGAGCTCCTCACCGTCCAGGAATTCCATCACTCTGGACTTTAGGGTTTCGAATACCTTTGCAGTCACCTTTTTGTTGACCTTTCCCCACCACAGATTGTCTTTGGTTGAATCTTCTTCAACAAAGTACTTATCCTTGGGACTTCGGCCTGTAAACTTACCTGTGTCAACAATTAAGCTACCATTGGGGCCAATTTTGCCTTCGCCCTTTGATAATTCATGTTCAACCAGTTCCTGTACGCTTAAGTTTCTGTGGAGTTTACTTAAGCTCTTAAAGCCAAGTTTTTCAAGTCCAAAGGTTTCGTTCGCCATCTTGCCTCTCGGGTGGATTTGTTTAGAAGTATAGAATACTATAGAAAAAACATAGCAGTTTTCCAACCAAAAAAATAGAAATTTAAAAGTTTTTGGTTTCCAAAATAATTATTTGGTTTTGATCTTTTTCTCCTATAGCCAATAATTCACCTCCTTGGAAGTGAGATGACCTTCCACAAAATTTAATGTGGCGCTCTGGGCCAAATCGGTTGGAAATCAAAACGTCTTGGGTAAAGGGTGTGAGCCTAGCTGCCCAATAGCTAGTTACGTCTGTGCCTTCATCTAGCCAATTTACTGCTAAACAGAGTATTTCGGTTTCAAGTAAAACGTGAAAATGAGTAAAGTCATTAAAGTTTAAATCCATGCAAATGCCCAATCCAATTTTGCCAACTGGGGTTTGGATGGATTGAAAGGGAAGGTTGCCAGGGGTGGCCCAACTTAAGTCAGCTTCGTAAAGGTGCTTTTTTCGGTAGTGGCCTATGAGTTTGCCTTCAGGATTGATTAGATTTTGCGAGTTGTAATAGTTGGAACCCTCAACCTCAGGATATCCATAGCAAATGTAGAGATCATTTTTGGCAGCAAACGTACTTAACTTTACAAAGCTAGCACCCTGTTTTGGCTCGGCAACGGTTGCTATCTCTTGGGTGGAGTCCCATAAATAAGGTGCCAAACACATCTCTGGAAGTTGGATTAATTTTGCTCCGCTTGCTGCTGCCTCTTCACAAAGAGCAATAAGCGAGTTAAAATTTAAGAGAGGAGTGGGGAAATCGGGGGTAAATTGGATTATAGCCGCTTTCATACTTTAATGTTCTTTGTGCTTTTTATTTTTTTACATTAGTTTTGCACTATTTTTGCATCTAATTGATTAGGTCGCAAGACTAAAATTGTATAGAACTTTACCGCTTCAAGTTGAAGGGGGCAAGCTTTGCTTTGAAGTTGAAAATATTAACCAAAAAATGTCGAAAGATTCGACTATATGAGCATGATTCAAAAACTCTTTATATTATGCACCCTATTCTTTATATTGGGAGCCTCAAATTTAATCGCTCAGGTGGCAACACCTTCGCTAGACCCAACGATGCCCTCTCTTACCGCCTCAGGCAGTGCTTGGCGGTTCGGTTCCACAATCGGGGGGTCTACTGTGGTAGGTAAAGAGAAAACCCCAACAAGGTCGACGGCAGATAAAACTGCCGCTAAAGGCTCTAGTGGGATTTTTGCTTGGCAGCCAACCCAAGTTACTATTGAAATGAGTGGTGACGTTGGTTTGAAAGACCCCTACTGGGATGCTTCAAGTGACGAAGTAACAACGCTACTTACAAATGAGCAAAAGCTTTTTTTAGCAGTGCGTGGTGACAATCGGGTTTCCGTCGGTGTTGGCTTTCGAGAGAAATCTACAGATGTAAGTGGCATTGTTAGGTCCGAGTCAGCTTATGGTGGCAGCATGGGGTTTCGTATTGGTGAAGGCATTTATGTTGGTGGTGGATTGGAAAAGGTGGTTGAAAAAGTGCCAACTTATAAAGATAAAAGATGGTCTGAAGTATTTAGTGGTATAGGGATAAGGTACGGTTGGCCAGATGCTAGTATGTTTAGGATGGAATATTCGCTGGCAAGTAAAGGTGATGGGAGTAATGGCGATACTTTCTTAGAATTGATGCCAGAATCGAAAATGGCCATTGGCTCGATAGAAGCCCAGTTTTGGGGGATGATGTTTGGGTATCAATATACAAAAGAATCTATAGATCCTATATTAACTGATTTAACAACTAGAGTTAAAGAAAGGGCAAGATACGGTGGTGGCTTGCGGTTGCTAAACTTTACTATGATGTTATATAAATCAGATGGTAAGGAATATTTAAATGGCCAAGAGCATCTTTCTAAAGATTGGGAATTTACAGTAGGCTTTCATTTTATTTAAGTTTTGACGAGAAACAGGGTAGCGAGAATGCTAAAGTATATGATGAAAAATTTAATTATGGGCTTAGTCTGCACATTGGGCTTTACCACCAGTGGTATGGCTCAGATTGCAACTGCACCCCTAGACCCTACACAGCCCGTGTTAACAGGGGCTGCCGCAGGTTGGCGGATGAAAGCTGCAGCAGTTGGGTCTTACTTCACAGGTACTGGAAAGCTCAGTATCGAGAACGAAGATTTCTATGAATATACCCGTAATGGTAACAGTGCAGGCATAACTATTCCTTGGGGCCCTGTAGCCTTTGAGGCCAGTTCAGTAAATTGGTCGCAACAAACAACCTTGACTGAGACCTATTCAGATGAAGTGCCTGTTTCCTTTGCCAGTGCTGAAGCCCATCTGGGTTTGAATCACGAGCAATGGGCTTCCATTGGGGTGAGCGCAAAAGATGTGAGCGAAAAAACCTACCTTGATGGGGATGTCACCGAAGATGCAAATTCAGAAAACTCCTTAGGGGGCAGTTTATCCCTACAAATGGGTGGTTCTTTCTTCTTAGCTGCAGGAACCAGAGATGTTAAATCCAGCGGAGATTCTGTGGTGGATAATCGCTGGAAAGAAACTCAAGTTGGGGTAGGTATGATCTTTGGAAGCCCTGAAGAGACTCGATTTCGGTTAGAATCTAGCTTCGCTAAGAGCCCTGAAAAGCAAAAGCAAGCATTTGGAGACAAAAGCTTTTCTTATCATCCCAAAACAGAAATTGACTACAACCAAGTAGAGTTTTCCATAAGTGGCCTTTTGTTTGCTGTTCGGGAAGAACGAGAAAAATCTACTTCTAAATATACTGGGGACGACGGTGTAGTCTACTCGGATACAATGGTTGCCGTATTGACCGAAACGGGTGTCCTTTGGGTACCTCAAAATGGTTTGGTTTTAGGATTTTATTTTGTGAATGAAAAAACCACTGACTCTTTTGAGGATACACAAAGTTCTTTTAAGATTCACTCTGGGTACGTTTTTTAGACTCCGCTAGAGGCTTTTAAGATCCACTTTTAGCATTTTTAAGCCCGTCTACCTTTTTTATCAGCTCTGCCCAAACATCCTCTTTTTTCACGTTTAAACACTCCAATTCACAGTCAGGGAAGCTACAGCTCCACTTGCATCCTGGGTCGAATTCTAGTGCAGTGTGGTCTCCATGGGGCGGTGTCCAGTTCGCTTTACGTGCTTGACCGAAAATGCAAACAGTAGGCGTGTGGGCAGCTACGGCTAAGTGTTTTAATCCATTGTCATTTCCAACGTGTAAATCCACAGATAACAAGATGGCCTCTGTTTCGGCGATTGTGGGGATTTCATAGTCACCTAAATCCTCCTGGTCCATGTAGGAACGCATATCTTTAATAAAGTGTTCCTCCCCTGGGCCCCAGAGCAGCAATACTTGGATGTTTTTCTCTGCGATCAATTTGTCTGCAATCCATGCAAAATTTTCTAAAGACCAGACTTTAACGGCCTTTCGGCTAACGGGGGAAAAGGTGACAATCGGTCGGGTAGGATCAACTTTAAGCTCTTTAAATAAATCCTTTGCATATTGTTGCTCTTCAGGGCCAATAGGAAACTCAATTTGAGAGTCTGTGGCCGTGATTCCAATAGCTTCTAGCAGTGCTAGCTTTTTCTCAGCGGCGTAGAAGCCGATTGGTTTTGCGTCAAAGGGGTGAGTGTAAAAAAGCCTGCGGCCACGGTAATTGAATCCCACCCTTTTTTTTGCCCCTGTGAGCCAACTGAGTACAGCCGTCTTGGGCAAAACTTCAAAATCAATAGTAAGATCATATTTTTCTGAGCGTAAAGCCATTACCGCAGGTATCACATCACTAAGTTTACTGGTTTTGGGAAAACAGTGAACTTTGCTTACATATGGGTTGTGTTCAAAAAGCTGGTTTGAAGGGGTCTGGGTTAAAAAATGGATCTCAGACTCAGGGTAGGCAAGCTTTATTGCCCTGATTGCAGGGGTGGTCATGAGGCAGTCCCCGATTTGCTTGAGTTGGATCAGCAGAATTTTATTCATGTTAAGGTCCTTTCCATATCGAATAGCTCTATAGCAAAATTGGCTGACTCCTTGGCAGACAAATAATCAAGTAAGCCCCCAGCCACACCACCTAAAAGGGGGATGGCTTTCCCGACTCGAGTAAAACCCTTTTCTGTAGCCATGCGGATTAGAGCACTGGCCAAAGCTTGGTTGATCACTTGTAACGATTGCTTTGAAAATCCCGCGGTGTTTCCCTGTTTCCTTAGCATTGCTTCAATTTGCGAGAGGTCAGCATCTAGAAGGTCTTTGGCCTTGTTTCCAAGGAGGCAAATGGCAATGGAGGTTTTTACAGGGGGGTCGGTGATATTGAACCCTGCTATGTGGGCCATGGCTGCAACCATGCGGATTTGCAAGATCCAACTAGCGGCCAGGCTTGCCGGGATGGCTAGGGGTAAAGTTAGTATCCCCCCTAAAGAGGTCAAGAAACCTGTTGAGAAGTTTTTTCTGATTTCCCACCGAGCCAAAGCCTGGATTTTTTCCATTTTTGTTTCATAAGCAGGATTTGCCAAGAATTTCTCGCCAAGCGACTCTGCGCTTTGCAGGGGGCCGAATCCATCGATTCCTTTGTCAAGGGTCTGGCTGAGCAGTTTTAGGGACTTTTTAATTTGCTCTAGTTGCTCTGGCGTTAGCTTATGGTCAAATAACATAGTGGATATTCGGAAATAGGAATTTTAATATATTCAACAACTTGAAGATGAGAAAAGTGTAAAAATTTGCTAGCATCACAAACAAAAATTTGTTATACGATTACTTCAGGTTTGTTGTGCTTAGTAATACAAAACACAATCGACTTTACTTGAACCTATTGTTTACCGCCTCGGCTAATATTGCAATAACCTTGTTTTACTAAGCTGCGGATTTAAATTTAGGCCAATTTTTTGTTAAATTTGGTTTGTTCTTAGATAAAGAGAAACAAAAAGTTTAGGGTGTTTTTTGTAATTTACATAACGCCTAGAATTTCAGAAAGTTAAGCAAGATTTGCTGAAAAGCAGATCAAGTTAAGGTTATATCTGTTGATTTCACCTATAAAACATGTTTAACTCTCCGTTGCTTTTCCCAGATAAGCCTCACGGGAATTAAAAATGGCTTTTCATTCATTTTGCTAAGGATGGGTTACCCCCTGGCTTAGCTACAATAGACTCATTGGATGACCATGAAACGAGTTTTCAGCGAAATTAAAATCGGGCTACTATTGGCTACCGCGATTCTTGCCTTAGGAGTGTTTTCTACTCCTGTTATGGCAAACGAATTCGAGCAGCCGATTAAGTTTAGTCACAAAACACATGCTGGTACTAACGAAATCCCTTGCGAGTTCTGTCACATTTACGCAAGACGATCACTTAGTTCCGGTATTCCACCTGTCAAAACCTGTCAGGGTTGCCACCAGGTAATTCAAGGTACAGAAGATTGGCAAAAGAAAGAAATTGCCAAGGTTCTGAAGCATTGGGATGAACAGACTCCTATCAAATGGAAGAAAATTCATGACGTGCCTGACTTTGTTAATTTTTCTCACAAACGTCACATTAAAATCGGTTTTGATTGTACCCAGTGTCATGGGGACGTAACCAAAATTGAAGAGTGGTCGTTTGATAACATGAAGCAAGAGCTTAGTATGGGCTGGTGTGTTAAGTGTCACAGTACACAACACCAAACTACCAACGGTAAAATCGCTGGACCTGTACGTAAGACTAGAGGAGCACATCCTATTTCTCAGGCAAGCGCAAAGCAGCCTGACGGTGTGATCTCTGGTTCTAAAGACTGCTACGTTTGCCACAAATAGGAGATAGGATGAACAAAGGCGTAAACCGAAGAGACTTTTTTAAGCTCGCTGCTGTTAGCGGCGCGGCTGTTGCTGTAGCAGGCTGTGAGGCTGATCCCGTAGAAGAGATCATCCCTATGTTGGTTCCCCCACATGATTATGTACCTGGGGTTTCCATTCATTTTGCTACTACATGTAACGAATGTTCTGCTCAATGTGGTATGGTAGTAAGGACCCGTGAAGGTCGTGCTATTAAAGCCGAAGGCAACAGAAAAAACCCAATGAACAATGGTGGCTTATGCGCGATTGGTCAGGGGTCTATGCAGGGGCTATATGCACCGACTAGGCTCAAAGGACCAAAGACAAAAAGCGGTGCTGTTACTTGGGCTGATGGAAAAAAACTTTTAACCGAAAAATTAACTGCTGCCGCTGGAAGCGTGGTTTACATAGGTAACCCCGCTTCAGGTAGCATTGAAGGGTTAAAAGCTGAATTTTTAAAAGCAACTGGTGGTGGTCAAGCGTTTCAGTTTGATGCCAATCCAACAGTTAGTGTGAAAGAGGGAAACAGGCTTGCCTTTGGTAAGAATGAAATTCCTCATTATGCAATCGAAAATGCAAAAGTTCTGGTTAGTTTTGGAGCTGACTTTTTAGAGTCATGGTTAAACCCAGTTACCTTTACTAAAGGTTACTCTAAAATGCATGCCTTCCAAGGCGGTGAGAAAGGGAAATTTATTCACGTTTCTAGCCACATGAGCTTAACTGGAACTAACGCTGACCAGTGGATCGACACTGCACCTGGTACTGAGGCACAAATTGCTTTAGCCGTTGCAAACGAGCTACTAGGAAGCGCTTCTGTTTCTAGCGCTGATAAAAGCCGCTTAAATGACTACTTAAGTGGTTATGACGCAGCTTCTGTTTCAGCTAGAACTGGTGTTCCTGAAGAAAAAATCAAAGCACTTAGCCTTGAATTTAATCAGGGTGGAGCTAGCCTCGCTATTGCCGGTGGTACTGCCGCATCTGGTAAAGACGCAACAGCCTTACAGGTTGCTGTGAATATCTTAAACCATGTTGCTGGCAATATTGGTAAGACAGTACAATTTGGTGCGAACTACCAAACAGGTGGTGATTCTTTAAATGACATCTTAGCTGCTTTAAAGGCAGG
>JASJGK010000208.1:0-18391 GCA_033791585.1 SAR324 cluster bacterium | reverse complement strand
CACAGCCCTCGCTGGTGAATTTGTTGGCATTGCCTATAAGATTCACTAGCACTTGGCGAATTCGCAGCATATCCCCTACAATTACCTTGGGGATATTGGGGTCTACGGTGATCGCAAAATCAACCTTTTTAGCCGCAAATTTATGTTCAAAAATATCGCCAATGCTTTGGATTAAATGAAAGATGGAAAACTCCTGAAAGAGTAATTCAAATTTCCCAGATTCGATTTTAGAAAGATCTAAAATATCATTGATTAAGACCAATAATGACTCCCCTGCTGTTAGGGCAATGGTCAATAGCTCTTTTTGTTCTGCATCAAGGTCCATTTCCAATACCAACTGGGTCATACCCAATACGGCGTTCATTGGTGTACGAATTTCATGGCTCATGTTAGCTAAAAACTGGCTTTTGGCGATGTTTGCGGCCTGAGCATCGTCTTTGGCGCGAATCAATTCTTCGTGGAACTCCTTTTGCTTGGTGATGTCTTCACTGATTAAAACATAGTTGCTGATCTCACCAATCGGGGTAAGTATGGGGCAGAGGTGGACTCTTTCAAAATATTTAACCCCCTGTTTGGTTTGATTTTGCAATTCACCTAGCCACTCTTTTCCTTTATAAATCGCATCCCACATGACTTCTACTAACTCTTGGTTTGTGTCGGTAGTATTGAGAATTTTTGGGTTTTCCCCAATGATTTCTTCTGATTGGTAGCCTGTCACTTGAGAGAATTTATAGTTTACATACTCAATATCGCCTTTTTTATTTGTGATCATAATGGCAGCAGGGCTTTGCTCCACAGCCATGGAAAGCTTTTTGATCCTTTCTTCGTTGATGATTCGTTCGGCAATTTCAAATTTTAATTGGCGGTTGGATTGCTCTAGTTCAGACACTAGAGTTTCTTGGCCCTCTAAAAGGCGGTTTAATGCATGGGAAATAGTGGAGATCTCATCATCTTTTTCATAGATAAATCGTTGGGTTTTATCCCCTGTTTTTTCTATGTGAAATATGAAGCTCACCAGACGATCGAATGGTGTTATAACCTGCAATTTAACAAAGAGGTATCCCAATATTAAAGAGGCAACTAAAGTTAGAAATCCCCCTAGAATAATGGAATTTTGCAGGCCCTGCAATAAGCTTTTTGATTCCTCAAGGGAGTACATAATGACAACATAACAAACCACTTCACCGCTAACGTTAGAAATTCTGCGAATGCGAACAAGGTTGTTATCTAATTCAAGAACAGACTCACCGTTTCCCACAAGCTTTTCTATGGCGGTATTTTGCAGGGTTTGGTTTAGCGCCTTTTCATTTTCGGGGCTTAAGGTAGAAAGGTAAGACCGATTGTTGCGAACCAAAGAAACATTTACATTCGCTTGTTTTTTAACCTGATCAAGGAAGTTTTTGTCTATTGTTGTGCCCACCACCAGTGCACCTGTAGGGTCATCAGGAAGGCCAATGGGCGTGCTGGCAATATAATGCAGTTGGTTGTTGAAATGCAAATAACTTAAAAAGACTTCGCCATTGTCTAAAGAGTTTTCCACCATAAAACCAACGGAATCAGCATTTTTTATCTTAGGATGGATGGAGGTTAATAGATTGCCTGAAATATTGTAAATTTCTAAGATATCCAAGTCCAATTGCGCTTGGTATTCACTGGTTATATCTTGGATAGTTGAAAGGTCCTTATTTTCGACCACTGTGCTTAAAACAGGCAAAACCCCAATCAACTCGGCACGGTGCCGAGTGTTAGACTTTATGTTGGCCAGCATAGAGTTGGAAAGTCGCCAAGCGCGGTTCATACTTTCACGTTGGTGCTTTTCGTGGAACCCACCGACAAGATGGTTAGAAATATTCAGAGTTACCACCACGGTAGCAGACAATACTAGTGTCAGAATCAATAAGAGTTTTGCTCTTATGCTTGTAAGTTTAATCATCTTTTCCCCTCTTTCATTTTGCCTTACGGTGATAAGATAATTTGGACAAAACCCTTTGTTTTTCTTCGTTTATGAAGAGGGAATTTTTTGAGTTTATTTTTTGTTAGATCCAAGTCCAAGGTTTGGTAACTGGGGATTAAGATCTTAATCTTTGTGTATTCACTGGGGATTCCTTTCAAAGTAAATTGATAGTCTCCCGATTTACTTTTTGTGGATTTATTAAAGCGAGAAACAAGGCTATATTTACTATCTAGCACGGCAACCCAGGCTCTCATTTTAGAGTGGATTTTACAGCTCAGGCGGATCAATTCATCCTTGGGCCACTGGGCTGGGATTTTTGCGACTTCGCCGGGCTTCTTTAGCCCAATATCAAACTTAATTCCCTGTTGCTGGTTGTTGACAAAAACATTGTGGTCTACCCCATCATTATTGGTGATGGATAGGCTTTTGCCTTTGGCAATGGTGATCAATAGAGGGTCAAATTTCTTGTTGTTTTGGCTTAAAGTAGCGGCGGATTTGTTGCTTTTATCTTGAGTGAAATATAACAAGGCAGCCTTCGGGGCTTTACCTTTAAAGCTATAGGTTACCGATAGAGTTGCAGAAAAGGCAAAACAAGGAAGGGCAAAAATAAAGAAGGCGCTTAGTAATAGTTTCATGTTTAATTTTAGGGGATCACAGGTCGGGTGATGTTCAACGGTTCACTTAAGGCCCCCAAAAAAGCTACTAAATCAAATATTTCCTGTTCGCTCAAATTTAGTTTTTTCATCAATTTGTCTTTGTTGGGGCTTTTTTCTCCTCCCCTGTTATAAAACCGAACCACCTCTTCTAAGCTGCCAAGGCTACCATTGTGCATATAAGGGGCTGTAAAGGCGGTGTTTCTTAAACCTGGGGTTTTAAATGCACCCCTTAGGTTTTTTGCCGGGTCGATTTTATAGCGGCCAACATCTGCTGTTTTATCCAAGTCTTTTACGCCAATGTTATGAAACCCAACGTCGGTAAAATTTGCGCCATCGTGGCATTTTACACAGCGAGCTTTCTTTTTAAAAAGCTTTAAACCCCTTTTTGCGCTGGGGCTAAGGGCTGCGTGGTTGCCTTTGGTAAACTGGTCAAAGGGGGTATTGGTAACTGTGATTGTAGCCTCAAAAGCGGCCAAGGCAGCGGCGATAGTTTTATCTGTGATGGCCTCATCACCGAAGGCCTTTTTGAATTTTAACCTGTAGGCTGGCACCTGTTGCAGTCTACGAACCAAAGTTGGTATATCCATATTCATCTCTGCTTTGGATTGGATCGGCCCTAAAGCCTGCTCTTCTAAGGTCTTTGCTCGTCCATCCCAAAAAAAACGATTGTTCCAGCTAAGGTTGTAAATATGGGGGACGTTGCGGCCTAGTTTGCCACCAAGTGCACCGATACCCTTGGCCATGCCATCACCAAACCCAAGGTCAGGGTTGTGGCAAGTTGCGCAGGATTGGCTTTTATTAATTGAAAGCCGATTATCAAAAAATAGGGTTTTCCCTAGATCAATTACTTTTTCATTGATATCAAAGTCACTCTCAAATTCAACTTCGTCAGGGTCGGGAACACCTAATGGCTCAAAGGCATATATATTACCTGCCCAAAGAAGTAAAAAAAGGCTGAAGGGGATTAATAACGTTTTTTTCATCATGGATATTTTTATGATTCAGTAAAAAGAAACTTTATCACCCTTAACAGATTAGGCGGATTTTTAACAGGAATTGTTGGTGCTTTTTAGAAAAACTTTAATAAAATCTAAGGATTAATTTTTTTCATTTCAAAATTTGTAAAAAGATACCCTATTACTCGGTGAAGGGGTTTGTGTTTTTGAGGCCTTCAAGCTAGATTAAAATATCAATTGAGGAGGATTTTTCCAATGAATCCCCGTTTTATTTACAAAATGCATGAAAGACCCACATGGAAAACCTAGACCCTAAGTTAGACCCAACTCCAGAACCCAGTTCAGACCAAAATAAAAACCAAAACTACTTAGAAATTAACCTACAAATTTCCAAAGCGGACTTTGAAAATCTGAGCACTGAACTTTTTGAAATTGGTGCCTTGGGCTTAGAAGAAATGTCAGAAATGCAAGAAGCTGTAATAGTAAAAGCTTATTTTGCATCCTCCTTTACGGAAGTGGCAGCTGTAGAAGCTCTAATTGTAAAGTCAAGTAATGGCCAGTTTTTAGGTGTCGAGTCAAAGCTGGTAGAAAATTGGCAAGAAAACTGGAAAGAACACTTTAAACCTTTAGAAATTGGGTCTAATATTCTTGTGCGCCCCCCTTGGGAAACAGCGCAGCCCGACAAAATAGAAGTGGTTATTTATCCTGGTTTGGGCTTTGGAACGGGCTACCACGAATCCACAGCCTTGGCCTTGGCAAGTTTGGAAGAACTGGCGGCCAAAAAAGAATTCACCACCCTTCTGGATGTGGGCGCAGGTTCAGGAATTTTAACCATTGCAGCTCTGAAATTAGGTGCCACAAGCGGCATGGCTCTTGAGATTGAAAAAGAGGCCTTGGCCGAAATCCCCGTAAATTTAGATCTTTCAGGCTTGGACCCCAGTTTGATAAGCTGCCTGCTTGGTGGACCTGAAAAAGTAGAAGGTACTTTTGAATTGGTAATTGCCAATATAACGGGCGACGTATTGTTGGAACTTGCCGATGATTTAAGCCGCCTTTGCAGCGGTTATCTTTTACTCTCAGGGATAGCCCCTGAATATGTGGAGCCCTTAAAGGAACGCTTTTCCACTGAATTCGACCTAGAATTTTCTAAGTGCTTAGAGCCTTGGAACTCGCAATCTTGGGTAAAAAAACATAATGGGTAACCTGAAAGGCCTTACGGCTAAACGTGGCAAAGCCTACCCTCTTGGTGCCACAAAAAGCGGTTTTGGTCCCAACAACAGCGGGGTTAATTTTGCTATTTATGCGCCAGCTGCAACCCAATTATTTTTGGTAATTGAAAAGGGTGGCGAAAAATTTGACCTAGAATTAGTAAAGTACAAAAACCAAACGGGCCAGGTTTGGCATGTGGATATCCAAAACATTACCGCACCCTTTTCCTATTATTACCAGATCCAACAGGAAGACCAAGCCTTTGATTTTATTATCGACCCTTATGCCCCAGCCTTAACGGGACTTGAAAAATGGGGGGCTAAGAAGAATTACTGTTTTCGAGGCTACTACCAAGAGCATGATTTTGATTGGGGTGACGACCAACCGCCTGCGCATACTTCCAGTAAATCCATAATCTACGAATTGCATTTACGGGGCTTCACAAAAGACCTATCCAGCAAGACCAAACATTCTGGCACCTATGACGGGGTGATTGAAAAGATTCCTTACCTGCAAGAGCTAGGGGTGACGGCCATAGAAATAATGCCTATTCATGAATTTGACGAGACGGATAATCCCTTTAAAAGCCCTAAAACAGGCGAAAAGCTTGTAAATTATTGGGGTTACGCCAACTTAAACTTCTTTGCGCCAAAAGCGGCTTATGCCAAGGACCCTGAAGAATCCAAAGGGGTAAATGACTTTAAACGTATGGTTAAGGCACTGCACAAGGCTGATATCGAGGTGATTTTAGATGTGGTCTTCAATCACACAGCAGAAGGTGGTGAGGATTGGAAAACCTTTAACTTTAAAGCTTTAGCACCCCACGAATACTATATCTACGATAAAAAAGGCCAGATGGCCAACTATTCTGGTTGTGGAAATACGCTCAACTGTAACCACCCCGTGACCCGAAAAATGATCCTTGATTCATTGGTTTATTGGGTTGTGGAAATGCACATTGATGGTTTCCGCTTTGATTTAGCCAGTATTTTGAGCCGTGATGAAAAGGGTGAAGTTTTAACCAATCCCCCCTTGCTTGAGGCAATTGCCAAGCATCCCGTGCTTAGTGGGTCAAAAATCATAGCTGAAGCCTGGGATGCCCAAGGTTTATACCAAGTAGGTAGCTTCCCTGCGAGCCATAAAAGATGGGCCGAATGGAACGGCCGTTTTCGTGATGCAATTAGGCTATTTGCCAAAGGCACCTCAGGCATTGCAGGAGAGGTTGCAACCCGTTTGGCAGGCTCTGAAGACCTTTATAGCCATTCCCAGCGCAACCCTTTCCACTCAATTAATTTCATCACCAGTCATGACGGGTTCACTATGGCCGACCTTGTGAGTTTTGAGGGGAAGCATAATTTTCAAAATGGCGAAAACAACCAAGATGGCACAAATGACAACCACTCAATTAATTTTGGGATTGAAGGCAAAACCAACGAGTCCGTTATTGTAAATCTTCGCCAGCAGCAACAGCGCAACCTTGCTTGTTTTTTACTTTTAAGCCAGGGCACGCCGATGATTTTAAGTGGAGACGAGTTTGGCAACAGCCAAGGTGGCAACAACAATACTTGGTGCCAAGACAATGAAACTGGTTGGCTGAACTGGAGCGAAAAAGAAAAAAACCCAGAGCTATTTTTATTTTGGAAAAGGTTAATTGCCTTTAGAAAAGACCACGCACTGTTCCAACGCAAAGAATTCTATACTGGCGAAGTCAACCCCAATAGCCACATCCCAGATATTTCATGGCATGGGTCAGAGCCTTCGGACCCTAGATTTGATAAGGATGTGTTACATTTTGCCATGCTCATAGATGGTATGAGAGGGGACACAGTAATAGGCCCCTGCCTTTACATGGCGATGAACTTTTCAAAGAGTGACAAAGAATTTAGATTGCCTGAGATAAACAGGTCTAACCCGTGGCAGAGAGTGCTGGATACAGCAGAACCAAAAGCTTTTTTAAATGAAACTAGGGAAGTTATAGAAGAGGGTAGGATTCAACTTCCACCCTTTTCTATCCAAGTTTTACAGGCAAGTTATTAGCAAAGCCTAACAGGTTAGGCTCTTAGCTTAAGTCTTACAAACAGGTACTAGCTTTCTCTTTTGTTTCCTGAACCAGGAGCAACTTGGCTTACGTGGCCAAGTAGGGAGAAAGTAAAAAATCCACCCCAGATACCAGGTACTGAGAATAAACAGGCGCAGGCGCCCCAAGCGAGAACAGGTAGAATTGTATAAAGAATATCAAACATTTTTTTATCTTTCTTAAGGGTTTGGTAAATTTACTGCATTACGCTTACCTCAACTTGACGCCTTTGCCAAGAAAATAATGATTTATTGAATATAGAAAACATCTTTGCATTTTTCTATAAAGTCATTTAAGTTTACAAAAACAACTTTACCCAAGACGGGTTGAGAGAATATTCAGGAGAATAAAAGTGCCAAACATCACACTAGGAATTACGGTTTTCCCCTCTAATATCGCCTTTTACAAAAATGAGTATAACGAACAATTTCAAGCTGGCATGTTCAAAGAACAGGTTAGAATTGATAGTGTTACTTGCGTTTATAGACAATGGACCGGCAGCTTTGGTGTGAATGCACCAAAGGATTAAGCAACTTTAGACTAAAAGTTTCTCGATTTCTATTAGAATTTCGATAGCCAGTTGCGTCTTTGCCATTCTGGGCAAAGGCTTTTCTTCAAGTTTTAGAATCAGCACAGCCTGATTCTTTTCTTGAAAAAACACTCCCCCGCTTTGGTTGACATCATTGGCAACCACTAGATCCAAATTTTTCTCTATTAATTTCTTTTTTCCGTTTTCGATCAAGTTTTCTGTTTCTGCGGCAAAACCCACTAAGACCTGACCCTTTTCTTTTCTTAAGCCTAGCGTTTTTATAATATCTGGATTTTGCTCTAGTTCTAAGGTGAGCATCGACTCTTTTTTGAGTTTTTGTTTGGAGGCCTGTTTGACTCTAAAATCAGCGACAGCAGCAGAAGCAATAATAATTTTGGCTGCCTTAGAGTGGCTTAAGGCCGCATCATACATTTCTTGGGCTGTTTTGACGGGGATAAAATTAGCCCCTGAAGGCGGTTCTAACTGGGTAGGGCCTGAAATAAGGTCCACCGTTGCGCCTTGGGAAAGTAATGCCTCTGTTAGAGCATATCCCATCATTCCTGAGGAATAATTACTTATATAACGAACGGAATCGATTGGCTCTACCGTCGGGCCTGCCGTAACCAAACAATGTACCCCGTTCAAATTTCCCGTAATAGTAAAGTGAGTTTCGAGCTGGGTTAAGATAGCAACAGGTTCTAGCAATCTGCCTAAGCCCTCCTCTCCGCAGGCCGCCATACCTGAATCTGGCCCTAAGATTAAAGCACCTTTGGCCTTTAATAACTCCAAATGTTCTGCCGTACTTTGATTTTCAAACATGGCAGGGTTCATAGAAGGGGCAAATGCCAATTGGCATGTCGAGGCGAGTAAAACCGTACCTAACAGGTCATCACTCAAGCCCAAAGCGCCTTTGGTTAGGGTTTGCGCCGTGGCAGGTGCAACTAAAATAAGGTCGGGCCAGCGTGCGGCCTCAATATGACCAATTTCTTGCTCAGCTTCCAAGTCAAAAAGGTCGGTAAGAACTTTATTGCCACTTAAGGACTGAAAAGAAAGGGGGGTAACAAATTCTTGGGCAGCTTTTGTGAGCAGAGGGCGAACGATTGCACCTGCTTTGATCAGTAAGCGAGTTAATTCTAGTGCCTTGTAAGCGGCGATGCCGCCTGTAACACAGAGAAGAATTTTTTTATTCTTGAGGGGGGATCTTGTTTCCATAGTACTCTTTTACTAAGCCTTGGGATAATTGGCAAAGTAAAAGAGCGCTCAGGTATTTTTAACTAAGGGTTGGGATTAAGCGGCTGCTCTTTTCCAGCCCATCATAGCCAAGGTTAGGCTAGAGGTTAGCTTTTGGTATTCACTGCCTTCATCAACGGCAGCTTCAGCGTCACTTTTTTTCCCGTCAAGGGCCATGGCTAAAATTCGACCTGCTTCCTTGTGGAAGTCAGAATGAATTGCATAAACCTTTTGAAACTCTTCTGTTTTATTTTCTTCGTCTAGGCCGTCAAGCCATTTGCCAAAATCGCAATTGCCACAGGGTGTTACAAATGCGGGTTCCCATTCGCTTTTGCCAGTGTTAATTGCATCAGTAATTCTGCTTTTCCACAGGCCGTGAATCCCCACAGCTAAATTGATTTGGTCTGCTATTTCTTTTCCGTCAGTAATTTTCATAATTTCCTTAAATGGTCATTTGGTAATAATTCAAAATTGCCCTCGCTAGGGATTTATAACTAGTTTTTGTTAGTTTTCAAAGTAAAATCTATATAATCCCTCCATTTTTTTTAGGTTTTTTTTCATTGACCCTTTAGAACCATACTGATATTTACTTAAGCTTCCTTTCGGAGGGGCTTGAAACCTTTGCCGAAGATGATCAACTTTTTATATAGAAGCAATTATGAGCTTAACAGTAGAAACCCGCGAACAGACTGGCAAGGGCGCCAACAGACAACTTAGAATGACTGGTTTAACTCCAGGCGTAATTTACAGCCAAGGTGGAAACATCAACGTAAAAATGAGAGCTGATTACGCAAGTCGTTTTTTAGATTCTTTTCATGGTTCAGTAAAAGCTGTTGAGATTGAGTTACTAGATGGTAAAAAATCTTCTAAAAAAACAGTTATCATTAAAGATGCTCAGTATTCTGCATGGGGAAACAGACTTCTACATGTTGACTTCATGGAAGTAACTCCTGACACAGTTGTTAAGGTTAGTATCCCAATCCAACCTACAGATGATTGCCCAGCTATTAAGCTCGGTGGTGTTTTACAGACTATCAGAAGAACCATCCCTGTAAAAGGTAAAATTAAGGATATTCCTGAAGTATTAGTTGCTAATGTTTCTGAGTTAACTCACGAAGATTCATTGCACGTACTTGATTTAGAATACCCTGAAGGTGTTGTACCAATCGTTGGTGGTAGAAACTTCACTGTGTTAGTTATCGCTGGTAAAATGAAAGCTGCTGTCACTGCTGATGATGATGACGCTGTTGTTGCAGAAGGTGAAGAAGCTGCCGCTGCTGACGATGAAGCTAAAAAATAGATAAAATGAAGCTGATCATTGGTTTAGGTAACCCTGGAAAGGAATACCAAGATACCCCGCATAACGCTGGGTTCATGGCCTTAGATCAGTTTTCTTCGAGTCACAATTGTGCCAGTTGGTCGGATAAATTCAAAGGTTTGATCTCCAAAGATAACCTTGAAGGAAAAGGCTTTATCCTTTTAAAGCCCCAAACCTTTATGAATTTAAGCGGCGACTCGGTGCAAGCCTGCTTGAGTTTTTATAAGATAGAACATGCTGATATCTTAGTTGTGAGCGATGACCTCGACCTAAATTTTGGAAAACTAAGATTTAGAAAAAAAGGTGGCCATGGCGGCCATAATGGGCTTAGAGATATTATCTTAAAGACAGGGTCCGATGGCTTTAACCGTTTACGGATTGGCATTGGCAGGCCCCAAGGCAAGCAAAGCGTTACTTCCCATGTTTTAAGTAAGGTCGGTAGCGACCAACAAATTGATCTGGAAAATTCCTTGGGAAGGGCCGTGACCCACATAAAGGAATTTATCTTGGGGCTGCCCATTGAAATCCAGAATGAACAAATCTTAAGTGAAAAGTAAATAATGAGTCTAGAAGTAGGAATCGTAGGTCTGCCAAATGTAGGGAAATCTACATTGTATTCGGCCATTACCTCGGCCCCCGCCGAAGCTGCAAACTATCCCTTTTGCACCATTGAGCCAAATATGGGCATTGTTTCTGTACCAGACGAGAGAATCGATCGTCTAGTTGAAATTGTACAACCCAAAAAGACCCAACACAACGCCTTAAAGTTGATAGATATTGCAGGCCTTGTGAAGGGTGCAAGTACTGGTGAAGGCTTAGGCAACAAATTTCTAGGCCATATCCGTGCCGTTGATGCCATTGCTCACCTTGTGCGTTGCTTTGAAGATGAAAATATTACCCACGTTGAAGGGCGAATTAGCCCCCTTGATGATGTAGAATTGATCAACACCGAGTTGGTTCTGGCCGATTTAGAACAGGTTGATAAAAAGCTAGAAAAGCTAAAAAGAATGTCTAAGGGCAACAAAGAGCTGCAAGCTCAAATCCCTTTTGTTGAGAGGCTATTAGCCCACTTGGAAGAAGGCACTATGGCCACTTCCTTTGAGGTTACTGAAGATGAAGAACCCCTGATGGAAGAAATGCAATTGATCACCAGGAAGCCTTACTTTTATGTTGGTAACGTGAGTGAAGATGGGCTTTTAGAAGACCCAGAAGAATTTAAAGCCTTGGCCGAGCGAGCCGAAAAAGAAGGCGTTCACTGCATTAAAATCTGTTGCAAGTTAGAAGCAGAACTTGCTGAAATGGAAGATGCAGAACGGACAGAATTTTTAGAAGAAATGGGAGTTAAAATCAGTGGGCTTGGGAAATTAATCCAAGTGGGTTTTAAGCTCTTAAAGCAAATTACTTTTTTTACTGCTGGCGTGCAGGAAGTAAGAGCTTGGAATGTGTTTGAAGGTGCGAAAGCGCCAGAAGCGGCGGGCAAAATCCATTCGGATATTGAACGTGGCTTTATTCGGGCCGAAGTTTACCATTTTGACGATGCAGATCAATTTGGAAGTGAGGCTCAAGTGAAAGATGCAGGTCGGTTACGGACTGAAGGCAAAGAATACCTTGTCAAAGACGGAGACATCATGCACTTTCGATTTAACGTTTAGGCGATTTGACCTTTTTTTAGGCAATCCCTAACCCTTGCCCTGCGGGGCTTTAACCATAAGGAATTATGAAAACGAATACCTTTGAAATTATTTTGATTACAGACGGTGCTTTAACACCTGAGGAAAATCAAAAAGTCGTTGAGAAATTCAGCGAGATCTTTACTAAAAAAGATGGCACGATCAACTCTGTAGCTGATTGGGGTAGGAGAAGACTAGCCTACGCTATTGATAAGAAGGCCTGGGGCCACTATAACTTCTTTTTTGTTACTGGAAACGGTGCAATGGTTGAAGAGTTCCACCTACAGTGCGGTTACGACGAGCAAGTTATAAAAAGCTTTGTTGTTGCTGTAAAAGACGGTGCAAAAGCTCTTAAAGACTTTGACGCATTGAAAGAAGACCCAAAAAAGAATTCAAAACTTATCACAGAATCAGTAGGAGTTTAAGATGGCTAAGCGCAAACGAAGGAATATCCCAGAGAAGCATCAGAAGAGACATTGTCCTGTTGAAAAAGCTGGTGTTACCGAGATTAATTACAAAGACATTGAGCTTTTAAAGCTTTTTATTACTACTAAAGGCAAGATCATTCCTCGAAGAATCTCTGGCCTTTCTTCTAAGACTCAAACAAAAGTTACCGCTGCTATCAAGCAAGCTCGTAACGCTTGTTTACTCTCTTTTGCTCAAGGATATGTTCCTCAAGAAGAAGAGCAGGAGAAACCTCGATTTCAGGGGAGAAAGTAATGAAATTAATTTTGAAGCAAGACGTATACGGCTTGGGTTCACTAGGTGACGAAATTGCTGTTAAGCCTGGGTATGGTAGAAACTTCCTAATCCCACAAGGGTTAGCGGTGCCTATTACTAACCAAAACAAAAAAGAAGTTGAGCACCATAAAGCTTTACTTGCTAAAAAGAGAGCCTTGGCCATTGGCGAAGCTCAAGAATTAGCAACTAAATTAGAGGCTTCAGGCCTTGAATTTAAGGTGAATGCTGGCGAAAGTGGTAAATTATTTGGTTCTGTTACTCCGAAGCAAATTTTTGAAGCTTTACACGCAAAAGGCATTGATTTAAGCCGCAAGATTTTACAAATTGCTGGCCCTATCAAGACTTTAGGTTCTCACACAATTACTGCTAAATTACACACTGAAGTTATTTGTGATTTTGATATTAAGATTGTTGCTGATGAATTGATCAAAGAAGATAAGCCAGAAGTTGTTGAAGAAGCTACCGAAGCTTCAGAGACTCCTGAAAATACAGAAGAAGCTGCTGAATAAGTAGTTTTTTCAAAAGTTAAAGAAGCCTGATTTAGAATTCTAGATCAGGCTTTTTTTTTGCCCAAATTTTGGTTTTATGGGCCTTTTTGTGCTCCTTCTTCTTGGTCCCTTTTTTCCTTCTTCCTGAAGGAAATTCCCTAAAGTCTTTTTGGACGGGTAAAAACATAAGTAAAAATTTGCCCCCTTATCCTCTCAGCGCTCCTTATCTGCTTTTACTAGACCTGTTTTAGAAAAAATGGTAAATTATACAAAAGTATAAAAGAGGAATTTATGGACCAGTTTATAGAATGGAGCACGGCGCTCAACACAGACATCACTATTATTGATGAAGAACATAAGTTTTTAGTAGATAATATCAATATATTACATAAGCTGATGCACCAAAAAGGTGTGCCCCAAGAGGCAACTGATTCAGCGATGAAGGATATTTTAAATAATCTGGCCCATTATACTCATACTCATTTTGTGGTAGAGGAAGAATTTATGCGGGTTTATGGCTATCCTGAAAGAGAAGCCCATAAAGTTGAACATGATGGCTTTATCGAAAAGGTGTCTGGCCTCAATGCTGATTTCCAAGAAAACTCTTTGAACCTTTCTAACAGTCTTGTAATTTTTTTAAAGGATTGGCTCACCAATCATATTTTAAAAACAGATCATAAAATGGCTGCCTTTTTAAAGGATAAAGGTCAGAATTAAAAGATTAGCCCTGAAGGCCTTTTTAGGCTCATTTTTTTCACGCCAAAGTTTATAGGCTCCACCAAGGTAACAAAATGAATAAATTAAAACTAATAGTAGCAGCCCTAACCCTGGCTTTAGTCCTTAGCAGCTGTAGCCCTGGGCATCAATTGATCGAACCCAAATTCAATGTCATTGAAACGACAGACAAGGTCTTAGAAAAGGCAATTTTAGATTCTTTAATGAGTAAAAACTGGATTATCACAGGCCAGGAATTAAATAAACTAACCGCTGATTACTCACGAGGAAGAATTTCTGTTTCTATCTCTGTGCACTATGCAAAGGGTGAGATCACCATTATCCATGAAAAAAGCGAAAACCTAAAATACAAAGAAGAAGAAGGTAAAATCTATATCCACCCTACTTATAACAAATGGATTCGAAATTTAGAAAAAGAGATCAAACTTCGGGTTCAAGAAGTTAAGTTTAAGTAGGTTCAGTTAAAAGTCGGGTCTTGGCCCGACAGTCACTGGGGCATCAAATATCATAGTCATACTGTGTGAAACTTCACTCTTAGTCTGAAGTTCCAACCAAAAGACCAAGCTGCCTATCTTTAGCCGTAAACTACTCAGCTAAATTTTTACAAATCGTTACGTAGTCGGGCTTGCCAGCTGGCCCAAGGGGCAAAACATCTAAAAATCGCCAATATCGAGGGATGACTTGAGGCAGATACCATGCCCGAAGGTGAGCTTTTAACTCAGAAATTAAACGACGACGTAGCTCATCTGTAGCAACTAATTCTGGGTTCACTTGGGCCACAGCCACGATAGATTGGCGTTTTTTCAAAGGAAATATTCTGGTGCTTTCAAGCAATACCACTTGTTTGATGCCTGAAAATGCTGCCAATTTTTGCTCCATCTCCACTAAGTTAATCCGTTTCTCTTCAATTTTAACCGTTCGATCAACTCTCCCTTTGAGTTGGAATTGCCCATCACCTATGATCTCTACCGCATCACCCATAATAAAAAAAGGGTCCCGTGGCTCGGCGAAAAAGGGGGAGTGCACTTGCAACTGCTTTTCTTTGTTTTGGTCAATTTTCACAGTTGCAAAGGCCTGCCAAAAACTGGTGCTAGCTGTGAAATGTTTTTCAGCTATGCCGCCTGTTTCTGTGCTACCCAATATTTCTATCGGTCTTTTGCCAAATAAATCCAACCACTGGTCCGAGGTTTTTGGCGCTAAGGGGCCGCCTGAAGAAAAAACCAAATTTGGCTTTAGGCCAGATGGAAAATGAGGGAAGTCGCAAAAGCGTTTTAAAATAGCAGGGCCAGAAATGAAACACTGGTTCGGGGTTGCTTTGCAGCTAGCGACAAAAGATTCAGGCATGAGTTGAGTTTCTCGCTCAAAGACACGGTGGGCAGCTAGCGGCCAGAGCAACCTAAAAAGCAGGCCATAAAGATGCACTGCATATACGCTAGAGGTAACCACAGAATCATGTAGCTCAGGGCCGAATCTAGTTTCTAAGGCCTTGATCTCTTCATTTATGTGTTTGAGTTTTTTTTTGATTTCTTTGGGTTCACCACTAGAGCCTGAGGTAAATAAAGAAACGGCATTTTGCTCAGGGTCTAGTTTGCCCCAGACGGGTTGGGGGGCGGCTTTCACTTGTTTTAGGTCAAGAATATTGCTACCTTTTGTGGCCGAATTATCACTTATAAACCCTACAGAAACCCCCAAGGATTGGGTGACTGTCTCTGGTTGGTCATTGGGTAGTAAAATAGCCGATGCGCCAAAGTGCCAAAGTGCGAGGAGGCTGGCACCTAAAAGAAAAGGGTCCTTGGCAAAGAGGCTATAGACATTTGGCAAGCCTGCAATTTGAGAGGGTTGGGTTTCGAGCCAAGCATAAATGCCAGCGGCTTTTTCAGCAAACCGAGTAAAGGGAACAACTTGGCCTTGGTCCAGCAAAAAAGGGTGATCGCCACCCATATACATTAATTCAGTTAAGGGCATTGGGCCTTAGCTTTTGGTTTTTTCAGAAATGTAATTGGCTAGAGAGGTAACGCTAGCAAAGTGCACTTGGTTTTCTTCAGCGCCAGATTGAAACTCAACCTTATATTTTTTCTGGATGGCTACACCTAACTCTAATGCGTCAATAGAGTCTAAACCTAAACCATCACCAAAGAGAGGTGCATCATTTTCGATTTCTTCAGGCGTTACATCTTCTAACTCCAAAGCTTGGATGATGAGTTCTTTTATTTCTTGGGTTAGTTCTAAGCTGTTGGTCATGGTGCCCCTTCTGGGTTAGGTTGAAGTAGTTGTAACTGGCCAGTAAAAAGTGTAGTTTGGTCAGAGTCGGTTATAGTTGCGTTGAAGATGCCGAAGTTTTTATCCTTCCAGGTATTTTCAATACCAATATTGTATTTTACCCCCGATGGCAAAGGGGATTCTGGCATTTTTACATTGTTGACTGCCACTAAAAAGCCCAGCCTCGGCATGCCTCCTTGGTCTAACCTTGCGAGGATGCCCACGGCCTGAGCTGTAATTTCGATTAGCAAGGCTGGGGGCAGCATTCCATTTTGATCACTATAGGGGGAATTTTCATCCCAGATAAAGCTACAGTTGATGGTCTCACTTGTGTGGCTTTTAATATCCGTAACAAAGACCATATCCCCCTCATGGGGCAACAGGCTTGCAGGTGCTGGGTAGTTTGGCTTAGAGTTTTTTGTCATTAGGCCTCTTCTCGGCTAATGACTAACGAGCTATTATTACCGCCAAAAGCAAAGGAGTTGCTCAATACACAGGCCCTTTTGTCGGTAGGGATTAAATCCTCATTGCCCGCTAAGTGGATTTTAGGCAGTTCTTGATCATAAACCCCAAAATGACTATGCATATGTTTCGGCCAGTGGGCGGTGAAAGCTGTTTGCTTTAGGGTCAAATAAGCGAGTGCGCATTCTAAAATTCCTGCTGTCCCCAAGGTGTGACCTGTCAAACTTTTGGTCGAGCTGCAAGGAGAGGACTCCCCAAAAACACGCATTACAGCTTTGGCTTCGGCTTGGTCGTTTAATATGGTCCCTGTGCCGTGAAGGTTGATGTAATCGACATCTGAGGCTTGCAAACCAGCTTTTTTTATTGCAGCGAGCATTGCTGCCTCTGCACCCTTTCCCTCTGGTTCGGGGGCCGACATATGGTGGGCATCTGCCGATTGGCCGTAGCCTAAAAGCTGGATCCCACCAGTCTTTTTTTCCAGCAAAGCCAAGGCTGCCGCTTCCCCAATATTTAGGCCAGTGCGGTCTTGCATAAAAGGGGTATTTTTATCTTTTGAAATCAATCCTAAAGAATTAAATCCGTTGGTGGTCATCTTGCAAAGGCTATCGACTCCACCGACAATTACAGCGTCACAGAGGCCTGATTCTATAAGCTTAGAGGCTGAAATCAAAGCATTTGCGCTAGAAGAGCAGGCTGTAGAAATTGTGTAACAGGGGCCTTCTATTTTTAAAATTTCCCTTAGAATTTTGCTTAAAGCTGAAATCTCGTGGGCAGGGTATTCGAAGTTGGGATCAGGTTGCCCAAGGTCATTGGCAAAGAATGCCCTTTCCACCCCACTCATATCCCCTGTGCTGGTGCCGATAATTAAGGCGACTCTGTGTTTTGGATAAAGCCCCAAGGCCACATCAATTTCTGCTTTGATTTGAGTGTAACAGCTATAAATTAGTCTTGTGGTGTGTGAGTCAAACTTAGACCATTCATCAGGTAAGCCTTGGGGTTTGGCTGTCTCCCCAACAATTACATCTTTAGACTCAACCAAATAATTGGGAACTTTATTCAAGCGGGATTCCCCCTTGATAAGATTTTCTAAGCTCTCTTTGGGGCCATTTCCTAGGGGGGACAGCATCCCCATGGCTGTGATTCTGCAACTGGGTTTTAGAGATTGGTTCAATCTAACCTCGTGATAAAAATTTTAAAATTCCTAGTCAAATCATTGATCCTAATCTCTTGCATTTTCCCTTTCCCTTTGGGGTAGGTGATAACCAGTGCGGGTTTCCCTGCAAATTTTAGCACTCTTTTATCCTTGGTTTCTTCAATCATTAAACTTGGATTGTTTGGGAATTCTTTCCATAAAGCCAATTGCATATTTGCAATTAGGTACTCAGGGGCAAAGGGTAACAAAACCCCAGGTGGTTTTTGCACCTTGAGCAGGCTGCCATCCCAACTCAACTGAAAAAGCGAAATTCCCATTTGGCCAAGGGCCACAAGTCTCATTGACTCATCATCAATTTCTACTTGAACCACAACCTCTTGCCTTATCTTCTTAGCCGTCTTTTTATCAAGATAGCTAACTTCCAGCCTTTGGGTTGCAAAAAACTCACCTCCAAAAGAGGAGGGTTGCTCTAGGCTAAAGGTGGCATTGGTTTGGGCACCTAGCATTACTGAAGTCACCCTTTGGGTATTGGTGCATCCGCTAAAGCCAACTAGCCCAAGAAAACTAAGTGTTAAGGCTGCCGCTTGAAAAAATTTCATCATTTGAAAAATAGGTAAAAGAAATTTTATTAGAGGGCGATTTTGTAAGTTTAAGCATCACCTTGGTGTTTGGAAGCATCAGGCTTTTGAATTTTACCCTGTTCACTTGAGTAATACTCTTACCTGCCAAACCCAGCCTTTGGCACTGGTCAAGAACCCACTGCAACTGAAAGGCCCCAGGTACAATAGGGTGGCTTGGGAAGTGGCCCTTAAAGAAAGGCAAATCAGCATTTATTTCAAGTTCTAAAAGCCAAAATTGCTTTTCTTCGTTCCATTCTTCTTTGGTGATAGGAATCTGTATCATGGGATTTAAACAAAAAAGTCATTTGAAAAGCTTTAATAAAAGCAATAGATT
>JASJGK010000207.1:0-7662 GCA_033791585.1 SAR324 cluster bacterium | reverse complement strand
AGGGATTCAACTATTTCTTCTAATTTTTCTAAATCGTCTTCGAATTTTTTTGCCATTTTAGCTGTCCTAGTTAATTTTAACCTTAGTTAATATCAAAATATCAGTTATAAATTCCTTTGACTAGGTCGATAATCTTCAAATTTAAAGCATAATTTTTCTTGGCATATTTTCAGAGAGAGGCTAAAATTAGGTTTGTTTTAAATTACTTCTTATGTCTAATGTTACCTAAAAATATTTCTTCAGTCTCTAAATCCGCCAGTCCTGCAGCCACGAATAACGCAAATGAAACACAATGGATTGATAGTCACTGCCATTTGGATATGATCAAAATCCCTTTAGGTGAGGTATTAACACAGGCTAAAGAAATGTCTGTTGGGCCCCTGATGACTATAGGCACCAAAGGGGAGTCAAATCGAAGTGTAGTGGAGCTAGTGGACCAAGCTCCTGAAATATTTGGGACACTAGGGATTCACCCTCACGAGGCAGATGCCACTACAGAGGGAGATTTTAAATTTATTCATGAGTCAGCCGAAAGCAACCCCAAAATAATTGCCATAGGCGAATGTGGTTTTGATTTTTTTTATAGCCATTCAACAGCCACAGGCCAAAAAGAGGTTTTTTACAAACAAATCGAAATTGCTTTAGAATTAAACTTACCTTTGGTGATCCATGCGAGGGATGCAGAGGCCGAGACGATGCAAATGCTAAAGGACTTTAAGGGCCAAGGGTTAAAAGGGGTTTTTCATTCTTTTACTTCTTCTTTAGAGCTCGCGGAATTAGTCTTGGAACAGGGTTTTTATCTTTCATTCAACGGTATAGCAACTTTTCCAAAAGCTGAAAATGTGAGAGAAGTCTTGCTAAAGACCCCAAAAGATAGGATATTAATTGAAACAGACTCTCCCTTTTTGGCTCCTAAGCCATTTCGGGGCAGAACTAATTTTCCAGGGTATGTTTCTTATGTTGGGATGCAGTTGGCTGAAATTTTACAGATAGATATTACAGAATTTCAACGGCTTACACGAACAAATACACTTAATCTTTTTCAAAATCTAAAGGAAACAGTCTAAATGGGCCAAAAACATTACATGCTCACTGAGATCCAAACCAAAGAATATGCTTCTGGATTTTTGTTGGATCAGATTCACAATGAATCCCGAAATTGGGGCGCTGTTTTAGAAGGCCCTGATAAAGACCTTGAGCCGTTGTTTATTTACATGATGTCTAAGGACTACATTGAAATTGCAGATGATAACCTTTATCATATAACCCCACAGGGAATCGAAAAACTAGATAATTTAAAACTGCGCTACGAAGAATATCTCTCTCACTTTGACATTTTTTCAGCGGTAGACCTCGAAGAGGGGACCTTTGCCTTTGAAAAATTTTTTGAAATGGATGAAGACGAATGGGATGATTACATTGAACAAGAACGCTTTATTGACTTACGAATAGCCGTCGCTTGGTTTAAAAAAATTAACCCTGCTGACTTTGTCTTTTTGAATTTTTTAAAAGAAGGTTTTTTTGATACCAATAAAGATGGCTGGCAGTTTGATCTCTTGAGTGGTCTCACCTGGGAACAAGTTGAAAATGTGGTAGACCAAGCAGTTCAGCTGGAAGACCTTGGTTTTAAAGATGACGATGGTGCTTGGATTAGCGGTGAAGTGGTGATTGAGGATATCTTGACCCAAGGGGCAAAACTCAATGCAAAACTACATTTGGAAGAGGAACACTTAAACCAGCAAGACCACATTCACGATAATGATTTTAGTGATGAAAACAAAGAAACACAGTTTGTGACAACTCATGAATCCTACTATGATCCCTTTTATATTAGCCCTATCTGGTTCCTTTTTTAAAATAAAAAGTTAGGTCCATGCTCTCCTTTTTGTCCTTAAATTTTTTACTTCTGCTCTTCTTTTTTGTCTTAACCCTTTGTGTAATGGTTTATTTTTCGCAAAGCGAAGATCGTAAATTGTTAGAAATTGCCCCTGAACCTCGGTCTATGCCCAATATGGAGTTAGAATTGGTTCATCGAGATTTAAAATTATTTCTAAAAAAGTATAATAAGCTGAACCCTATCCAAAGAACGCCCCTCAAGGCTGAGTTATTTGAGTTAGAGAACAAGTTGAACCAAATCCGAGTTAAAACCCAAGGGGACTACAATAAATATAAAAGAACTGGTAAAGAGTTAAAAGCCGCATGGCAAGATTACTTTGAAACTTTTTTTCAGAATGGTTTTTTGAGCCGGTCTTTATACCCCAGAATACACCAGGAAATTCACTTTTTTAAGGTTCATTTTAAAGCCGCAAAAAATCGCCACATCACACTTGAGGCAAAGCTTGCAGCACGCGAAAGAATATGGCTACAGGAGGGTAAGAATAAAACAAATGAGGCGGAAATTAAGGCATTCATTAACGAGGCTCATTTAAATCAAAGTGGGGCGATAGATATGACACCTTTAACGGCCGTATTTGAGTCCCCTACCACCCAAAAGTTAACCTCTGAATCCCTGGTAAAAGGGGTGGAAAAAGGACAAATCGTTTCTACACATGAAGGAAAAATAGAAATTTTAATCTCTATGCTCCCTAAGGTTGCAAATTTTACTTTTACAGGGGGAAGTCTCGATTTTAACCAAGGCCCCTTGGGGCAGATCCAAAATGCCAGTTTTGCTAATGTGAGCCTAGTGGGGTCTGTGTTGCTTGGAGAAACAGAAATTAGTGCCAGCCAATTTTACACCTGTGACTTTAGTAATAGCAAATTCCAAAAGGGAGTAAAACGGTTTATCAACTGCCAATTTATTAATTGTAAATTTGTATATTCAGCTTTGGAAGAGGTTTCTTTTTACGACTGCATCTTTGAAGGTTGTGACTTTAGAGGCTCTAAGATAGATAATGTGAAATTCATAGGCAGTAAGTTGCAAAACTGTATGTTAGATGAAGTTGATTTTTCAAAGGCCATTTTGCCTCATGCACTTGCTGACAAGTTAGACGAATAAAAAGTCACTATAGAAAAAAGATCAACCATTTGCTTGAAAAAAACTCCGCTATTTGATATTTTTAGCCCTTTGCTAGTTCTAAGTTTTTAGAGCTCTATAAAACTGCACCCTCAGCCAAAGCTTTTCAATGCCTGAATTTATCCCCCTTAGAGATTATAAAAAAACCTCTCCTTATAAAAAAGGCGATGTTTTTGTATTATTTGGTGAACTTTTTAGCCGTGGCTATGCCAACGGCTTGGTGGAGAATGCAAAAAAAGCAGGAATGACTATCATTGGAATTACTGTTGGTCGTAGAGAAAAAGACAATAGTTTAAGGCCTTTAACAGAGGTCGAATTAGCCGATGGAGAAGCAAACCTCGGTGGTAAAATTATCAATGTACCCCTTTGGGCCGGATATGACCTCGACCCCGCAAAGGATGGCTCTACACCAACTGACCAATTCACTAAGGTAAAGCCTAGCAATTGGGCGGAAACCAAATTGGATTGGGACAAAATTGCTGAGTCTAAAGAAGCAGGGTTGAGCAGATTTACCAATTCGATTCAGGAATCTTTAAGGCAGATGGAAGCTTTGATCCCTGAGGGGGCCAATGTACTTTTTGCACACCTTATGGCAGGCGGGATACCAAAGTCTAAAATTACCTTCTTTTTAACCAATCGGTCTTTAAAGGGAAAGGGTGACAAGTTCCTGCCCTCTGAGAAATTTTGGAATTCCGATGTAGGGCGATTTTCAGAAGAAAATTTTTATGCTGTAACAGCTGAAACTTATCGAACTTTGATCAAGGAATCAGCTGGAATCAAGGCGAAAGTTGAGGCGGCTGGTGGTAAGGTGTGCTACACCGCTTATGGCTATCACGGTAGCGAAATCTTAATCGGTGGTAAGCCCCAGTGGCAGTCTTACACTCCCTATTTACAAGGTTTTGCAAAAATACGTCTGGAAGAAGTAGCAATAGAGGCTTGGGGAAATGGCATTAAGGCTTGCACCTACAACTGCCCTGAAATTCGTACAAATTCTAGTGATTTATTCAGTGGTGTGGAAATTTCCCTTTATCCTTTGGTCACCTCATTGAAAAATGCAGGAGCAAGTAACCCTTGGGTGCAAGGCCAAATTGATTTACTAGAAAGCAAATTGACGGAAAATGCCTCTATAGATGGCCTATTAAAGCGGGCAGATGAATACCATACAGCGCCTGAGATCCAAGAAGCATATCAAAACTTTGCTGGTTGGCCGAGCCATAACAATTTAAAACTTGCAGAGACTATGTTGCAAGCGTCAGAAGAGTTGATGGCTATGAATGCTGACAAAAAAGACCTAATCACTGACCATTTAAGCCAAATTGTAGTTGATAGTACTGGGGTGATCATGTTTAATGAATCCTTGGACCCACAAGGGCCTGTACTTTGGATAAATCATGATGTTATCGCCGCAGAACGACTTGATACAAATTCTTAAAAAATCTTTATTTTTGGTCTTGATTTCACTTCTTTGGGTAAGCTCCGCTTTTGCCCAGAGGAGCCTTGAATTAACTAAAGGCAACGATGGTGTGTTGCGGCTTTACCACTCCTATAAATCCCACCTTTTGACCCTTTCCACCCAAAAAAAACCGACTGAAACCAGTGCTTGTGAACAAAATCAATATCTTTTTTATGACTATAAAAAGGATAGTGTTTTTGAGGTCACAGGGGCAAGTATGATGATTACTAGAGATTACAAATATGCGATTGTGGCAGAAATTGTGGTTATAAAGGCGGTAGAAAAGTCAAAATTGAAAGAGTTCACAAAAAGCCTAAAAGCTATAGCCTCTGAGCTAAAAGCCTCCTCTACATTACTTGAAAAAACGGCCATTAATAAGGCAGACGGAAAGGCTATGTGTTGGCAACGGTTGACCGTTGTTGATCTCGCGACTTTTTCGACAAAAAAATACCCTATTATCCTAGCAAACCTGTGCCCCGTTGGGAATTGTTCCGAAATTCAAATTGAAAAAAATGGAAAGGTTAAGCTTTGGGCCAATGTCGAGCCTAACCAAATGCACCAAATTATATTTGACCCTAAGTCCGGGGGCTACAGCTTTGGTGCTAAGAAAAAAGAACATAGCATCAAGCCTAGAATTTTTGATAATGCCTTTCGAGAAAACTTACTAAAAAAGCCAAGTGGGAGTTTAAAATTAAGCTCGGCCAGGCGCAATAAGTCTTCAGTAACTTGGAAAAAAATAGGTAGGAGTCCAGTTGTAAAACTGCTTAGGACTGGGGTAGACGTTCGTAGGGCGCAGGAATTGAGTAAAAAGGTTGCTCAGCTGAATAAAGAAAAAGAGTATAAACGAGCCAGTAACCTTGCTTCTTTTGCTTTATGGCTTGACCCTGACTCGGTGGGTGCCGGTTACGAAAAATTGAAAGCTCAAGGCCTAATGGGCGATCTAAAGGGCTTTTTTCAAAAGTTACGAAAGGATTTCAACTATAAGGCAAGGGTTCAAACTTGCCGCAAGCTGCATCTTGATGCAGACCTGCAACCTCTTTGGAAAAAACAAGCTTTTATCAAAAGCTTTAAAGAAGTCTGCCCTTAGTTTTCCATTTGGTCTGGTGGCCACAATCAAAAAAAATTATTTGAATAAAACAGAGGTGTGAAAAAGCCTCAAGTTCCGTTTCCTTTATCTTGTTGCTTGGCTTCGACTAATGGCTGTTGGAACAAGAAAAATTTAAAGCTCAGGGTCTACGGGGCGATCTCAAGTGTTTTTTGGGGTAGTTACCAAGGGGGTTCAAATATAAGGCAATGATTCAAAGTTGCCGCAAGCTACATCTTGATAGCGACAGACCATCTCTGTGGAAAACCAACCTATGCCGAAGGCTTTGAGGATTGTCCTGAAATTTCTCTTAAATCTTACTATCTTGAATGGGAATTTCAAAGGCATTTTAAATACAATTATCCCTTCGGATTCAAGCTATTGGCATTAAGGATTTTTATTTTTTAAAAAGAAGAGTTCTTTTTTTTGGGGAGAAGGTTTATCCCCAGAAAGAGACAGGGGATAAGCTTCAATTTTATTTAGCTTACAGAGCCAAGAATTCTATCAATCAAAAATCTTGTCGATTTTTTCTGAAATTGTAGCAGCATCAAAGGGCTTAACTACATAATTGCTCACGCCAGCTTTGATTGCGGCAACAATATTTTCTTGTAATGCTTCAGCTGTTACCATTAAAACAGGTAAATCTTTCATGGTATCACTGCTTCGAATCTCGTTTAGAAGCTCTAAACCAGACATTTTAGGCATGTTCCAGTCAGTAATAACAAAGTCAACAGCTTCCTGTTGTAACTTCGCTAAAGCTGTTGTCCCGTCATCAGCTTCAATTACGTTATTGTATCCTAGCTGACGAAGAATGTTCTTAATAATTCTTCTCATGGTTGAAAAATCGTCAACCACCAAGATTCGCATATCCTTATTGGCCATCTGTATCCTTATTTAAAAATCTTCGTTTTCTGAGTTCTATCAAATTTTGATTGTGAGTACAATGCAAATATTGCCCCTCATTTGAAATTCTTTTTAAAAGATTATAAAAAAACTCAGTCTTTAAAAAAAAATTGCTATTTTTCTTGCAATGCAATGAAAAGCTCAATAAAGTAAACATGCGTTCACTGATTTTAAGGTTGATATATGAATTTTTTCTTTTCTCTACTTTCTGTTGCAGGGCTTTTACTAGTTAGCTTTATAGCTTCAGTCTTTATGATTATCGAATCTGGGTCATTTTATCAAGCTCTTTACCCAAAAGGGCCGATTTTAATTCCCCTAGGTTTTATTGCTGCTTTTCTCTCAGAGGTATTTATGGCTATTATGGCTGGGGTGCGAATAAAAAAGCAAAAAAATAACCAGACCTCAAATCACCCTATTAATTGGTTAATTACTTTTCTCTTAGGGATGCTCTTTATTCTAACTGTGGGAGGAGCCAGTTTTAATCTAGCCTATAGTAAATTAGGTGAGATCCAATCACAAAGTAATAATAAGCAGATCATTCAAGTTTTAAAAAGTCAGGTAGCAGACCACCGCATGTCGCTGGAAACTTTTGCCAATCAAAATCAGAGGGTCAACTCTGCTATCACAGCAAGAAACCAAGAAAAGGCAAAAAATAATTTAATTCAAGCCTTAAAAGAGACGAAACCTATTTATAGCCTCTGGTTTGAGGTTGTTTTTGTTGTTTTGTTAAGGTTTTCTGTACAGTTAGCCAATCTAACTTGTGTGTGGCTGGCTGGCTGGATCTATAGAAATGTTAAGGATGAAAGAAATTTACTGAAGTCTGAGGCAAAAGCCGAGCAAATAAGAGTTGGAGAAGTGCGTGCAAAAGCCGAAAAACTAAGAATGGAAGAAGAGCATGCAAAAGCAGAACGGTTAAGACTAGAAGTTGAATCGCTAGAAAATGAAAGGCTTGAAAGAGAAGCTTTGAAAGCGGAGCAGTTGCGACTAGAAGAAGAAACTCTTAAAGTGGAAAAGTTAAAGCAGGAAGAGGAAAAGTTTAAAGCAAAACAGGTAAAACTTGAAACGGAGGCTTTAAAATTAGAGCAACTAAAGTTAGAAACCGAAGCCTTGAAAGCGGATCAGTTAAGGTTTGAAGAGGAAAAAAATAAAGCCGAGCAATTACGGCAAGAAGCCGAAGCCTTGAAAGCGGATCAGTTAAGGTTTGAAGAG
>JASJGK010000206.1:0-4079 GCA_033791585.1 SAR324 cluster bacterium | reverse complement strand
GCAAGCTTTTTTCCCTTTGAGGAAGCTCAGAAAAAGTCACGGTGGGGGAGTACGAAATTTGTTGCTTACCGAATTTCCCTGCTACCCACTTTGGCCCCAAACTTACAATTTCAGAAAATAACTTTACTCCGTCTGCATAATCACTAAGTAAATCAAGTATCAATTCACGGGAATTAGCCTTCAGGTTTGCAGCGCCAATGTCCTCTTTTTCAAGTTCATGCTTTATAAGCCACTTTCCCTGTTCTTCTTGTGAGAGGGTATCTAAGTAAGAACTAACAATCATCCCTGCAAAATCATCGGTGATTTTCTTTAACCTATTCGTAATCGTCCTTTTATCTTTTTCTCTAAAAGTAGCATATTTTTGAAACTCATATTTATAGTTAATTTCACCATCGATCCAAAAAAGTTCAGCAGCCTTTTTTTTCTTTCCCGATTTTTTCAAATAGAGTCCAAGTTCCTCAACCGAAAGCCTTGAAAGAACAATCCCCAAGACTTCAAGCCGCAATTCTTTTTCTTCCTCTTTTTTTAAACGAAATTTATCTTTATTACTGCTCATCCCACCATCACTATTGTTGATTTTTTCAATCACAGGATAACCAAATCGATCCGAAGCAGCAAGAATTTGCTGTAAAAGTTCAATTAGCTTGTTTTTGATCACTTCCAGAGGAAACGACGTTCGCCGAATTCTCACTGCATAAAACAGATCTTTAGCTTTCAAATCCAGATCCTTTGCCATCCGCTTAGCGTCACAGTAGAGCCCTGTTTTGAGAGAAATGCGAAATTCAGGCTTGTTTTCTAGGAAAGGTTGAAGGTCTTTTGGGATGACACAGCGGTAAAAATAGCTCCCGCCTTGTACAGGTTGCACCAAGAAAGTAATCTTCTTTACGGAATCTAAATTTTGTTTAGACTTTTGTGAAGTTTTTTTCTCATTTGGGTTCGAGAAATCCCTCGAACCGCTCAAAACGCAATCCAACGACTGTGATGACCCTGATGGATTATACTGTAATGACTTAGGGGGTTTTGTGAAGCCTGAGTAGGCTTGCTTATAGACTTTATGGTGGCGAGACCAACCACCAAACCATAGTCCAGTCAAGTTTTATAGGATTTATTTGATCTAGTAAAAACAATCAGTTACATAGATACTTATCCAGTACAATCCAATAAAGTTTGACGAAATCCACCACCAAGCCGTACACTGATCCGTACACTAAATAGGATTAGCTGTGAAAATAAATCGACTTAAAGATGTTAATATCAGAAGGCAACTTACCCCTAAATCTTACCCTGATGGCAATGGTCTTTACCTGCAAGTCAGAACCTCAGGCTCCAAGGATTGGTTTTTTCGATATGAAGTCAATGGCAAGGACAAAAAGAAAGGTCTAGGCCCCTACCCAACAATCAGCTTAGAAAATGCGAGGGCCTTAGCTCATGAATGCCGATTACTAAGAGTAGAAGGTCAAGACCCTGTTGATTTTGCCAAGCAGCAAAAACTCACTAAGCAGATTAAAGCAGCTCAAATTAAAACTTTCGAAGAGTGCGCAACAGAATACATCAACACGAGAAAGGTTGAGTGGAGCAACAAAAAGCACACCTACCAGTGGACCCAATCTTTAACCGCCTACGCCTTCCCATATTTTGGCGAGATTTCTGTCCAAGAGATCACTGTTGCAATCATCATGGAAGCCTTAACGCCTATCTGGGAAACAAAAACTGAGACTGCTACAAGAGTTAGACGAAGAGTTGAGGCTGTTTTAGATTATGCGACAGCTCTTCATTATCGAGAGGGTGAGAACCCAGCTCGCTGGAAAGGGCACCTAGATAAGATTCTGCCCAAGCCAAGTAAAGTGACTGCCGTTGTACATCACCCTGCCATGCCCTATTTAGAAGTTTCTGAGTTTTATCGTAACTTAAGAAAGAAACAAACCATTGCAAGCTCTGCACTTGCATTCATCGTGCTCACAGCAACCAGAAGTGGAGAGGGCAGAGGGGCAAGGTGGGATGAAATTGATATGGAGTCTTCTACTTGGACTATTCCAGCGGAAAGAATGAAAGCGAGAAAGCTTTTTCGCATTCCTTTGACCTCTGAGGCCATGTCAATTTTAAAAAATATGGAAAAGATCAGAAAGAATGACTGGGTGTTTGCGGGGCTCACAAAAGGCAATGTCACAGAAGCTGCTGTTCGAAAGCTCCTAAAATCTACCCATCCAAACCTTACAACCCATGGATTCAGGTCAACCTTCCGTGACTATTGCGCAGAGCTAACAAATTTCCCAAGAGAAATTGCCGAAGCGGCTTTGGCTCATGCCCTAGAAAGTAAAACAGAAGCTGCCTATCAACGTGGTGATCTTTTGGAAAAGAGAACGAAACTAATGCAAACTTGGGAGAATTTTCTTTTAGCTCCAAAAGCCGATGTTATCCCGATTAGACAGGCTATAGAAAAAAGAAAATTGTAGCCCCATAGCCACTGCTTTCAAAACATGATACTCCACATCTCCCCAATTATTACAGGGTTGTAGCCCTAACGAAGCTTGGTTGAGTGATAATACACCTAGAAACACAAACTAGGAGTAACAGTGAACAATCAATCCCCCCCCGACAAACTACTTCGCCTCTCACAGGTGTTACAGTTAATCCCTATCTCTAAATCAGCTTGGTGGGCTGGTGTTAAAACTGGCAAGTACCCAGCTTCCGTAAAATTAGGGCCACGTACAACTTGCTGGAAGGCTTCAGATATCCAGCAGGTGATCAGCGCATTTTCATGTCCTGAATTAAAGAGGACGACATGAAACTACTTTATATAAATCCACTACCCTTAAAAGCTATCTTTGAAATTGAACGAACCTTTCTTTCTTCTTATAATAAGCTGTTAGTTATTTCAGTTCTTGAAACATTACCTTTGGAGGTAATGTGATAGATACATTGCATATGCGGTTAAGTGTTGAAGACTTAAATGCCGCAAAAAGATTAGAGCAAACAATGCAGAATGTTTCTGAACATGCCTTGAGCTTAAAAGACTCAAAGGAGCGCATCCGAGGGAAACACCATAATTTCCACATTTCTGCCTCTCAAACTTCAATTTCTGCCAGAGGAAGCTTATCAAGGTACTATTTAGGGAGCAATTTTTTGCAGCTGACCAAAGAAACCACTCAAATGGCCATTGAAAGATTATCAGATGAACTAGGCTTTGATTTTAGAGAAGCAAACATCAGCCGCTTAGATATTGCTGGGAACCTATTTATGGAGATGCCCTTCCCATACTACAAAAACTGCCTTGGGGAGTTAAGCGGGGCAACTAGAGGCCCAATACTGGGGAAAAAGGGACACAGTTTATACTATTCAAACTCATTCAAGAAGCTTCTTTTTTATGACAAGGGCGCAGAGATGAAAACCAAAAAGGGCACACAACCATTAGAAATCTCAAATAGACAAATATTGAGGTATGAGCTTTCTTTGCATAAGAACCCTAGGAGTTACTTTAAGCTCAATTCACTAAAGGCGAAAGATTTATATAAACCAAGCGTATTGATGAAACAAACAGATTCTTGGAAGTCTGAGTATATGAAGATAAAAAAAGATCATGGCCTGATTATTGACCCAAACTTCGAAATAAAAACAAAAAAAGATCTGGAGAGTTTTCTTGAGATGGCTGGAATTCAAGCCCTTGGAGGACAACAGGGTACTTTTCAAGCCCTGCAAACTCACTTGTCTCAGGGCAATGACACAACCGCTGTTCAGAAAAACCGTCTAAATAATAAGCTTGAAGAACTATGCACTCCGAGGCCTGACTTTTTACTACCAAATGATTACGTGGAAGAACTTAATCAGAAAATTTCCTCTTTTAACTTAGACACTCACCAATAAGAGAACTATTATGACTATCACTCTAACTCCAAAGCAAGAACGCTTTGTCGAAGAATACTTACTTGACCTCAACGCTACGCAGGCTGCAAAGAGATCAGGTTACAGCCCAAAGACATCTCATAGAATTGGTGCAGAGAACCTGCAAAAACCTGCAATTCAACAGGCTATTATGGACCGTAAGGTCAAGAGGTCCGAGAGGCTCCAAATAGATGCTGATT
>JASJGK010000205.1:0-18831 GCA_033791585.1 SAR324 cluster bacterium | reverse complement strand
AATGGCGTTTCAATGCCATTGAAATGGATTTAACCCTCATTTCAATGAGACCGTTTGCCGCTAGGCTTGAATTTTTGCCTACAAGCAAAAATTGCAAAAGGGGCATAACGCCCCTTGATTCTATGAAACTTTCCTTTTACTTTCCCAAGAGCTTAAAACATTTGGGCTAGCTAGGCTTAGATTTTTAAATTGAGTTTCTAAATCTAGCTGACTTGAGGCTTCCACAAGGAAGGCTCTTTTCAAACTGCTTGGAGTGGCCACTTTAAAAACTCTTGCTAAATTTAAAAAGAGATTTCAAATCGAAATAGACTATGAAGCCCGTAAAGCCTTAATAGGCGTTTCTTCCAAATCACAAAGAATCGAAATCCAGAAGAGAGTATGCCAAGAATTTAGAGATCTCCACGCTGAAACAATTTATCTTATGTTTCCACAGATGGTTTTTTATATGGGAGAGCTGAGGAGCATAGTGGCAAAGTAAATCTTTACCATCCTGCAATTTCACTATGGATAGCGAGCGACAAGCAAATTGCAACCTACCACAAACACAACCCCCATGTTGCGGCAAGGTGGCTTTTAATTAGGGGGATTTTGTAAAAACCTGCGAGTTTTATGCACAAAGGATAAATGGATTAGGGACACTTAAGTAAGATAGGGCTAAAGAAACAGCCCAAAAAGAACCAATGAGTCAAGGCCTACGGATTTTTCTTTGGGGGGTAAGCCATAAATGGCTTAAGGAAAGTTAACCCCTTTTAAGGGATAAACTAAAAACTAAGCTCGAGGAAAAAGCGCAGCCTTAACCATCAGTGAACCTGCAACAGGTTGGATGGTTTCATCCTGCTTATTTTTATCGTAGCCGAAGGCATTGCCGACTTTTTGTAGGAATTCAGATTCTCGGGCATCATATTCGCCGTCGCACATCACGATTTCTGTTAGGTACTTAAACATGTATAGGGCGAATTCGGCATTTAAGAAAACTTTAGGCATACCCGATTCAGCAAGTTCATCGGCAAGCTCGATTTTTGCTTGGTCATTTTTTAACAGCTGGCTGATATTTTCGATGTACTTAAATTCTGCCGGGTGCACTTCTTCATCGGCACGAATGGCCTTGATCAGTAAAATCGCACATTGCATTGACTGCTCATCATCCAAGTAGTGAGTCAGAGTATCAAAAAATTCTTTTCTAATATGGTAGTTCGCTTGGTCGATCATCTTTTTTGCCACAGAAGGATCAATGGACAAAGCGCCCGAAACATCTGAAATAAAATAATAATCGTTATCGGCTAAGTCTTTACCTGTAGTAAACATTTCCACCAAAGAAGCAATCACGCTTGTACCTAAAACCTGGGGGAGTTTCATTGGGGCTGGGATTAAATCTAATGGCTCTTCGCTTAAAGATTGGGCCAAGGCATTGGTTAAAACCTCAGTGACCCAAGTTTGGATGTGTTTGATTTTGTAAGAAATTACAGCTTCAGCGTTGCCCGATTTCCCACTGCCTGATTTCCCGTTATCTACCGCTTTGATGGTGGCAGAGGGAAAAAATATTTCAAAAAGTTCTTTACCGGCTCCCAGGTAAGAAGCGACCTCATTATTACATTTTAGAATAATGGCTTGCTTTCTACTTTCTATTTCTTGTGGGGACAAAATCAACATAAAAATCTCCAAGTTTTTAATGTTATATCAAGTGCTCAGTTAAAGTGCAAAGGAATCTGAAAAAAAGCTTTTAAACAAAAAATACCTACCTATTAAGAGTTCTTGGCAGAAAGAGCTTTTTCCTTCTAAAATAAATAATTGAGGGAAAAATTTAAAATTGTCGTCCTTTTGCCCGAGTCGCTCTGCCCCAGCACTAAGGCATAATCTCTGCATTAGCCGAGACGACTCTATAAAAAGAGGTCCCAATACGCCCAAAACGTCGTAATTAAGTAAAAAAAGGCCCCATGCTTGAACTTTTTGTAAAAAAATTGCCCTTTTCTCAGCAAACGCCTGAGGATAAGATGAAGATCTTAAAGATCATTGCTACTAGGCAACTAGGGGCAAAATGGGAATATTTTAAAAAGATTAAAAACGCCGGGGCAAAGTTTGAGTTCTTAAAAGAACAAAGCTTAATGGACCAAATGAAAGCCACCCAATCGGCTCTAAAGTTCAGCTCGAAAAACTCGAGAAAACTCTATTGGAACGTTTATAAAGACACAGTAACTACCATTAAAAAAAATACTGGCCTGAAAGAACTGCCAGAACTCCCAGAAATTGGGGATGCGATTCCACCAGCATTAAGCCCACTCTTTGACGCTGTAATTATCCAGTGGTGCCCTTTTAAGTTTATGGCACCAATCAAGCAGATCCGAGAAAAGGGAAACGCTACGGAGCGCCACTCAGAAGGCTTATCAGCAAAACTTTTATTTAAGGTGGTTGCCTACTATTCTACCCCTGAAAACTGGAACAGAAAAAAAATCACCAGTTACCTTTGGAAAATTACACCTGAACATAGTTACCAAGAGGTTGCGGCATACCTAGAGCCCTTAAAAAAGGATATTCTAAAATTTTCTGAAGCCTATGAGCCCTTTAAATTTGGTAAGGCCAGCCTGAAAGCTGATGTAACCCAAGATGCCGATTCCTTTGAGGACGCATTTGGATTGGAATCATTCCAAGATGAGATTAAAACCCTTTACTGGTATCAGTTTATTTACAACGCAATGGAACAATTTATCTTCCGTTACTTTGTTACCATGATCACCAGCACAAATAACTTGCACGCAATCCGCTACATTGAAAATATTTTCGAGCCTGCCTTGGCAAAGTCCATTGAGGTAAAAAATCTATTTGTTGGCTCATTTGAAACAGATGCTAGCAAAAAAGCCTACCTTGCGCCCTTTGAGACTTACAAAGCGCAAATGCAAGAACTTGAGGCAAAAACGACGATCATCAAGACCAAAAGAGTAGAGTACCAAGCTTACGTATACAATATGCCCCTACTTGATAAAGCTTCGATTAAATTTGAAATCAGCAGGGCACCAGATAAAAATTCCCCTTGGGGCAGATTTTTACAGCAATACTTTTTAGGCGCTGGCCCCAAAGTAGAAGAACCCATTGTTGAAGGGGAGTTACCTCGCCCACTAGGCACGCCTCACCCAGATATGGAAGAATTGGAAAAGGCTGCTTTTTACGAAGTTCCAGAAATCACCGCTGAAAGCCGTAAATTTGCCTTAATGCAACTTCTAAATTCTATGATCAATTGTCACCAACATCGTTTGGCTTCAAGGCATAAGATTTTAGAAATGTTTAAAGGCAGAGTGAAGGCCGATAAAGAAATTGCCCAAAAGCGAGTCGCAAAAATAAGAAAAGAGGCTGAAAAGGTTATCCGTACGATGGAACGGAAGATGGGTAAACTTAAAAGAATGAAGCAGGATAAAGCTGTGGAGGCTGTAGAAGCCGACATAGATAAGTTCAAACAGTCTATTTCTAGTAAGTGTAACACCATCATTGAAGACAGCAAATATCTATTAAGCCAGCAAAAAGTTCGCTTACAAAAGCTTTTTGAAGAGATCTCAAGAGAAAACCAAATCCCCCCTGGCCTAGCCAGCCAAAGGGTGATGGACTTAACAAAAGATCTTGATGACGCAAAATCCGCAGCGGCAGGTGAAGATGCTGAGGATGAAAGCTTAACTAAAGACTTCAATCGTTTTTTGACCCAACAGGTTATTGCTGATTACCGCAAAGAATTAGAACCTCTTTACGCCAATGTATTTCAAGTTTTAACACCAACCACCCAAGAAAAGATGATGCTTGCCCAAGCAATTGATAAGTCTGGTGGTGAAGATGGTGTGAAACTGGTGTTAGACACAGAAGAAATGGCCCAGATTGATAACCTCTTGAGTAAGATCAAGGCCAAGATCAACGCGGGTACACCTGGAATATTTGATAGTAAAATTATCTTTTTATCTCAGGTCATTCCTTTGGCAGACCTCTTTGATTTAAGTATTGATAACCAGTCTTTAGGCCAGATGCTAAAACTTAAGGTGACCTCACCTAAAAGCCCTAAGGCAACGCTGATTAAGCCACCAACTGTTAAAGATCTACTGGTTTTTAATTTGGTGAAAAACCCTGTGCCAGCACACAATTTGGTGCAAGAAGGGCGAGAAGGAATGACTGATCCCACAAAGGTCATCAACATCTCGCAATTGAATAAGCTTTTGGCTGCCGCTCACGTCTAGACCTTAGCGGTCTAGATTTCTGAGTTTTCGGCCTTACTTAATTTTTAAAGCTGCCTAAAAAAACTAAGCTGAAAAAATGCTAGCCCTAGCCTTTTCAACTTGGGTTTTTATTTTCTCAAATTCAGGCAATAGCTTCCCTAATTTATCCCTTTGATTGATTATAGCCTTTTTTACCATAGCTGGGCTAGGTGCGCCTGTGTGCCTCTTTTTATCTAAGATCGACAGAGGGTTATTGAGCATTGCCACAGTTTCACTGTCTAAAACCTGATCAATGCCACACTCTTCCAAAGCTCGGTTCATGCCTTGGGTGGTCAGTTCGCCCACTTCTTCAGAATACTTTACTGCTAAAGATAAGGCCTGGTAGCAATCACGAAAGCTCAAAGAAAAATTCATTGCCAACCAATCAGCCACATCAGCGGCATTGGTAAAGCCTTGGGCAGCCTTGGCCGACATCTCTTTTTTGTTTGTAACTAGTGAGATCACCACACCTTCTAACACCTGAGGGCCATATTTCACTTCGTCAAACAAATCCATAATTAAAGGCTTTGTCAGCTGCACATCTCGGTTATAGCCGCTCATTCCACCTTTTAGCACTCCCAGCAAGGCATTCAAGCCACCAGAAACAAAGGCAGCCTTGCCCCTTAAAACCTCGGCAAAATCTGGGTTACGTTTTTGGGGCATGATCGAAGAGCCTGTTACAAAAGAATCGTGAATCTCAACCATCCCAAAATAAGGGTGAGAAAGAAGAATTAAATCCTGGCCTATTTGGGCCAAGTGATTGCTCATAAAACTCAATGCACTGGCAGCACGCCCTTCCAATTCCCCCCTAGATGAGACACAATCGAGGCTATTTTCTTCCACCCCAGCAAAACCCAACAGCTCAGCTGTGCGTTCACGGTTAATGGGCCAACTTGTGCCAAAACTGGCAGCAGCCCCTAAGGGGCAAAGGTTTACTGTCTCTAATATATCTTTCAACGCCTGTAGATCCCGAATTAGGCCTTGGCTCCAACTGGTCAACCAATGGCCAAAGGTGGTGATCATAGCAGGTTGATAGTGGGTGAAGCCTGGCATTACCGTTTCCACTTCTGATTCAGCACGATGCAAGATTGCGTTAATCAAACTGCCAAGGTCTTGGCTTAGTTCCAAAAGTTCGCCTCTGATATAGGCTCTCATGTCTGTGGCAACCTGATCATTCCGACTGCGCCCTGAGTGAATCTTTTTGGCAGCTTCAATCCCTAAGGTTTCTACAAGGTAGTGCTCAATGTTAATATGAACATCTTCCTTTTTAGGGTCCAACTCAAACTTGCCTGCCCTTTCTAATTCGGAAATGGCGAGCAGGCCCTTTTTAATGGCTTGGAATTCTTCCGAATTTAATACCCCAACCTCTTTTAACATTTGGGCATGGCTTAAGTTTGTCCAAATATCATAGCTAAGTAACCTTTGGTCGCACATGGGCAACGTGGCTACATCCCTCCCAGCACAAAAGGCAATGTTGGTTTCATTTGGTCCTGCTTTTAATCTGGCTCCCCAAACTTGGGTTTTAGTTTCACTCATGGGGTCTCACAGGGGTTGAAAAAGTTACAAATAATTATGATTTACGCTAGTATTTACTGTGCCAAAAATAGTATGATTTGAGCAGATTGACAAGGTAGAATAGAATAGCCCACTAACTATTAAAAATGACTCATAAAAAAACCCTCCTCTTTTTAGTGATCTTTGCCTTAACTCCTTCGCTCTATCTCCCGGCGAAACCCCTTACCCCGGGCCAGATAAAGCAGATTAGTTCAGGCCTCAAAAGCTCTAAGGATAAAAGTAAAACCACTAAGCTATACTTGTTATTGGTCAAAAATGCCCAAGAGCTAGAAATTGCTTCACAAGAGATTGAGGTTCGAGGCGAACTTGAAACCTTTTTAAAAACCTCTGGTGAAAACTTAGAACTTAGAAAATCGAATCTTTACCGCATTGGAGCCCTTAACTATGAAGAAAAAGACTTCCAGGAATCCTTTAATAGTTTCAAAAAGCTCTTTGTATTAAGTGGGATAGCCGACCCTAAGACCAGAGACTTTGCCCTGCAATCCCTTGTAAACACAGCGGCACGCCTAGGAAACATAAAGCTTGAAGAGAAGTATCTGGCCCTTTATGTGTTAGCTCAGGCCAAATCGGCAGACTTTTATAAAACCAAGGGAGGTTTTAAACGCCTTCTTGCTTTAACAAGCAATTCTGGAAGTAAAAAATCTCACTACTACTACAATGAATGGTTTGAAACGGCAAAAAATGGTGGAAAAAAGCCAGAACAAAAGGGAGTTTTAACCGACTGGGCCAACTTTGCAGCTAAAACAAAAGCCAACTTTAGCCCTGAGCCCTTTGAGAAGTATTTAGACTTTATCAAAGACCAAAAGGACCAAAAAGACCTACGCAGCATCACCATGCTTTTTGCAGAGGCCACACCAGACAAGGCCAAACAGCTACAACTCTACGAATCGGCTAAAGAGTTGGACCAACAGAGTGGAACCAAAACCGATCTTGGGGTCTTGACGGCTCTTTACGGGTCTTACGAAGCAAAAAAAGACTCAGTCAAAGAGCAGGAAATTTTAGAAATTCTGGCCTACCGTGAAGACTACAAAGGCAGAAAAGAGGCCCTGCGCCGTTTGGCCGTGTTAGCCTTAAAAAATAAAGACTGGTTGCCTGCGATCAAGACTCACCAAGAATTGATCAAGCTCAGCCCGCCAGACCTTTCAAAAGAAGGTTTAGTCTTCTTAGACAACCTTATTTTCGCTACTGCATCGGCCCAGAAAGATGATCTGCAACTGACTTACCTGCAACAAAAGGCCTTGAGTAAAAATAAGGACCTCAACGACAAGGCTCGGCTTGCAGCCTACGCACAGGCTATGAAGCTTTTTAAGGCCGCTAAGGATTTAAAGGGCGCTACTAGATTCTACCAAGATTTTTTGAAGTCTCCTAAGTCACAAAAATTTACTAAAGACAACGAAATCCATTTCCATTACGCCTTAAACCAAGAAGAGGCCCTAGCCTTTGCCGAATCCTTAGCCACTTACCAACTTTCTTTGGATGCCTTAGCTAAATTAGAAAAGCCCAAAGCCAAACTAGGTATCAGCGTTGCCCGTAAGATTTTAAACCTCACAAGACGAACCAAAGGCAAAGAGTTGCCAGCCCAAAAACAACTTTTAGCTTGGCAAGAAAAGGCTGGCGATAAAAAGGGCCAGGCCAAGACCCAGTTGATCATGGCCCAAGCCCAAGAAAAAGCAGGGGATAAAAAAGCAGCTTTGAGCGGCTACAATGCTTCACTAGCCCTATACAAAGCGACCAAAAATGAGAAAATGACCAACCAGCTTTTGACCCTACTGCTCAATTTAGAAGGCGGTGGCGGTGAAAAAAAGCTAGAAAGACTATTAGAACTGGAAACCAAACAAGAAACAGCAAAAGACAAATCACAGCTCATCGCCACAAGGATTGAAATTGGGCACCTCTACCGTGGACTAAAAAAACAATCAGAGGCTATAGACTATTATAAAAAGGCTTTGGACCCAGCTCTACCCCCGTCTAAAGATAGCCCCTGGGCTAGTTTTTATTTGGGTGTTAGCCTCTCAGGGGCAGGTGACTTGGCAGGTTCCAATAAGGTTTACGATGCAGGGATTGCCAACCAAAAAATGGTGAAGGAATCCCCCCAGGCCTATAGTAAAATGCACCTAGGCAAGGCCAATAACCTATCCAAACAAGGCCAAGCAGACCAAGCTTTAGCCGAAATTGATAAGGCCTTAAGCCTAAAGGTTAAAGAAGAAGCCTCCCCTTTACTCTCGGCTAAAACCAGTATTTTGATCACAGCAGGCAAATTTGCCGAAGCAGAAAAAGCGGTTCTTGGCAGCTTAAAACGCACCAAAGACCCTGCCCAAAAGTCCAAAGCTTACATCCTGCTAGCTCGGTCTTACATGGGGCAGAAGAATTATGAAGCAGCCATTAAAAACCTAGACCTCGCCCAAAAACAACTGGGAGACGAGGGTAATGGAAAGGCTGCTGGAATCCAGTCCATGAAAGCGCATGCCCTAAGCCAAAGCGGCAATAACGCCAAAGCCGTAAAGGTACTGCTAGCCTTAACTGCAAAACTTGAAGCTGCGGAAAATAAACAGGCTCTGCCTCAGGCATACCTACAACTTGCCAGTTACCAAATGGAATTAGGGCAATTGGCCGCCGCCTCTAAATCGACCCAAAATGCCCAGGCATGGATAGCAGAGGCACCTGAATTGGGGCCTAGAGTTTATCTCAATCTAGGTAAGATTGCTTTAAAACAGAAGAAATTTAAAGAGTCACTTGAACAGTTTAATAAACTAGAAGATGAGCTTAACGAGCAAAGCCCCAAAGCACTGCAGGCCGAATTCCATTACCAAAGGGGTTTTGCAAATTTACAAATCTCCAAGTTTGATGAAGCCCTAAAAGACTTTGAGGCCGCACAGAATAACTTTGAAGCACTAAAACAGCCCGCCCAAGCAAGGCAATCCCAAATGGCAAGGGCTAACGTATTGCTTCAGTTAGGTAAGATGAGTGAGGCAGAAGCCATTTACCAAGACCTGTTGGGTAAGGCCGGTAAAGAAGCGAAAGGGGATATTGAAAATGCCTTAGCTTTTTTATATTCTGAAATGGGTTCTTACGAAAAGGCCATTGAGTTGTCCTCAAAGGCTGAGGCTACCTATAAGAAACAAAACCAAAAGCGCCGCATCCCAGAAGTTTTAAACGCAAGGGGCCTGATTTTTTTAAAGATGAACGACTTTGCCCAAGCAGAGGTGATATTCACCAAGGCCATCAAGGCCAATGCTCCCCTGAACAACCCCCTTTTAGAGTCAGAGATAACCAACAACCTTGGTGGTTTGTATAAGTCTAAAGGCGACCCAGAAAAGGCTTTGCAACAACTCTTAAAAACGGCTGAACTCCAGAAAAAACTAGGTTTTGAATCCCAATTAGCTCTGACTTATAACAACATTGCCTCAGTTTATTTGGATCAGACCAAGTATGAAGAAACCTTAGATTATCTCAAAAAATCTAGAAATTTCTCAGAGAAATTTGACCTTAAAAAAGAACTGGCTGCAAGCTGGAACAATGAGGGTATTTTATATTTTAAACAGGAAAAATTTAGTGATGCTAAATCTGCCTTTGAGGAAGCCGTTAAGCTACAACGTGCCTTAGAGTTACGTCTTGATTTGGCTCGCACCTTAAATAACCTGTCTATCATAGCCAACAGAAAAAAAGACTTAAAAGGTGCTTTAGAATTGGTGCAGCAAGCTGTGGAGGCTCTTTCGTTAACCAAACTCAGCGGCGGATTCTACCCCAACCCAGAACAAAATTCTGTGTTAGCCCCTGATATGATGAAAGGCTTTTTGCAAAATAAAGGCGGATTTTTAAAAGCCCTCGCTGTAGAAGACCCAGGCAAAAAGGCAGATTATTTAAAATCAGCCTATTCCAGTTATGCTCTGTCAATTGAACTGATTGAATCCTTACGAAGCCAGATTAAGGGTGAAGAATCCCAGCAAATGTTGATGAGTGCCAACATTGACATCTACCAGCAACTGGTTTCCATTCTTTATGACCTTGGTGAAATGGAGCCAGAAAAAGGCTACCATGAAAAAGCCTTTTACTACGCCGAGGCGAGCCGTGCCCGTAGCTTTTTAGATCAACTTGCCGAGCAGGCAGCCAAAGAGAGCCTAAAACTACCCCCTGAGATTAGAAAAAGAGAAGAGCTCCTAAAAAACCAAGTAGCCGCCTTAGACCAAAAAATCTTTGTGGAGCTAAAAAAACCTAGCGCCGAGCGAAATGAAAAACTCATTGAAGACTGGCAGCTGCAAAAAACATCCTTCCAATTGGATTACGCGAAACTCATTGAAGAGGTAGAGAAAAAATTTCCAGAATTTGCCGCCTTAAAATATCCGAAGGTCTATGGGGTAGAGCTTGCCCGTGAAAAATTACTCAATGATAAAACCCAAGTTTTAGTTTATTCCCTCGGGGACAACCGATCCTATGGTTTTGTACTGGGCATGACCAAGTTTAAAATGCTGCTCTTGCCGCCCAATGGGGATATTGATGCCTTAATTCGTAGATACCGAGTGACTATTAAAGACCCGCTAGTTAGAGAAGACCCTGAGGACGATGAAATGGTCATTGATGGCACCCAATCGCACATTGTAACTGGCATCCAAATTTTTAGGACCATTTTAGAACCTCTCTTAGAAGCAGGTGAGCCAAATATCAAGCAGTTGATTTTAATCCCTGATGGGGTGCTGTACTACTTACCCTTTGAAACAGTAGTCGCCAAAATTCACCCACAAAATAGTGGAAAATTTGCCAAGGGTAGAGAGTACCTACTCCATCGCTATTCTATTAATTATAGCCCTTCAACCAGTGTTCTAGGGACAATTAAGACCAAGGTGAGCGGTCGTGATGCCGCCATGATGCGCAAAAGAAAAGAATTTTTAGGTTTTGGTGACCCCCAATATAAACCAAAAAATGACAAAACCTTTCACTATAATCCGACCTTAAAGCAACAGGGCTTTTACCACCTAGACCGTTTGTTTAATACAATCAAAGAATTAAAAGCTATTTCTAGCGTTTTCCCAAACTCAAACAAGGTTTACTTAAGAGACGAGGCTCGTGAGTCGGTTGTGAAAAAGAATTTAAGTGGTTACAAGTACATCCACTTTGCAACCCACGGGATTTTAGACGAGAGAAACCCTGAATTTAGTGGGGTTGTGATGAATTTAGTTAAGGCGAAAAAACCTGAGGATGGTTTCTTACAAGCTTCTGAAATTTTTGAGCTTAAAATCAATAGTGATTTGGTTGTCCTTTCCGCCTGTGAGACGGGTCTTGGTAAAGTTATCAAGGGCGAGGGCATGGTTGGCCTGACTCGAGCCTTTATGTATGCAGGCACGCCTTCCATTGTGGTGAGCCTTTGGACCGTGTCTGATGATTCCACCAGTAAACTCATGATTTACTTCTACCGCTACTTGGCTAAGGGTTTAAATAAGGATGAGGCCTTGCGTCAGGCAAAGATTCAGTTGATGAATGAAACCAGTGATGATGAATTGGTTTACCATGATCCCTTCTACTGGGGACCCTTTATCCTGAATGGAACGAGGAACTAGTCTCCCCCTTCTCCCTGATTGCAGGTTTTTTAGCTATGCCCTATTTAAGTCGGTGTAAATAAGTAAGTGAATAGGGAGGTGTACTCAAGAAAACCTCACCATCACCGCTCAGGTATGAAAGCTTTGAAGCCTTGGGCGTAACCTAATTGCCACATATCCCCAAAAATAAAATTAAATAGTAGCTGTGAGGTGCAAATCTTACTCTAAACAGACTCAGTAATGTGCCGTGGTATGCAAGCACCCCAGTTTTTACTAAGAGGTGTTGACTACCTACAGCTGTAATTTACTGCCATATAAAAGTAAAATTTAAGGCCGAGAAGGGAGAAAGTAGAGGAAAAAGGAGGGCGTGAAAACTCTAGGCTTAGAGCTAAAAATAGGGAATCTAAATAAAAAAAACTAAAGCTTAGTGGTGATCTTAGCTTCATCAAAGGTTTCTTGGCGGCGAAGTGCACTAGCTGCATTTTTTGCGTTGAAGAGAGAAGTAAATGGGCCTGTGTAGACGGCTGTAGACCTGTACCAATGAGTGCGAGGCTCAATTATAAAACGTAGATTTATATCAGAGTGCAATTGCCGCAAATAAGCGCCCAATTGTACGGCTCGATCTCTGACAGGAAAGCTGCCAAAAGTTATGCGGAATTCCCCATTTTTTAGGCCAGCCATTGAAGCTGTAAAATTCATTTTATTGTACTTTTCCAGCTTTTCAAGCTTTGCGTAGGCAATATCTTCACGGTATGAATTGGCAGAAATCAATTCAAAGTGAGTTTCTTTATTATTTTTCTTAGTTATCTTATAGGGCATACCCAAGCGTTTTACAGCTCTTGTGAGGTCTTTAATGCAGGTTTTAAAGATACACTGGCCAACTCGAATATAGTATAACCGTTCGCCCTGCTGTGGCCTGATAATCCGAGCAGCCTTGCGGGCGGCAACTTTTTTGGCTTCTGCTTTAATCTCAGAACGGGTCGGGGGTAACTCTTCTAAAACTAAGGTATTAGTTTTTAATTTTTCTTTTTTATTTTCTAAAAAATCAAATTTGGGGATTTTTGATTTGAGTTCATCAATGTCAGGCACTTGGATATCCAAAGCCTTAACATAGACATCCACTTTTTTATAATTGCGGGCAAACTGATCTCGGTACTTTCTTGGAACCTTGTCCCAATAAAAGTGTGTGGCAGCCGCCGCTGTACCCGTAATCAGTAATAAGAAGAAAAGGAACTTAAAAAAGCCGCCTTTTTTCTTTTTCTTTTTAGCCATAACCTTTAGTAAAATACTCAAGTTTTTTAGCTACTTGTAATACGAATCAAGGCAATCCAGCAAGAGAATTTACCAATAGCCTTCTTTTTCTCAATAAAGGTCACAATTTCTTAAAGTTTTCTAGCCCACTGCCGATTAGAAACTAGAAACTTAAATTCATCTATGGATAAAAATGAAATCGGCTAGATCCTCCAAACTCTTTATGGGTTTTTTACTTCTCTTGATTGCAATCACCTTACTGGCGACATTGCACTTCTTTAACGAGATCAACAACAATTACATTTTAATGTACAATGGGAATGAACCGCTGATGAGGGTCTTAAACCCTTACAAGTACATCCAAGCGAAAAAGGGGTTGATCTTTTCACTCTCAATGTTGATATCTACTTTCAGCCTGGGCATAATGGTAATTCTCCCTAATGAAGAAGATCATGTGGTTCAGTTCAGGCAAGCCAAGAAAACCAAAACTGTGCAGCAACCAGAGAAGAGTACCGCAGGTCAGCCTTCAGAAGGTTCAAGTGGGATTTCAGCAGAGGTAACTGAGTCAGCCCCAATGCCGCCAAATCCAATGGACAGTAAAAAGACCAAGAAAGAAGTGGATATTGAACTCATTGATACAGAAGAGATCTTTGATGAAGATAACTACCATGAAGTCACCGAAGGTGAGGATGATGTGGTCTATGGTGCAGGAGACATTACCAACAGAGCCATTATGGACTTTGTTCACAAGTTCCCTGATTCTTCCCTCAAGTTCCTATTTAGAAAGCAACTTGATGGCAAGCCACTAACCAACGAAGAAGAAGAAATTTACTTAGGTTGGGAAAACCGTGGAATGACACGAGGCAAGGTAAAGGCCTATATCATGACCTTAATGGATTGGGATGTTATGCCGAAAGAAGCCCTATTTGATACCTGGAAGAAGATGAGAGATCATATCTTTGAAAATATCGCCTAAGATATAGTAACCTCCAAAAATAGTTTCTATTGGATCATTTCTATCTAAAAAAAAACCCGCTCAAAAGGCGGGTTTTTTTTTGCTCTTAAGGTTAAGAGCTATAAAAGGTCTAAGAACAAACAAAAAATGCAACTAGTATTGCCGAAACACACCCTTTACAATCCCATGAACGGTAACCCGAGAGGCATCTACATAAATGGGTTCCATGTCAAAGTTTGAAGGCTGCAATCTCACCTGAGCGCCCTCTTTAAAGAAGCGTTTTAAGGTCGCTGATTCATAGTCCACCATTGCCACCACCATTTCACCATTATCTGCGTATTCTTTCTCTTCAACAATTATAAAGTCACCGTCTAAAATTGACTCTTCAATCATAGAACTCCCAGAAACCTCTAAAACATAACTTTTTTCAGGCCTGCGTACCATAAAATCAGGGAAGCTCATGCTTTCGCCTTCCAATTGATACTGTAAAGGTTGACCTGCGGCAATTTTACCCTTTAAAGGCAAGGATACCACTGGGCCTGCATCTTCTGCGGCACTAGGAGAAATATCATTTAAGATCCGAATGGACCGTGATATATTTGGGTCTTGGGCAATAAAGCCCTTTTCTTCCAAATTCTTCAAATGTTTATGTACTCCACCTGCACTAGCAAGGTTAAAGTGGGCTGCAATATCCCGCACACTAGGCGGGTAGCCAGAATCTACAATAAACTCTTTGATAAAGAGTAATATTTTTTCTTGTTTTTTTGTTAAGTCCATCGCCTCTCCTTAATATACTAAACATATGTACTCTTTTATGAATACTGTCAATATTTTATTCTTGCATCCCACCCTTGACCTTTGTTAGCTCACCTTGGCATAATATTTTTTTCACCAGGCAAGGTAAACAAATGCAAGAAGATATCAAGGCTCTAGAGGCCAAAATTAAAGAAGAGAGTGCAAAACTCTACCTACTCAAAACAGAATTACAAAAGGGCGTAATCGGCCAAGAAGATATGATCGAAGGCTTGATCATAGCCTTGCTCACAGGTGGGCATATTTTACTAGAAGGCCTACCAGGCTTAGCCAAGACTAGAGCTATCACCCGCCTGGCAGACGCTGTTGCCTTAAATTTTTCAAGGGTGCAGTTCACACCTGACATGTTGCCTGCTGACCTCATCGGAACCAGCATTTTCCACCCTAAAGAGGGAACCTTTTCCCCCGAAAAAGGCCCCCTCTTTGCTCACCTTGTTTTGGCTGACGAAATCAATCGAGCGCCTGCGAAGGTGCAAAGTGCGCTTTTGGAAGTTATGGCAGAAAAACAAATTACCTTAGCCAAAGAAACTTACCAGTTAGAGCCACCCTTTTTAGTATTGGCAACCCAAAACCCCATTGAGCAAGAGGGAACCTACAGCTTACCTGAGGCCCAAATAGACCGCTTTATGATGAAAATCCAAGTGGGCTACCCTACCAAAGCAGAAGAACGAAAGGTTTTAGACTTAGTAACCAGCTTTAAAAAAGACGGGCCAGCAGCTCAGGTTTTGTCGAGGGAAGACTTACTCTATATGTCAGACCTAACAGACCAAATTTACGTCGACCCTAAGATTAAAGATTATGTCTTAGAATTAGTGGATGCCACCAGAAACCCGAAAGACCATAACCTGGACCACCTAAGTTCCCTATTAGAATTTGGTGCCAGCCCCAGAGCAGGCATTACCTTGATCATAGCAGCTAAGGCAAAGGCCTTTATTAAAGGCCAAGGTTACGTAACCCCCGAGTTAATTCGCCAAATGGCACCAGCGGTTTTACGCCATAGAATTTTGTTAAGCTATGAAGCAGAAGCGGAAGGAAAGACCCCCGACTGGGTGATTTCTGAGATTTTAAACCAAGTTCCAATTCCTTAGCCAGTTCCATATACTAGGTAAAATGAGCCACCAAACCGCCGAACAAGCAAGAGAACTCTTAAGAAAAGTCGCCAAGGTACAACTCAACTCTAGAGCTCAGGCCACAGATTTGATGGCAGGGGCCTACCAAAGTGCCTTCAAAGGCCAAGGTATGGAGTTTGATCAGGTGCGTGAGTACCAAGCAGGTGATGAACCCAGGCAGGTGGATTGGAATGTTACAGCCCGCCTCGGCAAACCCTTTGTAAAAAGCTTCATTGAAGAAAGGTCACTGAGCCTTTTGTTTGTGGTAGATGCTTCTGCGTCCATGCTTTTTGGTAGTGGTGCTAGCAGTAAAAAAGACTGGCTGATTGAGGTAATAGCCACTTTGGCCTTCAATGCCGTAAAGAAAAATGATCAAGTTGGATTGTTGCTTTTTTCCGACCAAGTCCACAGTTACATCCCCCCTAAAAAAGGCCTGCGCCATGCTCTTCGGCTAGTTAGAGACTTAATTGAGTTTCAGCCTACAGGCCACACCAACTTAAAAATGGCATTGGACTACGCAAATAAGATAATCAAAGGCAGAGCTGTAATTTTTTTAGTCTCGGATTTTTTAACAGCCAACTTTGTCGAACCCCTAAACATCCCTACCCACCGCCACGATTTTGTTGCCTTAGAGGTTAAAGACCCACTAGAAGCCATGCCCTTTAATATTGGTTTGGTTGAATTAAAAGACCTAGAGACAGGGGCTAGTGCCATGGTGGATACCAACCATAAACCCTGGCAACGGGCCTACCAAGCTGAACAGGTAAACAGAGCTGAAGCCTTTAAAAAAACATTGCGAAAATACGCTATCGACCATTTACCCTTGGTTAGCGGTGAGCCATTTGCTGGTCCCTTACAGTCTTTTTTTAAGCGCAGGGGGAAACGACGATGAGAAATATAAAAGTGAGACTCCTACTTTTACTAATTTTCTTAGGCTTTTCAGCAAACCTATCGGCCCAAGGATTAAGTTGGGAAGCAAAAACCCGAGGCTTCACTCAATATAACCCCTTTCTTTTAGAGGTTGTTTATATAGGCGCGCCCGAAAAGCTACCACCGCTAATCACACCTGATCATTTGGGCAAGGCCTTTCATTTGATTGAGGTTAAGGCTATAAGTAATGAAGCTTTTGACGGTCACATTAGGCGAGTGCTGCGCTATAAAATACTCCCCTTGCAAGCGGGCAAACATATTTTACAGCCTCTAAGACAAGGCCAGTTAGCCACAAAAGCCTTAGAAATTTTAGTTTCCAAAGCCGCATTTGAAATAAAACCACCCAGCTTGCAACCGCCACCAGCGGCAGCCTTTATTTGGTGGCCTCTCTTTATTGCGGCAGGGTTGATCCCCTTTGTTTATTGGCTTTTTTCCAGAGAAAAAAAAGCAAAACAAATTCAAATCAAGGTCGCCAGCCCTAAAGAGCAAGCCTTGGCTGAAATTGAAAGGTTAAGAGAAAGTGATTTAATCGCAACCCACAACTGGGACGCTTTTTATTCACAGCTTTCATGGATTTTCAGAGAATACATTGAAAAGAGTGGCTTTTCTCACGCCTTGGGCAAAACCACAGCTGAGTTTTTGAAGGAAGCCCAAAAACAAAATCTATTTACCCCAGAGGAGCGAGAAGGCCTTACCCACTTTTTATCCTTTAGTGACTTGGTAAAATTCGCCCAAGCAAAAGCTGGCGAAGTTTCCGCATCCCAAGCCTTGGATGAAGTTTTAAGCTACATTACCAAGGAGAAAGATGGAGTTTGATCAACCTCTTTTATGGTATTTGCTACTTACTTACACTCTTTATTTAGTTTTTTGGTGGTGGGTCAGGCGCTCTAAAAAACCGGAACCGAGCTTGGGTTTTTCTAGCTTGTCGCTATTGCCAAGTGTTTCTAGCGGTTTAAAGCCTATCATCTATAAAATTCTACCTTATTTGCGTCTTGTGGGCCTGTTCTTTATCGTTTTGGCCTTGGCAAGACCAAAGGTGGGTACTGAAAAAATGGTGGTCATGACAGGCGGTATTGCCATTGAAATGGTCATAGACAAATCAGGCAGCATGAACCAGAAAATGGAGTTCGAAGGCGCTGAAGTCAGCCGTTTGTCCGTAGCTAAAAAGGTGTTCCAAGGCTTTTTGATCGGTGATGGTGGCTCTTTAAAAGGGCGCATTGCCGACCGAGTAGGCATGATAACCTTTGCAGGCTTTACAGAAGAGGTGGCCCCACTTTCGCAAGATCTAAAGACATTGGCCCATTTAGCGGGTACTGTTTCCTTAGCAAGTAAAGGCGAAGATGGAACTATGATGGGCGACGCTTTATACTACGCCTCCTTAAGGCTGGCCGCAGCAGAAGACTACCTAAAAGAAAATGGGGAAGAAATCCCCTCTAAAGTTATCATCTTACTTACGGACGGGCAACAATCCAGAGGTGGCCTAGACCCGATAGAAGCTGCCCAGTTTGCCGCTGATAAGGGTATCAAAGTCTACGCTTTGGCCATTGTGCCACCAGCCACATCCTTTGGCGGGGGCTTTTTTGGGTTACTCAACCAGAGGCTAGATACGCAAGGCCTAGAGCAAATTGCATCCCTCACAGGGGGCGCTTTTTTCAAAGCTGAAGATGGCGACCAATTGACTAAAATTTACTCAAAAATTGATAGCTTAGAAAAAACAGGATTCCAGAGCAGCTTTACTCGCTATAAAGAATACTATAAGTCTTTTTTAAGCTTGGGTTTACTCCTCTTAGCCATCGAATTAATCTTGGACTGGTTTTACTTAAAAAGGGCAAATTTATGATGCAACTCTTAGCAGTGGGGATTGGTGGATTCATGGGCAGTATTTTTCGGTACCTGCTTTCTACCTATATAAATACTAGATTCGGGCAAGCCTTTACCTTTTTAGGCACCTTAAGTGTGAATCTTTTGGGTTGCCTTCTAATCGGGATTTTTATTGGGTTTTTTAACCATAAAGTTGAAATGGCACCTGAGATTAAATTGCTTTTAGTTACAGGTTTACTTGGGGGCTTCACTACCTTTTCTACCTTTAGTTTGGAATCCTTTCACTTTTACAAAGCAGGTGACTATGGGTTCTTGGCCCTAAACTTAGGGACAAATTTTGTCTTTGGGTTTCTTTTTGTGGGTCTCGGCCTTTGGTTTTCTGAATCCTTGTTCTCGTAATCTACAACCACCTTAAAGCTACCTGAACCATGACCTTTCTCCACCCTGAATATTTATTCGCCTTAGGCCTGCTGGCGGTTTTAGTAGCATTAAAAGTCTTTGGCCGCCAAGGCGCAAGCAAACTTGCCCTTTCGCCTCGGTTAAAACAAAACTTGGTCTCAGGCTCCAAGGCCACGCCCATTCGGTTTTACTTTTTGCTTCTTGGTTTGAGTCTGGCCATC
>JASJGK010000204.1:0-7445 GCA_033791585.1 SAR324 cluster bacterium | reverse complement strand
ATAACTTTAGCAGGAGTGCTGACTGGAAGGTAGCTGGAATTCACCTGCTGACTTTAGAAACGAGAGTTAAGAAGTTTTGTACTAAAAAGAACGAGTTCGAATACTTGAAGAAACACACCTTTATTGTACACAAGATTAGTCGAGAAAACGCTAAATTTAAGCGTTTACCGAGTTTGATTATCAATAAAGAGCTGCCTGGGATCTTAGATACTTCTGAGTCATCTACCCAAAGGGGGATGTAATGGAGTTGCTGCATAAACATCAAATGAAACTCCTCGGTATCTTCGGGGGGGTGTTTATAGCTTGGGTTCTTTTTCAGAGTCAAGGCCTTTGGATTGGGCTTAGTTATGCTGCCCATAAGCTGTACGAAATGATGGGGTTAGCAGGGGTCCCCTTGTTAATACTCATGGTGCTAGCCTTAGTTGCCATTACGACGGTTTTGATAGCCTATGGTAGCGCGAAGTCTCCTCCTTCTTGGGCGGTTCGAATAATATGGTACACCTCTAGGGAAAGCTCAGATCTAGGCCTCATAGGTACAGTAGTGGGCCTCATGGTCGTCCTAAGAGGGTTAGACCAAAGTGATCCTTCTGCTTCAATTGCAACATTGCTCAACGGTGCAGGCATTGCCATGAGCACAACCCTACTAGGGGCTGTGCTGGCAAGGGCAGTTAATTTGGTTATTGATGTCTTTGATCTGGAGGAAAAATGAGGCGGCCTAAGAGTCAGACCTTAGCCCTCGATTTCTTTAGTCTTTTAGTAGTGATCTTACTGGTCACTACGGGTTTGCAGATGAATAACAAAAAGATGTCGAAATTGGATCTAAAGGTCGCTGAGTCTTCTGAGGGACAGGGCATTCTGGGGGAAGATATTATTGTTAAAATGACGATGCAACGGGGCAAACCTGTTTTTGAGTTACAAGGCAAAAAATACAGCTTTGAGAGCCTTAGACTGGAACTAGCGAAGTCGAGAAAGCCAAGTGACCTAGTGGTGCAAGCTGAGTCAACAATGCCCATTAGCCAGTATTTAAAACTAAGAGAGTTGAAAAAAATTTCTGGAATTGTAGACCTAAAATTACAAGTTAAACAATCAAACTAAAGGAATAAAATGAAAACCATATCACTTCATCAATTAGACGATCTTTCGAAAAATCAGATATTGGCTTTTGCTGCGATGCTAGCCATTGTTGTGATCTTTACTTCTGTGTATTTGGGCGTTACAAGCCCTGCTGACGAGATAGCAAAAACCAACCCAAAACTTTCCGTCCCCATTCAGGAACCTATCGCAGAGGCGTCTAAAGTGGAAAAAAAGAAAGATCTAAAGGTAGCGAAGCCACCTATGGCCCCTAAGGTAAAATCTTTGAGTAAAAAACCCACAGTGTTAGCGAAGAAACAAGAAGCAGCGACAAAGCGAAAAGAGGCTTTAAAAGATCAGAGCAGCATTAAAAACGACAAAAAGGGTAGTAAGGCTTCGCAACCTGCGAGACCAAAGAGGAAGGGACCCGTTGCAGTTGCAAAAAAAGAAAAAGCTACTAAAAGTTACCCTGCAGAAACTACTCAAGGGGCCTTATTTGCTAGAAACTTGCCAAGTCAAGATCTTCAAAATGCCCAGAAAGAGATTTCTAAAGCCCAGGTCTCGCCAGCTGAGGTGAGTCGCATTCGAAAATCCAACGCCGTCGATGCTTCCACCCTTGATCATATTAAGGAGATGCTCGAAAGCGAATAATGGATCCGAAAGCTGAAAGTTATTTAACCAAAAGGTATAATATGAAAGATGAAATAGATCAGGTGAAAAATACGCCTGCAGCAAAGCGCTTTGTTCTACTAGCAGTGGTTTTGGCTGCTATAGCAGGTTTTTTTGTTGTTGGTACTTCGGGGGTTTCTCAAAAAATTGCCCCTGCGAAACCAAAATGTTTAAGTTCAAGAAGCTACTATGCAGAAATAAGATCTGAGAGTCAGTCGCCCTGCGTTGAGTTATTAAGAGCCATTCCTTTAGAAGTTATCTTGGCAGCAGAGTTAAAACCTGCTGCCGAGAAGGCCAAAACAAAGGAACTCGTTGAAAAAAAGCACAGGAAACAAAAACCTAAGTTAGCTACAGCGAAAAAGGAGGAGACAAAAAGAACCTCACAAGCCATCAGCCGTAAAAAGATAGAAGAAATCGCCCAACAAGAAGTGCAAAAAGGGCATTCCCCAGCCTTGAGTATGGATTACGAGGTAATTGGCGTTGAGCGCTATCTGAATGAGCTAAAACGTCAAGAAGCTAAGTTTTTATGGGTGAAGGATAAGAAGATAGCTGGTTTGATTGAGCTGGACGACGATAATGTGGTCGCCCAAGTAACTCTATTAACAAAAGACAAGCTGCATGTTTTAAAAAACACATATAATTTTACTAGGCCACGCTTGCTCGTTGATGCCCGTTCGCCAAAACTTCGGTCCATTATATCTGATGCAAAAGAACTTGCCGAATCATCTGGCGAGATCTATATCGTAACCCCAAAAGCCTTGGATCAAATGATCATGCAGAAAATTGCTGTTAAACTAGTAAGGGCAGACCTACCCGTAAAATCTGCTTTAAAGGGGCACTATAAACTTAAAGGTGACAGAGTAGCTATGGTCATTGACCAAGTTGAAGGCCATAAGCCTTTAAATTGGATAATCATTATCCCATAGGATCGCAAGTGGAAGATACAAATCAATTTTTATTAACAATGTTGCCTTGGGCTTTAACTCTATTGCTTGCAATGCATCTCGTTTGGGGGGCTTTGACCGTAATTTTATGGGGCTTTTGGCGGAAGGTTTTTCTAGCAGGCTTTATTGGTGCAATCGTTTATTTTGGACAATTGCCTGATTTCAGTTTTAACTTTTAAGAGACGAACTATGTTTGATCAATCTGAATACAACGAGTTTACAAAAGAATTGACCCTTACCTTTATACCTTTAGGGATAAAAATTCGCTTCGGTTCATGGTCTAAAGGGATGGTCTTTTCACGTTTCTCCAGTGAATCTCAGCATTGGTGTGAAATTTCACAGGTGAATTTTCCAATTTTAGAAAGGAGGGATAAGGCCGTAGAAAAATACTTACAAAACATTCCAGAATCTATTGTTAGTTTAACCCAACCATTTAAGATCTACCAAGTGGAGATGATCAAACTATCTCTAAATGTGGAATATCTCAAAATATTAGAAGATATGCCTACTCTTGCATGGTTAGTCGCTATACAGTTGCATTTTGAACAAGATATAGTCCTTTCACAGATAACTCAAAAAAAACGCAAAGATATCCTTAACTGGGCTTTAGGCTTTTCCAGCTGTAAAGGTGGGCTAAAAATAGCGGCAAAGTTTGATGCTAAAAGTTATGGTCAGTGGGAGCTTGAATTGATCAAGACTTTGCTTTCCAATAAGACCCTTGCAAAGCCTTTTTTGCATTTAAAATTAGTAGAATCCAACCTTGTTGCCGATTTTATTGCCTTCCCAAATTTACAAAAGATTTTACTGGCAGACTATAAAATCAACCCAACTTGGGCAGAGAGTCGACTGATTACACTTTTTGAACAAAAGAACACTAAGACCTATCTACGTAAAAAAAGCAAAGCTGAAGCTAAAGAGAAAGCCTGGTCAAGAGACTGTGAGCAAAAATCGAGGAGGCTTCAAGATTTAGCCCTTCTCCCCTTGAGAGTGCGTGATTGCTTGAGAAACAGCGACTATGAACTTCCCTCTTTTATGAGAAGACACAGGGCAGAGAATTATAACCCTGAACTCCCTGCCTTTATGAGAAGACACCAGCCAGAGAATTACGAGAATGAGATGATCTCATTTCCACCGCCGCCCCACGAAGGAGCTTCGGATGGTAAAAGTAAAATTACCCCCATTTTAACTCCTGAAGACCTACATACTGAAGGGGCTGAAATGGATCACTGTGTCTATTCAAGGCGCGGTCGAATTGCCTCAGGACGTATTTACTGCTATCGGGTTGAAGGCGTTGAAAGGGCCACATTGCAAGTATCCTGTGGGGTTGCCCTGCAACTTGAAGAACTTAAAGGAGAAAGGAATAAGAATGTCACAAACGGGACCCGCCACTTTGTGGCATCTTGGCTACGAGAGGCAAATTTAGATTATATGGAGAAAAGGAACAATGATTTACTTTGATCAAGTCACCCAGGTGGATTCTTCAGGGAATCTAATTCTTGAGGATTGTTTTCTAACTAAAAAATACCGCTTAACTCCATGGCGCAAAGGGATACGCATTGAAGAGTTTGAAGAAGGCTGGCAGAAAAAGGAAGAGGAGATTGAGCTGGTTCTATTTCAAAGCCTTGATTTGGCTAAAAATAGCCCTTTGCAGAAATATTGTGAGCCAATACCAGATGAAATTTTGCAGATCATTAGGTTTTTTCCACATCGTCAAGTCGCTCTTTTGAGCCTTATCTCGCAGAGTGGTGCAGCCTTTGATCTGGCACTCTGCAATCCCGTATTGTTGTGGCTCCTTGTCGGGCACTACCAAAAAGAGGGTATGAATAGGCAATATATTGAGAAGGTGTTGAAGAAAAAACAACTCGAGATCCTGCAAGAAATTATACCAAAAGCTGGAAACAAAGAGCTTAAACTTCTATCTAAAATCTGGGGTGTATCCTTTACTCAATTGGAAGAAGAAGCAATTTTTGAGTTTATTTGCCAAGGTAAAATTACAAAGCAACTATCCCACTCCTCAGCTATTCATCTCTATTTCTTTCGAGCATGGAAGGTTTATAGGTTGCCAGAAGAACTAAAGGCTCTGAATATTTACCTGTCTGGCAAACAAGTTTTTAAAATGAAACACCCTGTTTGCATTTCAAATTACAAGGAGATTAGCCATATCAACAAAAATGAATCTATTCATTTGGAAAGCTTTTTCTATTATGAAATACCAAGAATGAAACCACTAGTGGACGAAATCCAAAGGATCGCCAAAAGAAACGAAATCAAACAGCAGCCTAATTGGGGAAGGTTGGGCTCTTATGACAGGCTACAAAAAGAGCATGATCGGTTGCTTGATATACTTTTTGAGATTGAAATGAAAGCCAATAAACCTTTTCCTTCCCCCCTTGTTAAAGGAACAGCTACCATTATACCCATCACAAGTCCGAGGTCTTTAAGGGCTGAGGGTAAAGAAATGGCAAATTGCGTGTTTTCCAGAATGGATTATATCTACTGGAGCAAAACTTATGTATATAAAGTAACAGCCCCTCAAAGAGCAACGTTAGAGATATACAGTTACGCAAAACCTTATATTAAAGAATGTAAACTTGCAGGCAACAGAGAACCTTCAAAAGAAACATTAAAGTCGATTGAGGAATGGTTGGAGGGAGGTGCATTATAAATTCCCTTGATTAGTCTACTTAAATAGTGATAGATTTTTTCTAGTTAGAAGTTTGTGTGTCCTATAATTAATACTTTAAGCTTTGTTTGAGAAAAACAAGTAGTCATTATTTTCTAAATCATTCCAATAAAAAGCTAACGAGACTAATGATCGAATCTTTAACAGCGCCTCATCTGTGCATGGCTGCAATTACAGAAGATGGAATGAATATAAAGCGGGTAATAGATGAAAGTGCTGTGCCTATATTCCTTGGGTTTGACGTTTATTATACCGCAAAAAACCTTGAAACAGGAAAACGTGGGGTAACGGTTCGATGCAATGCGTTTTGCATTAAGGCTGTGGTACAAAACCCTCTATCCTTAGAGCATATTCCTGAACGCCACAGATCACTAATACTTTGTGAGCTCGCTCTCGCTCAAGATCAGAATGCAGAAAAATTCATGCCTAATGATATTCCTGGAAAATCCTTGGAAAACTATAATTTAGTAGGAAATAGCTACGTTTGGGAACTGGTAGGTGTAGATGAAAAGCTTCTACTTTCTAAAGAAGATTTTGAACTCCCTCAATTGGTTGATGTCTGGGGAATTGAAGAAAACTTTAACAAACTTAAACGGCAAAATGAATTCTCTTTAAATAGCGATGGAAAATTCTACAAATATGCACTGTCGCACAGTCATTTCACTGAGCCATGTCAACAGTGCTTGAGCAAATCAATAAAAATGCGTGCTTTTTATCGTGAAATTATGTTGGGAGTGCCAGAGGATGTGGTCGAAGATTGGTTTAAAATTAAGATCAGTGAGCTGAATAGTCCGAGATATATGGATTGTATTTGGTGCGCTTCTTACGGGTATATTTCTGACGTGCCTGGATTAGGAACGGTTAGAGTGGTTAGAATAATGATCGATTCACCTTATCCCTATGGGGATAAGCCTCATGTTCATCGAGAGTATTACGATCACTATGGACAACATCATCCAAAACTAACTGGAAAAACTCTGAATAAATTTAGGCGTGAAATGATGGGAATCATGATAAACCATTACCCTACAGAAATAGAAAAAAATACAAGATTTTCTAAAGAAGATATCGATGAAATTGCTAACAAAAAGGCACATAGAAAAAATTTAATCAGTATGTGGGAGAAAGAGCTTGAATCTTCTGATAAAGAAATTCAAAGACTGAAGAGGACGAGCTATCCAAGTCAAATGTGGTTAGGTAAGCTTCATGACTCGCAGGATAACATGTATTATAATATCCAGCATGTTGACGAAATTATTGAAGGGTCTATTAAAGAAAAGTGGTAAAATTAGAAAGTTGGCGCAACTTGTAGCTCACCCCGGCGATTGAAATTTATAAGGCTATGGTTGTTCAATTACAATCAACTCCAAAACTATAAAATTATACTGCAAAGGACTTTGGGCCTCATTAATTATGGCTTTTAAGGAAAGCCTGAAAATTTCAGTAACCGTAACAAAAATTTGGTAAAATACTCCATAGAGCCATGCGCCACAAAAGGGACCATCAATTTACGGGAAATTCACAACAGAATCGGTATCATGTGCACTCGATACTGTACATTAAAAAACCAAAGGTAAAATGCTAGGATACTTTATAGAATTATGCCAAGTGTGTCAGAAAAAGCGGAAACAATCGATTGAACCTGCCCTTCGGAATCAATTAATTGAGTATTCCCTAGCAATGGGGGCAGGTCTTGATGAAGAATATGTTTTGCAAATGACTAAATTAATAACTGATCCCAGAAAAGTAGATCCTGGTAGTTGTCGCTGGAATAAAAAATTTGGCATCGGAAATGACAAGGTGAAAATTCCCTTGTCAAAAGAAGGATCAGCATATCCCTTTTATAACAAGCCCCATGATGGGCGAATGTATTACAGAAAGAATGGGGATGTAATTTATGGTGTATGGGAGAATGCTGGTAGTACTGTAAAATCTGCTGATGATGTATTAATGATTTTAAGAAAATGGGAATTAAGGAGTAAAATCATAAGAGAAAAAAAGGAATTAAGGAGCAAAATCATAAGAGAAAAAGAGGAATTAAGGAGCAAAATCATAAGAGAAAAAGAGGAATTAAGGAG
>JASJGK010000203.1:0-23038 GCA_033791585.1 SAR324 cluster bacterium | reverse complement strand
AGAAGATGCAGAGACAGGTAAAGCTCTGCTCGCTGAATCCAAACCTGGAAAAGGGCAATAGTTAATTAAGTAAACTGCCAAAAAAGTAAAAAAGGCGAATCCTAGTTTTTAGGTTTCGCCTTTTTTTTTGCCGAATGCTAAAATGAAAAAAATTAAAAAGGAACAATAGCTAAGGAAAGTGGTGATGGTAAAAAAAGAAAAAAATCGGCCTGTAATTTTAATTGTCGATAGCAAGCCTGAAAATATCAAAGTCCTTAGGGTTTTTTTAACCCACGACTATAAGTTGGTTGAAGCCATAACAGGGGAAGAGGCCCTTGACGTAGCCAAAAGTACCAAGCCGGATTTGATTTTACTCAGCGCTGAAATTACGGGGATGGGTAGCTTTCAACTTTGTAGTTTGTTTCAAAAAGAACCCATCACTCATGAAACCCCTATCATTTTTCTCACGTCGCCGTTAAACCCTGAGCAGATCGTTAAGGGATTAGAGTTGGGTGCAGTAGACTATGTAACGCAACCCTTTGAGCCATTAGAGCTACTAGCAAGGGTTAGCACGCACCTGAGCCTAAAACAGAAAAAAGACCAAATTAAAAAACAAAACCTAGAGCAAAAGGAATTGTTACAGGTGCTATGTCACGACCTTCTTTCTCTTTTAAATTGCGCCCAAATTAACGGGCAGCTTGCAACGGAAGACCCTGAAGACACTCCCATTTATTTAAATCAAATCCTGCAATCGACCAACCAAGGGCTGGAAATGATCAAGTTAGTGAGGAACCTTTACTCTTTGGAGGCAAGCGAACTGGAGTTGAGCCCGATTAACTTAAAGGCTTCGTTAGAGCTTGCAGTAGAACTGTTAAATGCACCTATCACCGCAAAAGAAATTACTGTAGAGATAAACATGGCTAGAGATTTAAGCGTCCTTGCCGAAGAAGTTTCCTTGGTGAACTCTGTGTTGGGTAACCTCTTAACCAATGGCATAAAATTTTCTAAACCTGGGGGAAGGGTCGAAATCTCGGCCCAGAAAACCCAAGAATGGGTGGTGATTACTGTGAAAGACCAAGGGATTGGCATGCCCCCTGAGATAAAAAACAATCTCTTTGATATAACCCAAAGTACGAGTAGGCTCGGCACAGCAGGTGAAAAGGGTACAGGCTTTGGGATGCAGTTGATGAGGAAATTTATTCATGCCTATGGCGGAAGCATCAAAGTGGAATCAAAAACAGAAGTGGATTCACCAGCAGACCATGGTTCACAGTTTATCATTCAACTTAAAGCCCATTAAAGTTGATATCAAACCTTTGACTTATATTCCTTGCAAAATTAAAAATAGAGATTAGACTGACTTAAAAGCTAATATATTTCAAAGAATAACCTATGGATGTGCACCAAGTTTTAAAGCAGTGGAGTCAGGCCCAAGTCATTTGGTATATTGAAGTGGTAATCCACGCAATTGATGCCGACGGGGTTGTGGCGCCCATAGAAATGGAATATTTGAGCAATCTCTTTGTCCATGTGGAAGATTCAACCATGCGGATGCGCTTGCGCATGATTATAGAAGATAGCGAAAGGCCATCCATTAAAAGCCCCCCTGAAATATCAAAAAAAGGCTTGGCTTGGGCCTTCACTGAAATTGCAGCCTTGATGATTGCCGATTTTGATTTTGACCAAAAGGAGCAGGCTTTTTTGCAAGAGCTTGCAACCTTGATGGGGTTAAATGAAAAATTTATTCCCTATTTAATCAAGTGGGCTTTGCAGGGCCATGCGTGGCAACAGAGCAGGATAGCCCTTTTAGAGGTTAAACCGGATGAAGATGGCAACTACAGCCTACAAGTACCACTCATGAGTTTTGATACAGAGCAACGCCTTTGGTACGCTCAAATTTTAGTCAATTCCATCGTAATTGATGGGAAAATAGATAACGATGAAATTGAAATGTTCAAAGGGGTGCTGGGCTTTGTGGAGGATAACCTGCAAAAAGAAAATCTTTTAAAACATGTTAAAAGAAAGGTTCGCCCTACCCTCTACGCCCCTAAAGGCATTGATGAATCTGTGCTCAAGTTGGTTTTGTTTGAGGTGCTGACTCACTTTGTCATGCAAAACCAAATGCATGATAAAGAAAAAATATTCATCCGCCAGCTGGGCAATATCTTGTTGCTGCCAGACGATCTAACAGAAAAGGCTATTCTTTGGTGGAGTGAAGGCGTGAACTGGAGAAGGAAGGTCCCAGCCCTAATCCATAATGCCCAATAGACTTTCTATTTTGTGCCTCTTTCGAGGGCAATGGAGCCGCGTTTATAATAAAAAATCAACTGATCCAAGCTTTTGACCATGGCTTCCATTTTTAATGGGCGAATTTCAACCAGGCTATTTTCTGTCAGATCATGGGTAGCGCCACGGTTTTGCATGGCTAAAAATCGGTCCAATTCTTTTTTGTTTTGCTCTGTTGTCACAAACAAAACAGGCAAGTCATTGGATCTTTCTCGTAAGCGGCCGAGGAGTAATTTTCCCTCAAAGCTAGAATTTTCTTCTGCAATCACCAGAAAACTAGAGCCAACCGTCTTAATCCAGTCTAAGGCCTTGGCAGGTTCATAACATTCCATGATTTTGTTGAACCCCATTTGCGCCAAATCGTCTTTCACAAGCTTGCCCACCTGTGGGGTTTCAGCCAGAACAACCACTTTCTTTTTTGCAAAGAGATTCAAGGCTCGGTTTTTAAGGAAAAAACTCATCACCACATCAAAATCAGCAATGTGGCGCAAAAACCACTCAAACATCCCTTTTATTCCTGCTGTAAGCTTGGCAAAGTCGTGGTCTATTTTAAAGGCTTCAAGCAATTTGCTATAGGCGGTTACATATTCCCCGTGAGCAAATGTATGATCATCAAGGTCGGGGTATTCATATTGGTGCATCAAGGTTTCTTCACGCTTAAAATGTTTGATTACATAGTCGCCTAAAAAGGCCAGCATCTCTTTTACCTTATTTAAATCAGCCGTTTTTGGGTCCATCTTTTGGAAGTCGGCAAAACGCTCAATTAAGTCTCGGTGCTCTTCGTTAATGCCCCTTTCAAAACAAAGCAAATTTACTAAAATCTCTGAAACTTCGGGCTTGGCCGCTGTTCCTTCTCTTAGGTGGATCTCTCTTTGGTGGCGCTCTTCTAATAATTTAGCTACCTCGGCGCTATCACCTTTGTGATCTTTGCTTTTTGATCTTAAAAAACTTGCCAGTTTTTGGTCGTCATCTGTGATATGCCCAACAAACCAGGTGAGCATATCCCGCAGGCCGTTATGAAGGGCCTGGAAGTCTTTACTTTTTTTAAAACTTGAGATTAGATTTTTATAGTCGTCTACATACTGCCTGTGGATAGCTGTATGTTCATGGAGTTCAGGGCAGTCGTATTTTTTCATCAAATACTCCTCAGACCAAAAATGATCCACTACATATTGCCTTAGAAATTCCAACATATCCCGATCGGTAATATCGTTGGTTTTTTCCACAATGGCATCAATATAGTCAGAAAAATGCTCTATTAATTCTTTGTGTTGTTTATCGATAATGGGAAAGTTGCAGGTGAGCCCTGCTCGCCAAGTAAAGGGCATAAAAAACTCCTAAATATTTAAACGTGGTCTGACTTAACTATAAGATTTTTTGCCCTAAAAGTCCATTTACCCTTATTGCCCCTCCTGTTCCAGTCAAAAGGGTTTTTTAAGTTTAAATTATTTGGCAATGGTGATATCTTTACATAAGCCATTGGCCTTACATCCAATTCAATTGCAGCTGAGGTAGCATGAAAGGGAAACTAAAAAACACCCCCCCTAAAATTATTTCTGGAAGTCTAAACAGAGAAAATCTATTTAATATCATCTTCTCAGGTCATGTGATGTCAGCAATTGATATGGATGTTGACCCTGTTGAGCAAGAGGTAATTGAACGATTTCTAGTCTATCATTATAACCCCGAATGGGGTGATATTGCCGATTTTAGAAGAGAGATGGATAAGCTGATTGAGGGCTTTTTTAACGCTAAAGACGAAAACGGTGTTACTCACGAGTTTATTATAGAAGATATAGTGAGAAAACTCGACAGTACCGAAAAGGTGGCCCTTGCAGGCTTATTAATTATGGTGATGGATGCCGATGGTGAGCAGGCTATAGAAGAGTTAGAGCTGATGCAGTATTTTTTAGGGCAAATCAACAAGGATGCAGGCACCAGTTTTGAAATAGTGGGCCTTGAAGAGCTGAGTGAATTAAAACTTGAGGATTGGAAGGTTGCAGTGGCAAATCAGGTAACAGAATACTTTAATGATTTGTAAGGCCTTTACTCTTATGGGCCTTAGAGTATTTCAGAGTTTGGTTGTTTGCCCAGCTACAATTGATTGAGCCATTTTTTTGCCAGTTCCACCCCATCATCCCCTAAAAATATCTCTGTTTGCTTGTCCCCGAACATCATTTTTAAGGTTTCTGCGGCAACGATGGTATGCTCCCTGTAAACTACAAAAGCAACGGCTAAAAAATGCGGTTGTTTCACCGCTGCCAACATGGATTCTGTAGAAACAGAGTATTGGCTGCGCATGTCTACAACTACCTTAACCCCATTTGGGTAAAGCTTTTTGAGTAGGGCTAGTAATTCTTGGAAGATTTCTAAAGTAACTTCAATTCCCTCAGCCGGAGTCATTAAAACAACTGAATCGGATATCACTTCAGCTGTCCCATATGCAATTTTGTAAGTTGACACGTTTTCTCCTCTTTAGTCTATTTTTGCACCCTAGTCGAACTGAGGTCTGATGAAAAGAATTTTTTAAAATACAGTGTCGCAGTTTTAAAAAGGGGTATTTTAGAATTGGTATTTAGAAGCGATTTCCGCTCGATTTTCTTCTCGAAAGGAGTAAAATTGGGAATCGGTATCTGTGACACTAAAATAAAACAGGCGACAAGAAAATTGCAGCTGATCACTAGTTCTATAGTCCGCTATTGCACTGGTTATTGTATCTGATTTTGATATCACCCCCAAGGCACCAAGGTTCAATGTTAAGTCTTCATTGAGGTAGCTTTTTGACCAACTGAGATTATAAAAGCCACTTTGTTTGGCTACAACCAATGATTCATCCCAATTTTGGATGGTGCTGAGACTAACACTGGCCACTAAGGAGTGTTGGCTGAACGTGGTTTCTACACCAAAGGCCGCATCCAGCCTGTCTTTAAAAACCAAATCAAAAGATTGGTCATTTACCCCTTGGTCGGTTTTATAACCTAAATCGGCCTTGAAGAGTGTTTGCCCACTGGGGTAATTAAAATTAAAGCCATAGAGCAAAAAGGGTTGGGCGACCTCAGTTAAGCCAGCTCCTTCTAGTTTATAAAGCGGTTGATTCGGTGTTAATTTTGCTGCTAAAAGTGCCATTTCGCTTGCCCCCACCTTAAATTTCACCCGAGCGCCATATTCAGGATTTGGTTTTTCTGCCTCGGTTACATCGAGACTAGCAAAGGGATTAGGGTAGGCGTAAATGGAATTACTAGGCGGGTTTTTATTAAAGAGGGGGGTCGGAGTAACAAAGGCCTCTAATTTAAAATGATCGGTATAGAGATTGGTTAATACCGTGGCTTGCCCTATACGCACATCTTCAAAATCGACAAATAAAAACTCACTGTTATCCGTGGGGTTCAGCGTATCCGTTGCCTGTGCTCCTTCTACATCGCCCCATACAATGGATTGTAGCCCAACTTTGAAATTTATTTGATCGTAACTTTTTTGCACCCAAGCCTCACGAATAAGACCGTCATAATCATAGTCTTTTTCCGCCGTTTGGGCGCGATGGTCCTTTGCCCAGTAAAGGGTTCCCGTGGCATCAATCTTGGCATATAGTCCAGCAGCCAAAGAGCCGGCATAATCTAGATTTAACCCTGTGCGGTTGTTGACCATGGATTTTATCTCTCCTGTACGAAAAGAAACTGCATGGTCGATGCTCAATCTATAGAGAGAAGCGGCACTAGTTTCTATCTCTGGCGTTTCTGTGGGGTCTTGGGCAAAACTGCCCCCTAAGTCCACTTCCAACTCACCGCCAGATAACATATCATCCTCTAGAATCCCAGCTAGGCCATCTTCATCGGAATAGTCTTGGGCCAAAATTGGTGATGCCAAAATTACTAAGGACAATAAAAGCAAAGTGAAATATTTCATATGGAGAGTCCTATTCTTTTATTTCATTTGAGAGCGGAGTTTGTTTAAGTGATTTTCTCTAAAGGCAAAATCCGTTAGGGCGCGTTGGCTTAAAAAGTCTTCACTAACTTTAATATTTAAAACAATTTTTTCCATAGCCATTTTAGTCAAGCGGCTGGTTTGTTGGTTGACTATTATTATAGAGCGAGCGAGCCACTGACCTTGGATTTGTTCCACCTTCCCAAAGGTTAGGCGCTTGTAGGGCTTATTTTTTTTGTCAAAGGTTTGCACCTTTAAGGTGATGAGCCGATCCTTATCAACCCAGACAATTGATTTAGCGTAACGGGTCTTTTTTAAACGAGCAGGCTTTGGGGTGGATTCAATAATCCACACAGGTCGCCCTGCATATTTTGTTTCTTTTAAAATTTTGTAAGTATATTCATCAAGTTTGCCCGTTTCCATGTCTTCTGTGGTGAACTCAGAGCCAAATAAAGCTGTCGGTTCTGCATCTTCATCTGAACCCCCGGCCATACGTTTTACCTTACCTAATGCAGAAAGATACAACCAAGATTCACTATCTTTTTGGGGGTTGTCGTAGGAAAAACTTAACATCCCAATCCCTTTTTCGCTGGCAGGTGCCAAGAGGATAGCGATGGATTTTGAGTCTAAATTCCCCTTGCCAGTGTTGATCTGGGCATTTTCCATTTTTTTCACTCGGGGCTTTTCTGTGCAGCTAATTCGCTTCCCTTTTTTGGCAAACTTACAAGAGGATAGGCTCATGATAGAAAAGGAAGAATTACTGGTTGCCTTAGCCTGCACGTCCACTTTCTTCATTACCTCGGCCGCCGTTTGGGCTTGCAAGGTTAGAGGTGAGAAGAGGCTTAAAAGCCCAAGAATTATAATGAACTTTTTCATGACTTTTCTCCTGTTTGGGCTGCAACTTGCGCCTGAGTGCCCATGGTAGGTTTAAAAATATAAATGAGAGCTGGTAGTAAAAAGAGGTCGCAAATCAGGGCTGCGAAGATCCCAATGGAACCAAAGACCCCCATTTTAGACAGGCCGCCGTAAGTGGAAAAAGAAAGCATGGCAAAGCCAAGTCCTAAGATCAGCGAGGTAAAGGTAATGGCCTGACCGACTTCTTTTAGGGTGTCTTTTACCGCTGTTTCGACATCCTTCCCTTGCATTAGCGAGTCTCGGTAATGGGTGATAAAATGGATGGTATCATCGACAGCCAAGCCTATAATTACAGGGGCTATCACCATTGTATCTCCATCTAGGGGAACTTTAAGTAAACCCATCAAACCAAAGGTTACCAAGGCTGGGATGACGTTAGGGATGATAGAAATCAAGCCGCCTTGCACAGAACCCAAGGTTAAAATCATCAAGAGACTGATGATGACAATCACAAAGGTAAAGCTTTTTTGCTGGGCTACAGCCATATCCTGACTTAGCTTCATCATCATTGCTAGGCTACCTGTGACAGCGATTTTTAAATCGGGGTAGTCTGTTTTTAGGGGGGCAAATACCTCTTCAATATCAGCTGAAATACCTGTAAACATTTCTTGGTATTCATAAGAGCCTGCATTTTTAAGCATGATCGAAATATGAGTTTTACTCATATTATCATTCACTAGTAAACGGCGATCCTCAGGGTTGGCATTGGTAAAGAGAAAGATCAACTGTGAGGTTAATTGGGCCTCGGTTGGTAACTGGTAAAAGGCCTTATTATCCTGATTCATGGTCTGATTGGTTTCTTTTACAATGCGAGCAAGGGAAAAAGTTTTAGTTACATATTGACTATATTGGCTTGTAAGGCGTTGTTCCAATTGGTCGATAGCGGCCAAGACTTTAGGGTCTTTTAGAGCGTCAATGCTACCTAAGTCTAACATAACTTCCATAGACTGGGCGCCCATCATTTTTTCGTCCACCAGCTCATAAGCAACCCGCATCTCACTGCCTTCTTGGGTCAGTTCCACCATGTTAGTGTCTACCTTAACAATGGAAGCACCATAAACAAAGAGGGCTAATAAACCTAAGAACATGGTCGCAATGGGGTAAGGGCGAGGGGAAACCATGCCGGGGATTTTATCTAACAAGGGCTGAATCCAACCAGCGCTAATAAACCAGCGTAGTTTGCTTTGTTTGGCCTCCACTGCTTTCGCTGAAACCTTAGAATGTGGGTGCCAAAGTTCTAAGCAGGAAGGGAGAAGGGTCCAAGTTAAAAACCAAGCGAAGCCAACCCCAGCAGCAGACATAAGGCCAAATACAATAAACTGGTGCATCCCAGAAATGGAAAGGGCGAGCATACCAGCCATAGTGGTGATGCTGGTAATTAAAATTGGGATGCCTGTCTTGCGGTAGGTTTTGGTCATGGCAGCTTCATGGTCTAGGTCGGCGCGTCGGTTGAGCAGATAGGTGCTCATCACGTGCACTGAATCAGCAACACCAGCGGTGATCATCAACATGGCTGTTAGGGATACCAGCGTGGTAACCTCAACACCTAACCAGGCGACAGTACCTATGACCCAACAGAGATTGACAATGATCATAACCAAAGGCCAAACCACGGCACTAAAAGAATGGAGCAAAGCCCAAAGAAGACCAATGATGACCACCATCATGAGCATCATTAAGTATCCTGCCTCTTCGGTGGATTTCATGGCCCAAGCCATCATGGAGGGATTGCCGACAGAATAGAACTCAAATTGATTTTTATATTTTTCTTGGGTCAAAATCACCTGGTAATCATCCATAAAACCGACGTAATCCGAAATGTCAGTCACTTTGAAGTCTACCTTTTTATCCACTATGCTGCCGTCTAAGGCATCGCCACTCAAATCGAACTCATCGGCCCCTTCATCGGCCATTGGGTCAAAAGCAGCCTGTTCAGGGGCATTGACAGGAATAGCGCCAAAGTCGGTTTTTACCTGAAATGCACCATATTGATAGTCTTTAGAAAATAGTGCCCCCACCATGGTTGCTTGGGTGGCTGCGATTCGACGCAAAGATTCTAGCTCAGCAGGGTCGTTGGGCACAGAGCCACTGACCATTTTGTTAGATATCAAGTCGTCGCCTCGAACCATCTGGTAGCGGCTGTTGGCGAGCGAGGTCACCTTGTCTATATGGGCTAAATTTTTAGGGTCATTATATTTTAAATGAGCAGGCGGGTTTTTTAATTCCTCGCTCAGTTCATGGATCAGGGACAGAGACTTATATGAAAAAACATCACCATCTTTTGGCTTATAGATCACATAAAGACCATCGTCACTGCCAAACTCATGGCGGAAATTATCCAAGGCAACCTTTGCAGGGTCACCAGCTTCAAACCAAGAATCAATGGTCATATCCATTTTCAAATTTATGGTCATTCCATAACCCATAAAGGCCGTAGCCACTAAATAAAAGCCTAAAATGGCCCACTTGTAGGGGCGAAGCTTTGAGGGCGTTGCCTCAAAGATTCCGTTAAAGGCTTGTAAAATAGGGTTGATAAAGTTTCCTTTGCTCATTTGGTACTCCCTTCAAAATAGTTTAAAATCATGCTGATGAATTCTTTAGAGATCTTTTGGCAAAGATCACGGTCTTGTAAAATTAAATATTGGGTTCCTATGCCAGAAAAAAAAATATCCAAAATAGCCACAAAGGTTTCCTTTTTTGCCTGAGGGTAGTCTGGCGGGAAATATTGGCTCATGTCTTCGACCCATTTCTCTAAACTGGCTTTGATGTAGCCTTGTAGACGAGTGAGGTAAATTGGGTTAAACCTTGAAAAATCAATGAAGAAGTAAATAATGGTCATAAACTCTGGCATCTCATCTGTCAGGTTTAGAGTTGTCTCCATGGAAACCTCTAAAAACTCCTTCATGGTGGCAGGCTTCTCTTCAAAAATCTGGGTCTCTATCATCTGCATCATCTGCTCAAGCATATAGAGATAATAGTCATCAATAGTAGGGAAGTGGTGGAAGAAGCCCGACTTACTCACGCCTGCGGCAGTAGAAATCTGGGCCGCTGTTAAGGATTTAATTCCCTTTTCTTTCATTACCTGAAACCCAGCATGGAGCAGCAACCCCTTGGTTTGTTCGCTTTGTAACTTTTTGGCGACCATTTTTCTTTTCCTTTTTAATTTAATATGTTTTTATTCTAAAGACAGACCGATCGATCGGTCAACTTTATTTTTTTAATGAGCTATTTTTTGGTTTGTGAGGAAAGGTGAGATCGATCAGGTAAATTATATGGACATAAAAAGCAGAAGAATTTTTAAGAGAAACAAACCAAATAAACTTAAATAATACCTGCTTTGCGGACGGGTATTTTATCAAAAGTCAAAACCAAAAAAGGGGCTAGGGGTAAAAACTTTTGACCAACTGATATTTATGGGATTATAATCATAATACTAATAAATCAATTACCCTGCTCAGGAGTCGCCATGAAGCGCTTTAAAGTTACCCCCGTTTGGTTGTTATTCTTAGTCTCTTTCATTGCCTTTGCCCCAGCGGCCTTGGCCAAGGACTTTTTAAAGTTTTCAGGCGGCCCCAGCGGCGGCACCTTCCAGTATTTTTCAAATGGCATGTCCATTTATCTTTCAAAAGAGTTAAAAAACACCAAGGTGAGCAATCAGGCTAGCCGTGGGTCTGTGGAAAATATTAGGAAATTAAATAGCAAGCGTGCTGATTTTGGGATCGCCTACTCAGGGGATTTATATTTGGCTCGAAATGGAAAACTCAGTGGCGACACAAAAAAATATATGAACGTTAGAGCCCTTTCCTTTTTATATAAGGCTCCAGCTCAGTTAGTCGTGCTAGCAAATTCAGGCATTAAATCTGTGGAAGACCTAAAGGGAAAAAAAGTGGCCCTCGGTGGGGCTGGTTCAGGCGCTGCTGCTAGTGCAGAGCGTTTTTTTAGAACTGTTGGCCTGTGGGATAAAATCGACCGTCAATTTTTAGGCTACTCCAAAGCAGCCTCAGCCATGAAAGATGGTCATGTTGACGCTATGTGGGTGCTTGCTGGTTACCCAACCCGAGCTGTGATTGAACTTGCAGCCAGCAACAAGATTCGCTTATTGCAACTAAATGACATTTCTGAGAAAAAAGGCCTCTTCAAAAAAATGCCCTTCTATCAAAAATTATCTATTCCTGCAGGTACTTACGAAGGTGTGGACTACGAAACCACCAGCTTTTTTGATTCCGCCCTTTGGGTAGTAAATAAAAAAGTGAAGGCAAGTGTAGTCGAGAAGGCTATGACCGCCGTTTACGCCCCAGCTGGATTGGAATATTTGATTAGTGTAAAGAAAACAGCCAAGCAGATGTCCATGAAAGGGGGTGCCACAGGTATCGTAACTCCTTTGCATAAGGGTGCTGAGAAGTTCTGGAAGGCCAACAAGGTGAAGTTTGCTAATTCAGCGAAAGCGAAGTAGCAGATGATGAGCAATACCAATCCCGCAGAGCCATCCAATGTAGAGCTGAACAAGCTGGATGAAATTTTAGAAAAAGATTCGAAGACCTTGCGTCATCTCACAGGTTTTTGGAAGGCCCTAAGCCTTGGCCTAGGTGCGGGCATGGTGTTATTTTACTTCTTCACGGCGGGACTCAAACCCCTTGGGCCACAGTACCACCGTGGGGTTTATGTTTTAGTTACCTACTTACTGATTTTTTTATATTACCCCATGCGGGGCCACGCTAAAGACTCGACCAAGCCCTCCCTTTTGGATGGTGGCTTTATGGCTGCCAGCCTTGCCAGTTGTATCTATTGGATTCATGAATTTGGAGCCTTGAACCAGAGGGCAGGGGCTGAAAATGATATGGATTATCTAATGGGGGTGATCGGTCTTGTTTGCTCTATTGAAGCTGCAAGACGGATACTCGGTTGGTCTATGAGTATCATCGCCTTTTTTATGTTATTTTATGCCTACTTTGGGGAGTACTTCCCTGAAATGCTGCAACATGGTGGCTTTTCTACCAAAGAGATTGCCGTGGAGTTGTTCATTAGCACCAACGGTGTGTTTGGCATCATGGCCAATGTCTTGGCAACCTACGTAATTTTATTTATTTTCTTTGGAGCTTTCCTACAAAAATCAGGAGCAGGTAAGTTCTTTTTAGATTTTCCCTTGGCCCTTGCAGGGCGGTCCACTGGCGGGCCTGCTAAGGTTGCTGTGTTGGCCTCTGCTATCTTTGGTAGTATTTCAGGCAGTGCCATTGCAAATACTGTTTCCACGGGAACCTTTACCATCCCCTTAATGAAAAAAGCTGGGTTTCGGCCGCACGTTGCAGGTGCAATTGAGCCTGCTGCTAGTATTGGCGGTATGTTTCTGCCCCCTGTGATGGGTGCAGGCGGCTTTATTATGGCCGAACTTTTAGAGGTTTCTTACACCTATATAATGTCTGTCGCTATCTTCCCAGCGCTCATGTATTTCTTTGCTGTTTTTATGATGATCCATCTGGAAGCGAAAAAATTTGGCCTGAAAGGTATACCTGAAGATGAGATTCCAAACGCAATGGAGGTATTAAAAAAGGGCTGGTTTATGTCTTTACCACTAATTGTGATTACCATGCTTATGGTATTAGGTAAAAGTCCTGGCTACGCCGCTTTTTGGGCCACGTTAAGTTGTATCTTGGTTAGCTGGATGGATAAAAATTACAGAATGGGTTTTGTTGAAATTTGGGACGCCATCCAGACGGGCGCCAAGCAAACTCTAGTGGTTGGCGCTACCGTTGGTGTGATTGGGATTATTGTGGGCACCATCGAGCTGACAGGCATTGGTTTGCAATTTAGCAATTTGATTATTTCAGCAGCAGAAACCTTTGACCAATATTTGAGTGTGCAGATAGTGGTTACTCTCTTCCTCATTGCCATTGCCAGCTTAGTTTTGGGTATGGGTGTGCCTGTAACGGCCGCTTATTTGATAACTGTGGTTTTAGTTGCCCCTTCACTCAATGAGCTTGGGGTTTCTTTGATCGCAGCTCATATGATTGTATATTGGTTTTCCCAAGACAGTAACATCACCCCGCCTGTTTGTGTGGCGGCCTATGCTGGTGCAGCCATCGCAGGGTCTGACCCTTGGAAAACAGGTTGGACCGCCTTTAAGTATGCTAAAATGCTCTACGTGATGCCCATCCTCTTTGCTTTTGTGCCTGCTATTTTATTGGATGATAGCCTGACCCAGATTATCATTGCTTTTGTATCCTGTATTTTAGGCACTGTGGCCTTTTCCGCCATTACCCAAACTTTTTTACTGAGAAGAACAACCCTAATTGAGTGGTTGATCTTAATCCCGATCACGATTTCACTCTATTGGCCCACTATCCCCACAACTTCTGTTGGTTTGGTTTGTTTAGTGGCAATAGGTTGGTGGCAAAGCAGACGGCCTGAAGAAGCTATGGTTCAAGCATAATAATATAAAACTTTAAAGTAGGTTAAACATGGAATGGCAAATTAAAAAAATCCTCATTGGCTTGGATCTGGATCATGATTCCAAATTAAAGACCCTGCACAAGGCCATCAAAATGGCAGAATATAGCCATGCTAAATTGACTGTGCTTTATGCTTGCCCAGACTATTTGGCCAACCCTATGTTGGGAATTTTTCTCACTGATGAGATTTTAGAAAAGGCACAGACGCAATACCAAACGCAACTGGAAGACCTTTGCAAAGCTAACATACCTAAATCCGTAGAGTGGGAAACAGCCATTGGCAGTTGCAAAGGCCATAAGCCTTACCTCTGCCTTACAGAAAAGGCCAAGGCTGAAAACTTTGATTTGATAGTCGTGGGGGAGCATGACCGCCACGGATTTGACCATATCTGGCTGGGCTCAAACGCGGAAAAAATTATGCGTTATGCACCCTGCACTGTAATGGTGGTAAAAAATAAAGAAACTGAAGACTAAACAGAAAGAAAAAGAAGCCCCCGCCCTTTAATTTAGGCGAGGGAACAAAATTAATTTAAACGAAATTGACCTACAATTTCATTTACTGAGCCTGTGATACCTGAAAGAGAGGCTATTTGTGTTTTTACCTTCTCTGTATTTTCTATCATAATGGAGGTGCCCGCATCAGCTTGCCCCATAACCTTAGCCACTTCGTCGGCCCCCGTTGCAATCTGGGTAGAACTGGCTGCCAATTTATTAGCCATGCCGCTCATTTCACTAGTGAGCCTGTCCGTTTCCTCTACTCCATTGGCAGCCTCTTTAACATTATTAGCAATAGCATCACCTGTGGCTGTTTGAATCTCCTCACTCGACTTTTTAATGATGTCAATCACTGAGACCATTTGCGATATGATCTCAGAGGCACTGCCTGTATTTCCTTGGGTGCCTGTAATCTTTCTAGAGATGTCCCCTGCTGCAAGGTTGCTTTGTTTGGCCAAGTTGTTAATCTCGTGGCAACAACCGCAAAACCCTTCCCAGCGTCTCCAGCTGAGGCAGCTTCAATATTCGCATTCAACGCAAAAAAGTTGGTTTGGTCAGCGAGTTTCATTATGATATTTGTGACATAACCGATTTCATCGGCAGAATGACCGAGGGTTACCATGGCCTGAGTGGCGATTTGTGATTCTTGGGAAGTCTTTTCACTTACTTTTGTTGCCTTTTCTTCATTTTCTTGGACCTATTTGATAGCTAATTATTGATTTAGAGGCGTGGACTTCGTAAAAAATAACTATTTTTACCTTTTGTATATAAAAGCATGTTTAAGCAAGGCCGATTAAATAAACTTAAAAGAGCCCTTGCATATGGTCGAGAAATTTATGAACAGGAATCTAGATATTTATTTTTTAAATCATTGAACTGTTTTACCTTATTATTTTTTATCTTGTTAAGCTAAGGTTTTCCACCGATATCCTGTTACCCTTTTGATTTCCCCCTCCTTCGTTTTCCACAAGGAACCGAGGATGTTATTTTACGTCAATGCCCAAAGGGGTAAATGTTATATTTGCTATAAAGTAGGCCTAAAAAACAGTGGCTTGACCAATAGTCTAGAAAACCGAAACAATGATCTTAAAAATCTCGCTTAAGGTAATATGAAATCCCTCTTGATGCTCACACCCTTTTTAGAACCCCTAGAAGCTTTAAAAAAAACGGCAGGTGCCGAATTTAATGTTACCTCGGTTACGGATTTTGGGTCTTGCGTGGAAAAAGCCCAAAAAGCACGCTTTGATTTGATCTTTGTTGAGATCGCCAGTTTGCCGGTCGATTCTGAAGAGCTATTGGCTCCCTCTGCCTTTCAATACATCTACAAGCAATTACGGCAGCAATTTTTGACCGTTCCTATTGTTATATTAGGTGAGGTTAGCCAAACCAAGAACCTAGTTCAAGCCGTAAGGGCCGGCGCTGATAGGTACTTAGTTACTCCCTTGGAACTGCCTTCTTTGCAGTTGGTGATTAGCGCCTTGCAGGAAAAGGCCATGGTACAAAGTGAGTTGGAATACTTACGCCATAACTTGTGGGACGATGCCAAACTGGGTGTGACCAAGACTCATTCACCGATCATGCAGAAACTTTTTTCTGAGATTCACTCTGTGGCGGCCACAGATTCCAGTGTGTTATTACTCGGCGAATCAGGTGTGGGCAAGGGGGTGCTTTCCAAATTGATCCATAGAAATAGCCCTAGAGCCAAGGCACCTTTTGTTCATGTCCACTGCGGGGCTATCCCTGAAAACTTAATTGAATCCGAACTCTTTGGGCATGAGAAGGGAGCTTTTACTGGTGCTTCTGCACGTAAACTAGGGCGTTTTGAAATCGCTAAGGGTGGCACTATTTTTTTGGATGAAATCGGCACCATTACCCTAGCCACTCAAACCAAACTTTTGCAGGTCCTGCAAGATCACGTTTTAATTAGGGTCGGGGGGGAGGATATGATAGACACAGATGTTAGAGTCATTTCTGCCACCAATAGTGACTTGCTGGCCATGAGCCAGGAAGGAACTTTTAGAGAAGATTTGTATTACCGCCTGAACGTGATCCCCATGACCGTGCCGAGCTTACGGGAGCGGCTGGAAGATATCCCTATTTTGGCTAACAACTTTATCAGCAGGCTAGAAGGAAAATACCAAAAACGCCTGACAGGCATCGAACCTAAGGTGATCCAAGCCTTGCAGGCTTACGACTTTCCGGGCAACATTCGTGAACTAGAGAATATTCTAGAGCGGGCCTACGTGTTAGAAAAGGGGAACCAGTTAAATATGGCGTCTCTACCCCTAGACTTAGCGCCTGATGTCAGAAGGGTGCAATATGGTTTTGGCCCAGATGAAACCTTGGCTGAGGTACGTAGCAGAACCGTAGAAGAGATTGAAAAGGCTTACCTGCACCAACTTTTAGCGACCAAGAAAGGGAAGATCCAAAATACTGCCGCCGCTGCGGGGATTGGTGAAAGGCAACTTCGAATCTTAATGCGCCGTCATGACTTAAAGAAGGAATCTTATAAGGATTAGCCATTGTTGTGAGTTCATTTCCCCATCACTTTTCTTAGCCTATGGCTCTATATTTCCCCTCAGACACTTTTTTTGCAATTTAACTCAAAAAAGATTTTTTCTTTACATTAAGCTGTAATTACAAATCTTTTTTGTACTATTCCTTATTTTTTAAAAAAAATATCATGAACCTTTCATGAACTGGCAGCCCATGCCAGCATTAAATCGGAATAAGTAATACCGTTCTTTATATTCCGGTATTATTGATTCCGAAATATGTGTTTTCTATTTGTTTTTACTGGCGATATTACTCCTAGTTTTTTCCTTTCCCCCTAAAATATGCTCTTTTTATGGATTTTAATCGGTATTATTAATTCCGTTTTTATGAGTAATCTGAGGGTATGTATTCAGAATTATCAGTAATTACAGTAACTTGATTATAGTGGCACATTGCGTGAAATAGTAACCTTATAGAATGACACACAGTCACTCGAAACAAACGACTTAACAAAAGGAACAAAATGAAAGTACTAACAACAATGATGGCATTCTACGTAATAGCAGCAACTGCCTTGATCACATTATAATTTGAACCACGCTATAAAACACAAACCATAGCACTTAATATTAAAGGACTACAATGAAAGCACAGACTTTTAAACAGCCCATGACCCAAAAAGCTTGGGTCCGACAACTGGAAATCTTGATCGCTGCTTACCTCGTTAGCAGCATCAGTTTCTTCTCTTAAGGAGACTATTTTGTCTCCACCGAACCGTCTTTCTTTTGGGAAAGGCGGTTTGCACCTCTCCCACTACACAAATTCCAAACCCAGACACGGTGAAAGGCTTTTTTTTTGCCTTAGCGATCAGAGTTTTCTTTTGCACTAACCTTGCGCTTTCACATGTTCCACAAAGGCACAAAACCGCTCGTAAGCTTGCGCTCCGACCATTGCCTGATTGCCAATTAAGAAAAAGGGAATGGAGCTTACCCCACGTTGCCTTGACTCATACCACTCTTTGTCCAACGCCTCTTTTACTTCGCCTGTAGCCAAAACTTGTGCGCATTTTTCCCTATCAAGCCCCGCCTTTTCTGCAATTGCTAGCAGGATTTTGTCATCGCTCAGATTTACTCCATCTATAAAAACAGCATGATACAGTAATTTATGGAGGTTCTCTCCTTGGCCTGTTTCTCTTGCCCAAAAGGCCAACTCTTGGGCTTTTCTGGTGTTACAAATAAAATTACCCTTTTCGTTATAGTCCAAGCCTTCAGCGGCAAATTGTTTTTTTAAGTTAATCTGCCCTTCTTGGATCTGTGGGTAGCGGCCTTGAAAATAGTCCTGCAAGGTCATACCCTCTTCAGGGATTTCTGGGTGCAGCGGGAAGAAGCGCCAAGAAACTTCTAGATCGTAATCTTTTTGTAATGAGTCAACACGCACGGTGCTGAGATAGCAGTAGGGTCATATAAAGTCGGTGTAGACTTCCATTTTTAATTTTTGATTCATTATGAGGCTCCTGTTGGTTGGTTTAGCTATATATTCTCACGGTTTAAAGGCGAGAGCTAGCTAAAATAGTAAAAATAAATGACCATGTTTTCTGAAATTATTTCCTAAAATCCCCTTCTATTGCATGGGTAACTAGCAGAGCAGAGTGGCAGATCTTCCCCAAATTTTGCCAAAGAGCTTTGGCTAGGTAGTGGGCAGAATCATCATTCCACTCAAAATCTTCAGGGAATTCTTTTTGGGCGTTAAATTGGGTGAAAAGAGCTGCAATCAATTTTTTATCAAAGGCAAAATTGGGATGGGCTAGCGCTTCGCTTAACTGGTGTAAAAGCTTTTCTGTAAGGTTGGATTGGTCTTCTAAGGCCAAGTTAAATTCTTCAGGAAAGGAAATGGATTTTCGCTGTTTTTTTTCTAACCTGTTCGCTAGTTCTAAAATACGATCGGCAATGGATTCCAACTGGTCTAGGACCCGTAAATCAGCCAAAGCCAAGGTTACCTGTTGGTTAATAAGGGCAAAAGAATGGCGTTGTAAGCGTGCTGAAACCTCTTCTTGGATGCGGTCGGTCTGGCCTTCTTGGTGACGCATGGCCTCAATTTGTTCATGAACCAGTGGCGTTGGTTGACTTAAGGCTTTGCGGTAACTCCGAAACATTTGCCCTATGATTTCTGTCATGGCTTGAATTTGTAACTCTACCTGTTCTAAAATCAAGGTTTTGGGCTTTTCAATTTCAGGGGGGTCATCGGGCACCATTTTATATGCTAGTCTGGTGAGTTGGGGCACAAAGAAAATCAACAAGCAAATGTTAGTTAAGTTAAAGGCTGTGTGGAAGGCTGCCAAATGTTGGGGAATCTGGGTAGGGTCACTGGTGTCGCCAGGCACTAGAAACTCGATCAAATCAGTGAACCAAGTAAAGACGATCAGCATCCAAAACACCCCCACAGCATTAAAGAGAAAATGGGCACGTGAGGCTCGTTTGGCAGAGGCGGAAGCATTCATAGAAGCCAGATAGGCTGTAATGGTAGTACCGATATTTTCGCCCATGATAATAGCCGCCGCAATGGGGAAATCAATCCAACCACGGTAAGCCATAATTAAGGTGATAGCACCTGAGGCGTGGGACGACTGGACTATCACCGTTAGAATGATACCCACTAGGATAAAAATGAGCACAGAGCCAAAGCCAAAACCTGTGTATTGCGCCAAAAAGGCCACGCCTTCAGGGTTGGATTTTATGTCTGGCACTGCATGCTTAACCAAGTCCAACCCCATAAAGACCAAACCAAAACCCATCAAAGCGCCGCCCCATTGCTTATGTCTGGGCTTAGAGGAAAATAGGAGGGGGATGGAAAAAGCAATCGCAGGCATGTAAAGACCGCTGATTTTAAACTTAAAACCCAAAATGGCCACCGCCCAAAAGGTAAAGGTCGTGCCCAAATTTGCCCCCATGATCACGCCAACAGCCTCCTTGAGTTTTAACAGGCGGGCGTGAACAAAGCTCACCACTAAAACTGTGGTCGCTGATGAGGACTGGATGATACTGGTAATCATCACACCTGTGGCAACGGCACCGAGCCTAGTTTTGGTGGCAGCTTTAATGGCCTGCCTCAGGCGGTCGCCTTTGAGATTTAAAATGGCCTCACTCAAAAGCTTTAGGCCAAAGAAAAAAATGCCTAAACTCCCTAAAATCTCAAAAACTTTACTTAGATATTCCATTGTTTTTACTTTCTTATTTTATATTTTCTAGGCTCTATTTTAGCTTACCCTGAATTCTGCTTCTTGAAAAGATAAAGCTAACTGGCGGGGTGAAGTCTCGTGGTTTTACTTCCAAAAATTATTTGCAAACTTGACAAGATTATCCCCACAGTTCATCATTTAGCTAAATCACGAAATGATGAAAAGTAAAAATAAATGAAAAAACTAACAAAAATATTTAAAGCCCTTGGCGACCAAAACCGACTTCGCATTGTAAAGATGCTTGAAGTTCGGCCCCTGTGCAATTGTGAAATCCAAGAGATCTTGGGCCTAGCAGGCTCCACTGTTTCCAAACATTTAGGCTTGCTCCGTGATGCAGGTATTTTAGAAGATGAAAGAAAGGGGAAATGGGTGATTTATAGCCTCAGCCCAGAAAGTACAAGCATCCACACGTTGCCGCTTTTAGAGTTAGTTGGAAAATGGCTCAATGACGACCTCCAAATCAGCGATGACTTGCAAAGAGTGAAGGCCATGGAAGGGAAATTCTTCTGCGAGGCCGTGGAATAAATGTTTCAAATATTTACAGATCTAGCCACAGAGGCTGTCAAGCTGATAGGGCTCGACCTAGAATCTAGGTTGGGTGCAAGCGTTCATTTTTTTATTGAAGATGTTTCAAAGATCATGGTCTTGCTGGTTGTGATGATTTACCTCATCGCATTGGTTCGGGCCTCTTTAAATCTCGAAAGGGTCAGGGATTTTTTACAAAGAATCCACCCTGTTTTAGGTTACGGCTTCGGGGCTATCTTTGGTGCTATCACCCCCTTTTGTTCTTGTTCCTCTATCCCGCTGTTTTTAGGCTTTACTACAGCACGTATCCCCGTGGGGATCTCGCTCGCCTTTTTGATTACCTCACCTATGATCAACGAAGTGGCTATTGTTTTACTAGGTAGCTTGCTGGGCTTTCGTTTTACCCTTGTCTATGTCGCAGTTGGTTTATTGGTGGGTATGGCTTCTGGCGCTCTACTGGATTTACTAAAGGCAGAGCGTTACCTAAAGCCATTTTTAAAGGATGCCTTAAACAAGGCTGCTGAAACAATAACCGAGGGGCCAGTTTTGCCTACAGAAACCCCCTCGTTAAGTTTGCAAGAGCGGCATGAATACGCAAAAGATGAACTCTACACTATTATGAAACGCATTTGGAAATGGGTCTTTATTGGCATAGGCGTAGGCGCCATCTTCCATGGGTTTGTCCCTGAATCATGGGTGACGGGTAACCTTGGCGCTGGTCAATGGTGGTCCGTCCCTGCGGCTGTGTTTGTTGGTATTCCGCTATATTCTAACGCAACGGGGATGATCCCGATTATGGAAAGCTTGATTTTAAAAGGCCTGCCCATCGGCACCACCTTGGCCTTTTCTATGAGTGTGATCGCTGCAAGTTTCCCTGAATTTATACTACTTAAGCAGGTAATGGAGTGGCGTTTGCTCGCTATGCTTTGGGTTACCTTGCTTTGTGCCTTTACTCTGGTCGGTTGGTTTTTCAATGCCTTCTGGCCTATTATCAGTCAACTTTAAAAAAAAGGAAAAATGAAACTAATCAAAGTACTGGGTTCTGGCTGTGCAAAATGCAACCAAACAGTAGAGTTTATCAAAGAAATAGCTCAACAGGAAGGGGCTGAAATAGAATTGCAAAAGGTGACTGAACCCATCCAAATTATGCAATATAACGTTTTAAGCACCCCAGCTATTGTGATAGAAGAAAAGGTGGTCCATTCAGGATCTATCCCGAAAAAGGAACAAATTTTAACCTGGCTTTAGATATGAACCAATTAGACACAAAAACCCTTTCCATGATTTCTCTGGCAGCGGGAATTGCTTGCAATCACCCTGCAATGGGCCAATGCCAACTCAAACGATTGCGTGATTTAGGCGTAAGTGAAGAATCGTTAGCTGCTGTCGTTGAGATAGCTAGGCACATTCGAGATGAAGCCCACCAAGAGCTGGATCATAAATTTGACCAGGCCGCTGAGCTGATAGAACCAAAAATGCCTGCTGCTAAAACTGAGGCCGAAGCTCACAGTGACACGGAACCTGAAGCCTGTGGTTGTAGCCCAACCAAGAGCGGCCAAGCTTGTTGCTAAGGCTGCGATGAAAGTACTTATACTTTGCACGGGGAATTCGTGCCGTAGCCAGATGGCCGAAGGAATATTACAGGCACTGAAACCCCAATGGCATGTGCGCTCTGCAGGCACCAAACCGACCAATGAAGTTCACCCCTCTGCGGTGATTGTAATGGCCGAGGCAGGGATTGACTTAGCCAGCTATAAACCAAAGTCAGTTGCAGGCTATTTAGCCGAGCAGTGGGATTTGGTTTGGACTGTCTGCGGGGGGGCAAAAGAGACCTGCCCCAATTTTACAGGAAAAGTGAAGGAAAAAATTCATATTGGTTTTGATGACCCTGCAGAATTTACAGGGAGTGCACAAGATGTTTTGAACGGCTTTAGAAGGGTTCAGGTGCTGATCAACAATACCTGTAAGGAACTAGCAAAAAAATATTAGTTCTACCCAGTTAAAAAAGTTGGCCTTAACCTTTGATAGCCCGCTTGGGCCTCAAGTTTAAAGAAGGTTTTTATGAGGTAGCTTCGGCAATTTGTTTGGCCGAGTCCTCGGTGAAGGCAATCTCATCAGCTGTAAAGGGATTTTCTCGGATATCCATGCAACTAAAATTGATGGTTCCCCAGACCTCACCTTTTACCAAAATGGGGCTACTAATATAAGACTCAAGTGCCATAGAGTCATAAAGTGGGTGATGTTTTAACCCCTTGCAACCTTCGATTTCTGTAAGAGCTATGGTTTTTTTAGATTTATAAACGTCGCGGCAATAGGTTGCCTCTAGGGGGTAAATTTCCCCTGCAACAAAGACCTCGGCCTCTGAAGAAACGGCAAAAATTTTATAATTTCCGCCTGAAATGTGGCTGACAATGCCCATAGTTAAATTCAGCTTTTTCCGGCCTTCTTCTAAAAGTTGGTTGCAAAAGTTGGTAAGTTCTTCTGAATGCATTATTTTTCCCTTCCTATTGTTCTTAAGGCCTTTGATCGTGGCTTTTTTCCCTCTGAGTATGGCATATTTTGGAATATTTCGAAATATAAATTTAAGAAAAGGTGAAGATTATAGTGGACCCCATAAACTGGACAACTTGCTAAGCTAGAATCGAACCAGTAAAATGGGAAGAAATGAAACGTAAAAAATTTAGCAAAGAATTCAAATCCAAGGTTGCTCTAGAGGCAATCAAGGGTTTTCGAACAATCA
>JASJGK010000202.1:0-8502 GCA_033791585.1 SAR324 cluster bacterium | reverse complement strand
AGGCAGCGCAGGGCGGTGGGACAGCGGAAGAAAGGGCAAAATCAATTTCAGAGCTTGCAAGTTTCTCTACTGAATTTTTAGAGAATGCAAAAGCTACCTTAAGATCAAGCGAACAATATCAAACTATTTTTGACAATGTTTCAAAAACCCTTTTAGGTATAAAAGATAGCGTTTCAAACGATTTAGACGCTTTGCAAAGTTCTAATATACCTGGAATGTTTGACAGCTTAGAGACAGCAGTAAGCGACAAAGGGCCACAAATTAGCGAAGAGCAAAAAAACTGGCTTAAAAAAATACATGAAGTCAGCGTTTTATTACTTAGCGGAATGACTGAAGTGGTTATTTTAATAGCTGCCTTTGGGGATGGTTTTGCGAGTGCTTATAAATCTCTAAGTCTTAGTTTGTCTAGCGCTTACAAGTCTGCGTTAAAAAGCCTTACAAGTGGGTTCCACTCTGTGGCAGGGTCTTTAAGCGCCGTTTATCATGGGATAATAGGTTTACCCAGTAAAATCGGTCCAAATTTTGTGGCGGCTATAAACGGTACAAAAGATGCTATAGTAAGAGCTATTAAGGATTTATCTGGTGGAGGCGGAAGCGGTATCGGAGGCCTAAGTAAGAGTCACTGGTCTGGTCTTTCTGACGCAAGACTGAAAAATAACATCCAACGAGGTGAAGAATTTTACCCAGGCCTGCAAAGGGCCAGTTGGACTTGGAATGATAAGGCCAATGCACTAGGCCTTTATGGAGACTCAAAAGGTGTTATCGCCCAAGATTTAGAAAAGGTTCTACCCCAGCACATCAGGGAATTTGCAGGCTTTAAAGCTGTGGATTATGAGGGACTAAAAAATACTACAGGCTTTAAGGACGGGGGGGTTAGTTCTGGTTCCGATGCAGGCCACTGGGAATTGCTCCACGGCACAGAAGCCGTGGTACCTTTGCCACAGGGGCGTTCTATTCCAGTAGAGTTTAAATCCAACGGTGATAATAAAGATCTACAAAAAACCCTAGCTCAGATTCTAAAAACTCTAGAATCTTCTGCTGATATCCAAAGAAATATTAGCCATAAATCAGGTCAGGTAGTGGTTGTAAATTCCGATGGTAAAAAAATAGCTGAAGAAACTACGGCCAGACAAGGCCGCTCAAACCTAGAGCTGTAATAATTGGAATTACCTCACTTCAACAGGATAACAATGGTAAAGGAAATTCCATGTTAAATGGATTATTATTAGGCAGCCAACTTGCTCACAAAGGGATTTGTGAAGATCCCTTTTCGGGTCAAGCATTGTTGAATGTTACTTTAGTCGAGCCACTCCATAACCTAACTACTCCGCCAATAGTTAGGCTTTGGCAGCATCATAACTACAAGTCAAACCTTTCTGACGGTAACCTGTACGAATTATGTTCAGCCAGCCATACACAAAAGTTAGGCCCTCTCTTTTTAGAGGCGGTAATACGTTTTGGAAAGCTCTATGTGGAGGTCACTCATTCCGAATCGGGTGCAGATGTTACCCAGTACTTTTCGCATCGAGGCGTGGTGGGGCGAACCCACTTTTGGGATTTACAAATCTCAAAACTGCCGACAATCCAGTATGAAACTAGTAAAAATGGCGGCTACATAACCTTAACTTGGGGTAAAATCACCTTTTTACCTGAGGCCTTTAAGGACAATAGTGGAAACCAGATCAGCCCACCAAGTACCATTGAGATCAAAGCCACTTGGGGCGCAAGGGATGATAGAGCAACCAACGTGCTGGAAGGCAACGCCGTTTTACGCAGCCTTACCGAAAATGGATTCGAATATGAACTTTTTGAAAGGGAATTTAAAGAGCAGGCCTTGGAAGAAGGTATGGGCACATCAGATTCCTTACTTATTACAGCTATTACAGCAAACGGGGCGAAATTAACCATCACCACTGGCAAGACACATGGTTATAGCCTTTTTGATGAGGTGTTGTTGCAGCCTGTAAGCAATATCGCAGCAGCAATTTTTATGGGTAAATATGAAGTATCAGAAATTGTGAACAGCACTCAATTTGAAGTGACCTCCACAGCGACGGGTTCTTATACAAACGGTGATTTAGAATGCAGCCGTGAGATTTTGCCCATCCCACTATACCTAGGATATACCAACCACCCCAGCTTGATTCGCACAGGGGTAGAAACTGAGTGGCGCTACTACCGCCCCGATTTTGTAGGAACGGCCCCAAGCGGGGTTACCCTATTTGATGACGGTATTGATATTACTTCTACAGGCTGGGGCGCAGATAGTTTAGGAAATAGATACTTAGAGCGAGGTGGGACCCAGACCTTTGGCCTAGCAACGGCCGCTGGTACAGGTGCAGTCACCACTCTGTCACAGCTTTTTAGCTGGGGTGCAACCAAGCTGGGATTGACATTTTCTGATCTTGATAGCTCAGACCAAATAGCCATTGATCAGGTTATCACCAGTCAAATAACCATTATTGACTTGTTGGACCAAGTGGCAGGTTATTGCAACTTCGCCTTTTATATAAAAAATGACACCTTAGTTTTATTTGATCGGGCTATTGCCCATGGTGATATTGGTCCTATTGGTGAAATTGATATTTTTAAGGTCCATTACTCCGTACCCATGCCTGTAAAACAATACAAGGCAAAATGGGAAGTAGCCTTTGCAGGGAGCCAGTATAAAGATGGAAATACAGGTTTGCCTGCGATATTACAGAAAAAAAAGGAGTCCACTGAAAAAGGAACTCACTCCCTGGGCCAGGAAAAGTTAATCAAAGTTTTTAACGAAAAAGAAAACCTAGTAAAGCTCAGGCTCAAAGCCAAAAAGGCTGCCCATGAACAAACTGAAATCCAAATTGAGGCTCCCCTTGAGCGCTTACCCCAATTTGGGGAAACCCTTACTTATCTAGACCAAGATTTTGACCCACCTTTGGCAATGGAAGCCAAGGTAACCAGTTTTGAGCTGGATTTTGGCAGTGACCAATTGACCATTAAAGCACGAGGTGCATTTTTATGAAAATACTTTACCCAGACCGCATTCAGTTGGTGGACGCTGGCCCAGCTGAAACCTTGAGTGAATACCCAATTACCTACATCAAGGATGATCACCTTCTTAGGCCATGGAGGGCCGATTCAGGCCTTGCAACATCTGTAGAAATAAATTTACGCAGCGATGGCGTAAGTGACTGTCTAGCAATTTTTGGCATGGAGCTAGACCAAATTTTAATCGAGGTTTTTAGTGATGACGCAATGACTACACTGGTAGACAGCAAACTATTTTTAGGTTCGGAAACGGAAATTTTTGGATCCTCCAATATTAAAAACATTTGGTATTCTTTTCCTGTGCAAAGCCTTGCTTGGTTCAAATTAACCGTTACCACCTTGACCATCACCACCCCCATGATAGGGCGAGTTTCTTGTGGTAAGGCTGCTACCTTTGTAAATCCAAAATGGGGCTTTGGGGCTTCCATCCAAGACCATGGAACCCAGCAGCGCTTAAAAAATGGTTCTATGCAGGCAAGAAACAAAGCCACAAGCAGGGCGCCAAAATTAAATTTTGAGATCCCTATGGTCAAGGAGGATGCACTCGACCAATATTACGGCCTAATTGAGCTATATGAAAAACTCCAATCGGCAGACCCATTCGCCTGTCTAATGGTAGAAGGGCGCATAGACCAAGCAGGGACTCCCTTAGACCAAAGATATGTGATCTGGGGCAGATTTGCTAAAGGCAGTTTCTCAGCTTTAGAAAGCTCCTTTTCTTTTCACCAAATTGATTTCACCTTAGAAGAATCTATTTAAAAGGATTAATTATGGGCAAGTATGCCAACCCCCTCGTGATGGATGAAGGGTTAAAACACATCCAAAATAATTGTAACAGAATCACGGCCTGCTCTGGCCAACCGACAACCTATAGCTTGGCTATCACTGCCGTCGGTTCGGGAAATATGTTGGGCGATTTAGGTGCCTTAGACGCGGCAGACCTCCCTTTAGCCGATTCTCCAGGTGGGGGTCGCCAATGCACGGTTTTAAGCCAAACGATCCAAATGACTTATTCAGGGTCTTTTGATCACCTTGCTCTGGTGGACGACACAAACAGTATCTTAATCTATGTCATCCCTGTAACCGCCCCCCAAACCGTGGTTGGCGGTAATACTGTGGACACAGGGGACGTAACCATCACCATTAGCGATGTAGCATAGGAACAAAAATGATTCAATTTATCAATCAGTTTAAGGTGGCCCTGTCTGCCAATGCCACAGACACAGACACTACTTTAAGCCTTACAGATGCAAGCGAGCTTAACTTTGACAAAATAGGGGATTACTACCTTTTGACCTTGGTCCAAAGTGGCAGTAATAACTACGAAATAGTTAGAGTGACGGCTAAATCAGCCAATGATATTACCGTCATTCGTGGCCAAGAGAGCACCACTGCTCTGACTTTTTCTAATGGCGACTCTGTGGAAAATCGTCTTACCGCTGGTTCTTGCACCACCTTTGTTGAGCCTGTGGGCACGGTAAAGGCTTGGGTACCAGCTTCCTTTGCTGATGCCAATAATGGGGGGTATGCTTTGGGTTTGGGCATTGCCACCAATGACGTGGCAGGGGCTAACGCTTACCTTGCTGCAACTGCCTATAGGGTGGCAGATGGGAGTATACCAAACCTCGAGCTATCCCCAATTTGGAACGATGGAGTAAAGCATTTGCCGAACCTTACAGATGATCGGTTCATCCAAGGAAGCAGCACCCTTGCTGGCGTTGGCGGGAGCAACAGTCTGCGTGATCACCTTCATTCCTTTTCTTTGCTCGCAGCTGGTCAGGGAGGGGGTTCGCACTCTCACTTTACGGTTAGAAATATAGCCGCGCAAGGTGGGATATCAAACACAAGTTCAATAGCTAAATCATGGAGTACCTATTCACTTGGCGGTCATACCTATTCTCCAAATTGGGGCCTAACAAATAGTGTCTCACATGCTCACAGCAGTTCCAATGTTTCTGGGACGGTGGGAGCAGGGGCAACCGCCACTACGACAGAAAATAGACCTAACTATTTGAACTGTTTTTATATCATCAAAGTACTTTAAGCCTTCAGGCTCTACAACTATTTAAGGAGGCCTCATGGCTTTAAAAAAAGATTTCCCTAGCGGGACAAAGTTTTATTACCTAGCGATTGGAGGTATCACTCTGGCTAAAAACAACGCAGAGAGCCAAGGCCAAGAACATAAGTTAGAATTAAATTTATGGATTAAAGATTCAAGTGATCTTGAATTTTCACAATTAGAAAACACGATAGAATACCACATTCCCTTAGTAGACCCATATAATGTTGATAGAATTGATCCCTTTGATTTAGCTAAACAAGAGCCACTAGGGGCAAATGTGAGACAGTTGGCATATGAAGAGGTCAAGGCAAAGATGCCACTTTTTGCTGAATTTGTAGATTGTTAAAAGATTTAACTGCGAAGCAATAAAGTTTACCTAAAAGCTTTAGCTTATTAATACTAAAAAAATAAGTTTGCCTAATAATCAGCCAAAGATTAAGTGCCCTTCAAGGCTTTCGCCTTTGACAGGTTAGAGACGCAGCCAGTTTACAAAACCCTTTAGGTTTTTCACTTTAAATAAGGATTTAGATGACTTTTACAGTAAAATATAAGTTACAAGGCCAGTGGTTTTGGCAAAGCCTTAAAGATGTTGAAGGAGACTCAGTTGTTCCTGAGAATGGGAATAGGTTGATTTTATTGGCCGATAAAACCCGCATCGAACTACCTAAGGAGACAGCAATTATTTTTCCTCCTGCCCGTTTTGTTATGATTCGTGACAAGGTGAAAGCGGGGGCAGGGGCTTGAATGTTTGCTCCAAAGCTACATTTAAGATTGTTACGATTTTTCAAAAGGCCTCTCCGTTGGACAACCAACTGAGGGTCCTTTTTTTTTGAAAAAAAATTCTGGCCTGCAAATCCCCGCAAAACACCGCTTATAGCCAAAAAACTACCCCCCAGCTCTTGCATATTTTTTCCAAAAATACTAAAACTCACGTATATAAATATACTAATAATAGCTAAGAGTAACAATGAAACATAATGTAGAATGGAGTGATGATCTCACCACAGGGCAGCGCTGGCAAGATATGCAACACAAGAACTTCATTCGCCAAATCAACCAGCTATTTTACCTCTTTAGCAATAATGGCGGAAAGGTAGATATTGAAGAGCAACTGGTCTTTTTAAGAAAATATGCAGATGAACATTTTGGTTTGGAAGAAAAGCACATGGCCCAAAGCTCCTACCCTGATATAGAGCCTCATATTCAACAACATGAATCCTTTAGAGATTTTTTAGAAGAAATTGCTGAGGTAGCCGACTCTTCTCTTTTAAATTCTGCAAGACTCTGCAACAAACTCAACCTTTGGTTCGTTGAGCACATTAAAGAAGTAGACAAAAAAATGGCAGCCTACCTCATTGCACAGGGCGATGTGGACGCTTGAAGGCCAAAGCTTTTGCCTTCCGCAAGTCACAAAAAAAACAGCCAGGGGATAGCTCTAAGACGATGGAGCCTATTGTTGGGCTAGATACAAAAAAATATAGCAAAAAACCTATATTGGTCGAGGTGGATTTCATAGAATTACCCTTTCAAATTAGGATCTAGATACAGGCTCCCTAAAACTAAAGACCATCCAAATTGGTCCAAAATTTCCTCTTTATAGATGGGTTCACCGTCTACAAGCAAGATACAAAATCCTTATTATCAAGAACCTTTTTCTTTTTCCAAGTCAGTGGATTAAAGGGCCTTCGTTATTAAGCAATTGAGGCTAACAAGAGGGGTTAAAAAAACCTTGCCAAGTAATGTATCAATCGTTACATTAGCTGTAACACATAATTCATAAAGTAAATTTATACCACCTATTGGTTGGGAAGGTTTTGCAAAAAAATCTAAACAACAGGGCAAAAATGAAAGTTACAAAACAAATTACAATTGAGGCAACAGCCGAAAAAGTTTGGCAGATTTTTGCTCACGATTTTGACAATGCTCATCTATGGATGTCTTCGGTCCCAAGTTCTTACGGGGAAAAAGTCGGTGACCACCAAGAAGGTTCCGTCTCAGCGGGCAGGGTCTGCGAACTGAATGGCGACCCAAATGGCCTCAAGGCTTCTGAATCCTTTTTGGCCTTTGACGAGGAAACTAAAACCTGCACTGTTCAAGTTGACCTTGTAAATGCACCTTTTATCCTCCCCATTTATAAAAATATCTTGGACTTTTCTGTTACAGATATAGGGTTGGATACAGGAGCACCCCAGGCTCTGGTGACTTGGGAAGTAACACCACACCTCAAACCCCTAGCAAATTTAGTCGCCCCTTTGGTGAAGTTTGGGTTGGGTCTTTTAATGAGTCAGATCACAGAAGAGCTAAAATTCTTTGCTGAAAATGGAACCCCACACCCACGAAAACTCAAATCTATTTCTAACTTAGAACCAGCAACCAATGAATAAAGCAAAAGGTATCCCTACTAAAGAGCGACTCTTAGCTTCTGGCGCATTGCTATTTTCTGAAAAGGGCTTTGGTAGCGTTTCGGTTCGGGAAATTTGTAAGCATGCTGAGACCAGCATGAATATGATCCATCATTATTTTAAAAGCAAAGAGGGATTGCTTGAGGCAATTTTAGAGCAGTTTAGTTCCAGCGTTTTTGAGCTTCCCTTGCGGATTTTGGATAAACCGCCTCGCTCTAAAGAGGATTTGTTGGCTCGCCTGGAAATGCTTTTTGAAACAACCTTGGATGCCTGTGTGGAAAACAGGCTGCTTTTGTTAGTTATTCTTAGAGAGCAGGCCAAACTTAGTGCCGTGACCCTTTACATTGAGAAATTTGCATGGTTTTTGAGTCAAGGCAAAGAGCAGGGGCTGGTGCGTAAAGAGATGGATACAGATATGATCACTGGGTTTCTGCTCGATCGCATTATCAATCAAGTGCAGTTTGCGCCTTGGATCGAAGAGAACTATGGAGCCAGTGTCCAAAGCCAAGGTCACAGCCAATACAAACAGCAGTGGTGTCAGGCCAACTTAGATCTTTTTTTCAATGGTATTCTGCCCTCTGCTCAAAGTTAAACTTAAAGGTGAACTATGAATGAACTTAAACACTATGCCATTTTAGAATATTCCAAGGAGACTTACCAAGTAACCTTTGAAGGTCAATTAGTTGCGGAATCAAACGCCACTATCCAACTCATTGAGTCTGCTCATGGTAAAACTTATCCCCCTGCAATCTATTTTCCACCGAAGCTTATAGAGTCATTGGAAGTGAAGAAGAACGAGCTTACAACCCATTGCCCAATCAAAGGAGATGCTAGTTATTGGAGCTATAAATCAGCTACAAATGGAATTTGGTCCTATGAAAACCCCTTAGAGATGGTGAAGGCCATAAAAAATTATTTTGGTTTTGACCAAAGTAAAGGTTTTAAGATCGCGCTTAAAAATAATTGAGGTGAGACCTATCAAGGCTCTATAAATCCTCCTTTAAATGA
>JASJGK010000201.1:0-10145 GCA_033791585.1 SAR324 cluster bacterium | reverse complement strand
CTTCTCTCCCTTCTCTCCCTTCTCTCCCTTCTCTCCCTTCTCTCCCTTCTCTCCCTTCTCTCCCTTCTCTCCCTTGGCCAAGAAAAATTTTAATTTGGGCCATCCAAAGGCCCATGGTTGGCTTTACCCCTTTCTTCGTTCCTGCTACTTTAAATTAAAACTTTTACAAACCCCGAGGAGTTTCTATGAAGCTGCTTGAAGCAGTCCCTAATCTCAGTGACGGTTCAAATCCCTATTTAAAAGCAAAAATACTGAAAAGACTGCTGGGTATTGAGTCTCTTTGGGTTTTAGGGGTTGAACCTCATTTTGACGCTAAGAGGACGGTAATTACCCTGGTTGGAACAGGGAAATCTTTATTAGAGGGGCTTTTTGCACTTTACCAAGTTGCCGCCCTTGAAATTGATATGAGAAGCTATCAATCTATCCACCCCCATATTGGTGCTGTTGATCTTTGCCCCATCATTCCTTTGGGCAAGGTTACGAAGCAAGATGCCCAAGAATTGGTCCAGACCCTGGCTAAGCTTGTTTGGGAAGAACTTAAAATTCCTGTATTTTTCTATCACAATTGCGCCACAGACAACTCTCGAATTAAGTTATCCTCTTTAAGAAAAGGCAACTATGTTGGCCTAGAAAAAAGGATAGCAGAAGGCTTTGCCCCCGACTTGGGCGACAGCGTGAATGTAAAAAGCGGGGCTACAATTCTAGGCCAGCGAGAATTTTTAATTGCCTTTAATATCAACCTTAAGGGCGCTACCTTAGAAGATGCCAAATACATTGCCTCAGTTTTGAGGAAGCAAAGAAAGGGCAGCAAGATGGAATCTGTAGAGTTCATCGGTTGGTATTTGGAGGAGTTTAAGATGTCCCAAGTGAGCTGTAATTTACGTAATTATCAAGAATTTGGTTTGGAAGAGGTCTACTCTGCGGTAGATGTTGAAGCAAGAAAGCTAGGTATTTATGTTTCAGGTTCCGAACTGATAGGCCTTGCCCCCCTAAAGGCACTGTTGCCGAGTCATAGTTTGGGCCTTCGGCGTGAGACAAAAGGCGAACCCAAAAGGAGTGACCTGACAATTGACCCAAATTTAAAAGTTGAAATAACCAGAAAAGTTAAAATGTTAGGTCTGGAAGAATTAGGTCCCTTTGATATTTGGACTAAAATATTAGAACTGCGTTTACAGGCTCTAGGAGGCCCCTATGAAATTTAGTTTACTGGTATCAACTGCGAGCCTGAAAAGTGAAAAAAATGACTTTAGCTCAGGTAGCAGCTCGGTTTTACTAGAACTGGGTGAGTTGATGAACAAAGCAGGCCTTGATGGAAATATCTTTGAGCTACCCATCCAAGCGAGGGAAATTACCCAGCTCAGCCCCTTCTCTATCCAAAATGGCTTTGCCCTGAATCCTTTGGATTTAGACATCTCTCTCATTCCTGAGTTGCAAGGGGCGCGTGAAAAAACGACTTCCATTGAGAAGTTTAATCTGATCAAAGAGTTGTCTAGCCTCCACAAAGGCTTATTTTCTGGGGTCAAACGAATTAACTATGAGCTAAGATCTCTTTTTATCCTTTCCAGTTTAGAGGTAGCATTTGCTAACTTTGCCCCCAAAGGAACCAGGGATAAAGCTTTCCAAGATTTTAAAAAGGCCAGCGCTTACTGGCTCGATGACTATGCAAAATTTAAGGTCTTAGCTAAGGCCTATCCCAGCTTTAAATTAGCAGAATTAAGAAAATTGAACTTAAAAAAGAGTGATGAACCAGCCATTGCCTTGACCCAGTATGTGCAATTTCTGTGTTTTGAACAAAGATCGGCTATTACCGCAAAACTCAAAGCGTTTAATTTGGGTCTTGTATTAAACCTACCCTTTGGGGTGGAAACCTTGAGTGCTGATATCGCATATCACCCCGAAGTTTTTGACGAAAGCAAACAGGTGGGTTGTTCCCCTGAGCCAGAACATGGCTACCCTGAACAAGCATGGGGAATCGCCCCATATCGTGAACAAACAGCAGGGCTTGCAAAATACCTAAACGAGCGCTTTTCTTGGTTGGCCCAGTTTGGCAGTGGGATCTTTTTAGACCATTTGGTGGGCTGGTGTGGGCAATATGTATTGCCTGTGAAACTTCCAAAATCTGACGGTCCTCATGGGGAATTCTTAACCGAATCATTTGAAAAACGAGAGGAGAATATCCTCTGGCTTTTGGACCTATTAAAAGATAAAAATCTTTCCTTAATGGCTGAAATAGCAGGTGATTATAATAGATTGCAGGCCACTTTAGATGGTCTAGCAAAGGCCCGGAAAAAGGGCCTAGCTATGTCTGTTATGGAAATCCCCCGTTGGATTCGCGGCGCTAGTGGAACGATCAAACCTCTTGCCCAATATGAGCCGAGCAGTTTGATGATGCTCGAAACTCACGACACTTCAACCCTTTTGCAATATCTAACCAACCAAAAGGGTGATCAGGCCGATTTTGAAAGCCCTGAAGTCCTGTTGGATTTTTGCCGTAATTTTCTCAGTTGGCCTCTTTTTTATCATGAAGTGCCTCTAAAATTGATTGATCTCAACCCTGAGGTTGCTTGGGAGTTGTTTGAGAGAATTTACCATGGGTCCCAAGCGGGCGAGTTGGTATTTACTTACGGCGGGCTGGTGAGTTTGTTGCACCCTAAATACTTCTCTACTGATCTGGAGATGAATATAAACATTGCCCCAGGCACCTCAGGCGAAATAGGGAACCTCCGTGGAAACTGGTCTTACTTCGCTCCGCCCTTAGAAGCATTTGCCGATCTTGTGCCAAAATTGAAGGCTTTGGGGCCTAGGGCCTGCAAAGACATTGAACCTGTTAGGGGCTTTTATCCTGATCAGGATGGCCCTGAGCTACTGGTTTCAAATCTTAAAAATAAAAAAGCTATCTACCAGAGCTTTGGAGGTTATAAAGTTTACCAAGGCCCACTAAAACCTACCTTTGAATTGCTTATGTTTAACCCCCAAGACCATGAAGTTTCAGGGATGTTAGATTTTTATGGCCTAGGATTGGATCTGGATGAGATGGAGCTATCTGAATCTTTAGAAATCCAAGATCTAAAAGGAGAAGGTAAAAGTTACAGTCACAAACTAGAAGACTTAAAAGCTAAGGGGCTATTTTATAAAATGGCACCAAAACAAACCCACCACCTTATTATTGCGGCTAGCAACTGACTTTAAACCTTGCGGGGAAGTGGGGCCAATCGTGCGCCCTGGAAGTGTAAGTTAGGGTCAAAATTGCGAGAAAGCGATTTGATTTGGTCTTCATCCAAGCTACTACTGTCTAAAAAGAGCAGCTTTCCCGGTAGGAATTTATGAAGAAAGCAGGCGAGCTGTTCAAATTGTTCCCCTTGGTTTTGTTTTCCCTGTTCAGGGTAAAAGATGACCACCTTTTTATCGGCAAAAAGGTCGTAAAAATGCATTATCCCCCTCAAATTTACCATTAGTGGGTTCGTGGCCTTGTCACTGGTAATAACCTGATAAAACATAATCTTAAAAGCATCTGTGGGGTTTTGTTCTTCCCACTCCTTATGGATTAAAGTCACAATGCCATCAGGCCTTTTAGAGCTATCGGCCATGGCTTTTATATCGGCCCCTTTACGCTCTATCTGGATTAAGGTTTTTTGCGTAATGGATTCTACAGGTTCGCTAAGCAAAGCTTCCAATTCTAAAATCCCTTTGAGATAAGATTTATACTCAAAGCTAGCTTTTAAGTTGGGGGCAACCCGCTTGAGCATAGATTTAGCAATTCCCATGGTGGCCAAAAGGTCACGAACATTCTTTTTAGCTTCTGACATGAAATCTAAAACTTGTGCACTGGAATTAGAAGGCACCAACTCAATAGGCGTAGCCTTCCCCTGTCTTTTTGGAGATTTAAAATTACAGGTTTTATTAAAGTCGATATCCTTATTGGCTCCAATGGCAATCTTGGCATCATCTGGAATAAAGTTTTTCAAGTGGGCGGCAGTCATGGGTGGGTAGGCCTGCTCTATAGCCTTTTGTGAGGTCAGAATTTGGTCTAGGGTCGAGAGGCTCAAAACAGAGTAAAACTTTTTCCAAATTTTCTGGAACTCTTTCAATATTTGGAAAGCTTGCCCCAGGGCCTTTCTAGCGGATGTATCCTTTTGGCCCAAAGCCGCAACAAGGCTCGATGCGAAGTCCTTATTAATCCCGTCTAGATCAGCAGCGCTTTTTACAGGTAGTGTTAAAAGGTGCACCCGAAAGCTGTCGCCCTTGCCACGTAAATCAAATTCGTTGCCAATAAATAGCAAGGGACTTAAAACCTCTGGCAGTAAAAGCAAGCATTTGCGGTTGATGCAGCTAGCTTCTAAAGGCACCATTATTTTTGACGCAGCATTTTTCACCATTTCGTAAAGCTCACGATAGAGCAAACTAATGCGGGTCTTTTTCCTAAGATCATGGGAGGTGAAATGAAAGAAACCATCCTTGATCAGAGATAAAAAGTAATGGGCAGGATTATTTTCATTTTCATCTTGTGCCGACATCTTTTCAATTCTGGTTATAAAGCCGATTAGTTCCTGCTCAAAGTTTACATAGTCTTCGGCAAAGTTTTTGATCCCATAACTCTCGTCAAATAAACTGGTCCCTTTCCCTTCCCAAACCTCCTGTTTGATAATGGGGCAAGGGTCGGGGTCATAATCACAGGTGATAAAACCCTTTTCTCGCAAATTTGGAATGATATTTTTGTGGTTCACCCAAGCGCCAAATTTTTGGCGGTTCAAGGGTAGATCGTTGGCAATGACTACCTTATAGAACATAATATCAAAAAAATTCCCCCCAAACCTTTTGTATAAGTCATCTAGGCCTGGTGTAGTAAATTCCTCAAAGGCCTTTTCTAGCCTGACACTCAAATAGTAGCCCCACGCAGAGGATAGAATATGCAGGGAGTTAGCCAGCTGACCAGGGTCAGTTGCTTGTTGGCTAAAGAGGCTGTAGCTTTTGCCTTCGACCTTTTGAGGGAGCAATTTTAGCTGCATTTCTTTAGCAATAGCGCTTTGTATCATTCCCTTAATTACAGGGTTCACTCCATCGCCAATCCAAGTGGGCCTTTGGCTGAGGATGCTTTTTAGATTGTGAATGGTATAGATATCACGAGCATTTGCATTGCCAGACTGCTTAGAATGGAGAACTTTCTCCTTCAGGCGAGAGGTCATTTCTTCAACCATCGCCTCACGGGTGCCCTCTTCTACATCGTCCTCATCTGGTGGGGGAAAGAAGGTGCACTGCGCCCATAGGGCGGGGTCATACTGGGTGCGAGCAAAGATCACCGTACCATTTAAGCGAGCAAACAAAACCCCTTTGTTAAATTTTGCAGGGTCTTTGCCAAAGTTGCCATCGTCCATCGCCTTGATGGCTTGGTAGAGCAGATTAAAGATAGCCCCATTGGTTTTAGCCTTGGCATCTTTAGGAAGAAAATCCTGAAATTTTTTGAGTAGATAACTGGCTCGAATCCCCGAAGTCAGGTCTTCAAACATTTTACACAAAGCTGGTACGGGTGACTTTTTAGCCGTTACTTCTGCTTGAAAGTTGTCTAAAATTTCTTGGTATCTGGTGACTGCGTCAGCCAGTAGTAATATATTAACAGCTTCGCCGTCTGAAAGAGGGGTAGGTTTCCCTTGGGCCATGTACTTTAATTTTGTGGCAATTTCTAGGTTTAACCCAGAGAGGTCTACTACTTCGCGCGCAGTGGATTGCATGCCTCTCGTCCTTTGCGACCGAGAAATTAGATCATCAAGGAGGTCTTCATTATCAGCTATTTCCTGAGGCACTTCGCTAAATTCCAGATCCACCTTGGCGCAAAGTTGCGAGATTACCCGTTTTTTAGCACTGGTAATAAATACGGTGCCATCATTTTCAAAGATCCTTTCAAAAATTAGTGGCAGGGCGTTGGTAGATTTGGCCCGCTCCACTTGCAGCAAGAGAACATTTTCAGGGTCTTTGCCCGCCCGCCAAGCAAATTGACGCAAACCCTTTAGGTTTCCATTTACATTGATTTTTTCTTCAATGGTAATTTTCTTTGTTGGCCCTTGCGGATTTTTGGGATTTATTGGCCTGCTGACCTCAGATTTGGTAGAAAGGTGGTAATGAAAATGATCCGCCTCAAAGCCATGGGACTCAAGTAAGCCTCGAATTAGGTCGATTCCTTCAACCTGACGGCGCTCTAGTAAACTGACAAAACACAGTCTTTCTGTAAGGGGTTGCTTCTTGCCCGAACCTTGGGCTGTTAGTACTGGAGGAGGACTCATATTATTGTATTCAATTAATTCATTATTTTCTAAAAGACTATTTTACCCCAAGATTTTAAGAAAATCTATAGCTCTAATGGACTTTTATTCGTGAGTTCTTCTAGAGGACTTTCTTTTTTTCCAAATATGGCTATAATTTAGGAAACCTTAGGTCAAATTTATGAAGTATTTGCTCCCCCTTTTATTAAGTCTCGGATTGGTTCTCGCCTCTTGCGCCCCCTATAGCGCAAAACATGGAAAGGATTTCCTTTACCCCTTTAAAGAAGAGTCTGGTTATTACCACACTTGGAAAAAGGGTGATTCTCTAGACGATTTAGGGAAGGAAGCGGGGGTGACAGCTTTGGATATTAGAATAAAAAATACCATCATAGAAGAGGCAGACCTAGACGTAGGTATGTTGGTCTATATCCCCGTAAAAAATAAGAAAGTTTTTAAAAATAAGGTTAGGTTCCCTGATGAGGTGCCAAATTTTAAACTCTATGGTGAAGGCTTAGCTTGGCCAAGCCCAGGCACTCTAACCAGTAAATTTGGTAAGCGCTGGGGCAGAAAGCATGAGGGCATTGATATGGGGCAAAATAACGGCCTGACCATTGTTGCTGCTGGCCCCGGTGTTGTTGAGTTTGAAGGTCGCCAAAGAGGATACGGTAAAACAGTGATCATCGATCATGGTCGAGGGGTGAAAACCCTCTATGCTCATGCCTCCCGAACCTACGTCCGTGAGGGTGATAAGGTGACCAAGGGCCAAAAAATCACTAAAATGGGCCGCACAGGAAAATCGACAGGGGTGCATTTGCACTTTGAGGTTCGCATCAAGGGCGTTGCCCGTGACCCGCTAAAATATCTCCCTAGCCGCTAGGCTGCTCCCAAGCCTGAATCTATTGCAACACAAAAGTAATAACTCCCAGTGGCGCAACTACGCCATTATTGGCAAAAATTCCCTTGGTAATTTGTGTGATTACTCCCTGTGGCGAAGTCACAAGGTTGCTTGAATCAAAGTCGGTTCCTGAGTCTGTGCCTGCATCAAGTGGGTAAAGGTCGATTGATTTGGAGGTAACCCAAGTGCCTGCCTCACACAAATTAACGCTGCTTACCCCCATGAACCAATCTGGGCTTGGGGATAATTTAGCAATGACTGTGACCAAAGGAAATGAGTCTGTAGGGATAAAGGTAAAACTGGTGCCAGTTTGGTTGAAGGTTAAAACTGGGTACCCTATGCTTTTAAGGGCTGTACCTGCGGCAATTGCAGAGGAAACCTCAGTAGAATAAGCGTACCAATATTCTGACTCAGCAACTTTTTGTATTCCCTAGGAGGCATATTGGCCTTTTTTCCAAAAAGTAATATCGCTAGAGTGGATAACCCCTTGGAGAACCCCAAATCTAGCGTTGTTAGGAAAGCCATCGGGGTGATTGGTGGCGCTCCATTGACTAACAAAGGTAGCCTTGTAAGAAACATCAAACCAGCAAGCTTGACCACTCGAGTCCCCCTCGGATGCTTTGCAGCCGCTAAGCAGCAATGCGAAGAGAACCAGAAAAATTCTCATTTTTCAGTTAAATTAAAGATGCCATCCCAGTTTTTTGGGGGGGCAGCTTCATACTTTTTAGCTCGTTGGAACATTACTAAACTGGGGCCATCATCGCCGCCATTGAGTTTAATACACTGGGCAAAGTACTTTCTACAGTCTTCAAATTCTTTTTTATAGTAGAGGCTTAAGCCTTTGGCATAATAGCGGAAGGTTTTGAGTTTTTCTTGCGGGTATTCCCCTTTTTTGCCCAAAAGCTCGTAAATGTGAATGGCTTCATTTTTTCCCACTACTCGCACTACATCCAGTTCGCGAACTTCAATATAGTCTTTGGCTGCCTCATAGGTAAATTCTGAGATCATGGTAAAAGAATGGTATTGCTTGTTTACCCCTTCCAAACGAGCAGCCAAGTTTACAGCGTCGCCCATAATAGTATAGTCCATTCGTTGGGCGCTGCCCATATTACCTACTACCATAGGGCCTGTATTTACGCCAATGCGAGCATAAAGCTCATTTTTCCCTTGTCCCTTCCACGTGTCTCTCATTTGAGCCAGCTTTTCTTGCATTTCCACAACGGCCAAACAGGCCCTTACAGCATGATCTTTTTGGGGCAGGGGGGCACCAAAAAAGGCAATGATGGCATCGCCTTCAAACTTATCTACCGTGCCGCCATGGTCTAAAATGATCTTAGTCATTTCTGTTAGGTACTGGTTTAAAAGTTCTACTAACTCTTCTGGACTCAAGGTTTCAGAAATAGTGGAAAACCCTTGGATATCACTAAAGAGGCAGGTCAGCTCTTTCTTTTCTCCGCCTAACTTTAGGGCAGAGGGATCGCTTACCAGTGCATTAATTACATCAGGACTTAAATATTGCCCAAAGGCACCCTTGATAAATCTCTTGTCCTTTTCTTCACCAAAGTATTGAAACAGGGTCAGAACCAACCAGTTGAGCAAGATTACTAGAGTGATGTACATAAAACTGGCCCAAGACTGGAACGCGTTCAAGGCGTAGAGGTTGATTGCCCAATAAAGGGCTAACAAGCCACTGACAAACAAAGCCCCTGTAATAGCGCTTAGCTTTGGGAAAATAAAGCCTATCAAAAGACCAATTGCAATGATCAATAAAAAGGTGAGCAAAGCCGTAAAGTCAGAATTATAAAAGTAGTCATCCTTGAGAATGTTATCAATTACATTTGCGTGGACTTCTACCCCAGGATAGGCAACGCCTACGGGGGTGGTTCTAAGGTCAAAGACCCCAACTTCTGTGGCCCCCAGCAACACAATTTTGTTTTGTAGCTCTAGTAAAGGAATTTTTCGGTCAATTACATCAGCGACAGAATAATGCTTAAAAGTCTCGGCAGGCCCACGATAGTTGATCATAAGGGAACCATCTGAGGCCGTATTGATGACCTTTTTCCCTAACTTTATCCTTTCTACACCACCCTCATTGGCGATGAGCTGAATCGGTGGGTTGCCCAAATAGCGCCTCACCATCTGTAAATCTAAAGAGGGATAGAACTGGTTTTTATAGCGCATCACGAGATGCACCCTTCTCACTGTTCCATCTTCAAAGTCGGGGAAGACATTAAAATAACCGTAGAGGTTGCTAGGTATTGTGAGCTTTGCAGTGTTGCCTTCCACAGCTTTAGCCGTATAGAGAGGCAGGTTTTTCAGGTGGTTTGCGCCTCGGATAATTGAAATTTTGCTGCCAGCAATTTTTTGCCCTTCTCGGTCCAATTCCAATTGGTTGAGGTGGGTGATATTTTTGTCGCTAAAAAAGAAAAAGTAACCACCAACGGCTTTGGAGGTCGACCGTAAAGCTCTAGAAAACAGCTGGTCATTGCTGTAGCTATTTTCAATAGAATCTTTTACTTGGGACAGCCTTGCTCTGCCTCGATCGGTAGAAGCTAAGGCATTGGCTTTATTGTAAAAATCGCTAATAACTTTCTGGGCTGTAATATCGTTTGGGTCGGGTTCAGAAAAAACAACATCGTATCCCACCACGCTAACATTATAGTAGCTGGTTAAGTTGCTCAAGAGTTTGGCCATGAGGTCACGGCTCCAAGGCCAACGCCCATAACGGTCAACCGATTTAGTGTCGATGGCAACAATCACCACCTTGCCCGAGGTTGGGGAGCGGTCTTTATAGTCCAATATAAAATCAATGGTCTTTTTATCCATCAAGTCGATAAAGCTACCCTGCCCCAAACTGATCAAGTTGGAAAAATTTAACAGAGCAATCAGCAAGGTGATGGCCGCTGAAATTTTAAAGGGGGTAGGGGATAAAAACTTGAAAGAGGCCATAGATTTAACTCAGATGATTTTTTAAAACTTTTGCCATTACCTTAACG
>JASJGK010000200.1:0-9353 GCA_033791585.1 SAR324 cluster bacterium | reverse complement strand
ATAGGGCGAGTAACACCAACAAAATGCCATTAAAAATAGCCCCTAAAACCTCGGCTTTTTGCCAGCCATAACTAAAATTTTTAGTAGCAGGTCTTTTAGCAAACCACATTGCAACAAGCCCAAGCAACAGGGCGCTAGAGTCTGTAAGCATATGCCCTGCATCAGCAATCAAGGCCAAACTACCACTGATTACCCCGCCAATCCATTCGGCAAACATAAATGAAAAAGTAAGAATAAAGGCCCACAGCAGGCTTTTATTTGGCGATTCTAGATCGTGATTACACTGTTCCTTGCTCAAATGGTCATGATTTTTCTTAGCCATTTGGTGATGCGTCCTTATTTTCTCTTAAAGCTAATTCTTCCAAATATAGATTTAATTTTTCTTTTGTATTTAAAAAGGACCTGTCTGCCTCGTCAAGGACCTCGGGTAGTCCCCTAATATTTTCATCTTCGCCCTTAAACTGGATTTTTTTGCCATAAAAAGCCAGCTCTAAGCCCCCTAGATTTACGGCAATTCCATGGAGGAGTTTACCTTGTTCGGCAATTTTATCAAAGTTTCTTTCTGCTGCTGACACGTGTACCTGTTTTAAAACCTGTTCTGCATGCTGACAAAAGGATTGAGTAAATTGTTTCATAAAGTCTACTCCAAGAGCAGAATTTGAATCTAGCAGTTGACGATCTAGAATTGCCTGCTCTTCCGTCTCTCTTGGTAGGTCAATGTCTTTGGAGGCATCTTTATCCTTCCATTTGAGCAAGGTTTTTTGAATAAGCATAGGGCTGATTGGCTTCGGAATGTAATCATCCATGCCTGATCTCAAATAGTTCTGCTTGTCCCCAGGCATGGTATTGGCCGTCATGGCTATGATCACGGGTTGTCGATCTTCGGGGTAAAACTCCCTAATTTCTTTTGTCGCTTCAAGGCCATCCATGATGGGCATTTGGATGTCCATAAAGATGATATCAAAATCTTGATTTTTACAGGCTTCAACCGCCTCTAACCCGTTTTTTGCCAACAGGGGTTCAAATTTAAGTTTTTGTAGGATTTTTATAGCCAGTAGCTGGTTTATATTATTGTCTTCAACTAGTAAAATCTCAAGGGGAATTTCTAGCCCCAGATCTTTGTTTAGCCCTGTTTCTTTTTTCTGTTTGACCAGATTTTTTTCACCCAAAGCCTTAGCCATTGCGGTAAAAAGGCTTTCCTTTTTGTATGGTTTGAATAAAGGGGTGTAGTGTAAATCAGGGGATTTTTTACTTTCATTGAGGAACTGAGAATAAATTACAGGTAGCTTTATTTTTCCTGCTTCTTTGATCAGTTGATTTACTTCATTTTCTTTTCCCTCAAGGGATTCACTCTTTAACATCCCATCTAAGATCATAAAATCAAATTCTTGGGAATTAACTAGCAGGTTTTTGGTTTCTTCCAAAGATGAAGTGGAAACAAATTCAACCTCATAGTCATGGCTCAAGTCCTTGATAAATGACAACTGGTTAGAGTTGTTTTGATAAACCAGTGCTTTGGCCTTTAATGTAGCTATATTTTCCTCTAGGGCCTGGTTTTCCTCTGTTTTTTTCAAGTGCAATGTAAAATAGAAACAGCTTCCTTGGCCGTCGCAAGATTCCACCCACATATTACCATTCATAATCTCGCAAAGTCGTTTGGAGATGGTTAGGCCCAAGCCTGTGCCGCCATATTTTCTGGTCGTAGAAGAATCTGCCTGGGAAAAGGCTCTAAAAAGCTTTTCTTGCTGTTCCTTTGTAATACCTATTCCCGTATCCTTTACGGTAAAACGCAGCTCGATTGAGTTGGAAGAAGGTGGCCCCATTTCCACTGCAAGTGAAATTTCACCTGATTCGGTAAACTTACAAGCATTGCCAATCAAGTTTACTAAAATTTGGCTGATCCTTGTTGGGTCAGCTGTTAAAATCTTGGGTACGTTGGGGTTTATATTGTAATGAAACTCAACTTCTTTGTGCGCCAACGGTAGGGCAAAGGTTTCTATAGCCTGCTCTATGACTTTATATAATGCAAAAGGTTCGTCTTCTAGATCTAGTTTTCCTGCTTCAATTTTAGAAAAATCTAAAATGTCATTTATTATTCGAAGTAAATTCTTGCCACTCACTTGCAGTGTGTCTACATATTGCGATTGCTCTGCAGTGAGTTCTGTTTCTTCTAAAAGTCCACTCATACCAATCAGCCCATTCATTGGCGTTCTGATTTCGTGGCTCATCGTGGCTAAAAATTCAGCCTTAGCTTTGGCAGAGGCAACAGCGGCCTCTTTGGCCTTTTGTAGTTCAACTTCTTGGTTTTTCTTAGTGGTAATATCTTCTTTAATGCCCAAAAAGTGGGTCACCTTTCCTCTGTCATCCTTGATGGGGCTAATAGCTACAGATTCCCAATAATAATCTCCATTTTTTTTCCTGTTGAGCATTTCTCCATGCCAGTCGTTTCCAGCAGTGATCGTGTCCCACAGATTTTTGTAGTATTCGGGGTCATGGTGGCCTGATTTGATTAATCTTGGGGTGGCACCGTAGGCCTCGATGGAATTAAAGCCTGTTACTTCTAGAAATTTAGGATTAGCATAAACAATATTCCCCTCAGGGTCGGTCAGAAGAATAGAAACAGGGCTTTGCTCCACAGCTCTCGAAAGTGTGCGGATGGTCTCCTCTGATTTTTTTCGCTCGCTAATATCTTGGATCACAAAAAGAGTGGCTTCCTTGTCATTGTGAGTGAACTGTTTTGAATAGCACTCTACTGGGATTTCAATTTCATCCTTGGCAATGAGGCAGCTGTTAAATATTTGGTTGCCATCCTTTCCATTTGAATGAATAAAGCTACGGTCAAAGAAAAAACTAGAAATTTCTTGTCCGAGTATTTCGACTTCCTCAAGTTTGGTGACAGACATAAATGATTGATTTGCAAAGGTGATTTTTTCATTCTCTGTGATTAAAATCCCGTTTACAGTGGTTTCGACTACAGCTTTATAGTAACCTTGGGTGGAGATAAGCTCTTCCGTCTTTTGCGCAACTGTATGTTCTAAATCTTCATAATACCTTTGCAAATTCTTTTCAGCAAAGAGCCTCTCTGCTCTTTCCCGCCCATGTATCAAAGAGGCTATAGCCAAAATCAAAGTAATGATTAGAAGCGCCGCTTTTAAAAAGGAGTTTAATTTCTCATATTCAGGTATAATATCTGACTCTGAAGCGTGGTGGACAAGGTACCAATGGGGATATGTTACAATGCTAGGAGGGACGTTAAAAGTTTTGTTTAAGTCAATTTTAGAAAAATGGAAAATCCCCTTTTCGCTTTGGGTTTTGCCTGAGTCAATCTCTTGAAATTTTTGCCATGAGTCGATGTCATAGCTTTTGTAGCTGAATTTATTGCGAGCTTTAATGGAATTTCCCCATTCTTTATCAGGCGACATCCCGATGAGAAAATTACCACGTTGATCAAGAAACATTGCGTGGCCATGCACCCCAATGACTCTTTTTTTAATATCCGCAAGGATTTTTTTTGCAGAGGCATTTAAGATTAAAATACCAATCAGTTTTTGATCCCGGTTAAAAAGAGGTGTAGCAAAACGGATTACAGGATTATAGGGGATTTCTACTTCACCCTTTTCTATATTTAGGTCTAACTCTGAGATATAAAAGCGTGACTGTGGTAGACTTAGAGTCTTAAAAAAGTAGTATCTCTTTGATTTGTTTTGTAATGCTTCTTTTGGTACAATTGAAGCTTTATTGTCTTTTTGGTTAATACGAAAGACTTCTTGGCCCTTAAGATCCAAAACTCTAATCTGAGAAAAAATGGGTTTTTCTTTGGCGAAATCTAGAAATTCATCTTGGAGTTTTTGATCAATTTGAGGCTTTTTGTTTTCAAGAATTTCTTGGAGGATATGGTATTGAGAAATAAAAAGCAGATCCGCTGTTAAACCTTGAATAGTATTGTGTAAAAAATCTTTTTGGACCTCCATCAATTTTTGGGTACTTTCATGGAATTCCCCAATTTCTTGCTTTGTGTGTATGTAGCTGACCCCATAAGTAAAACTTACAAAAAGGATAAAGATAGGCACAAAGAACTTTAAGAAGTTGTATAAAATAATTTGATTTCTATTTAAGTCTTTTTTTGAATTTGGCATTAAGATAAGGAGTGCAGTGGTTTCTCTAATGTTTATTTTTCATCTTTAACTTAACGAAAATAGCCTAATATTAAAAGAACTAAAAAGTCTTTTTATGTAAAAAGTGCGGGTTCGGCTGTTTATTGAGAGGTATCTTTATCAAGCCAGATATTTGGTGCGTTATGATAATAGATTAGAAACAAAATTTTACAATTTTTTGCATATTCCGACCTTTACGGTTGGCTTTCATTCAGTTATCTTAAATATTTAAATATCTACCCCTTTGGAGAATGAAATGAGAAAATTTTTTACACTCAGTCTATGTCTTTTTTTTATGACCCCTATGGTCGCCTTTGCTGACGGAAAGGCTTTATTTAAATCAAAAGGTTGTGCTGTTTGTCACGGTGCAGATGGAAAGAAAAAGTCGGGAATGATTCCTAAAGTTGCAGGCTTGGATGCTGCTGCTACTGCACAAAAACTAGCAGATTATCAGGCAAAAAAAGTTCAGAGTAAAACCGCTGGTATGATGAGTAATAACCCGAAGGTAAAAAGCTTGACGCCTGATGATATCAAGGCAATTGCTGGTTATCTTGCAAACATTAAGTAATTTGAGTTTTCAAAAAGCCTCTTTTGCAGCTGGCTGTTTCTGGGGCGTGGAGCAAATATTTTTCCAAACACTAGGGGTAACAGAAACTGCGGTTGGTTATACCCAAGGAGCGACAGAAAACCCCAGTTACAAAGAGGTTTGTAGCGGTACAACTGGTCATGTGGAAGCCATTGAAATTACCTATGACGATGAACGCGTGAGTTTTGAAAAGCTTTTGGAAGTTTTTTGGAACTGCCACGATGCTACCCAAGTTGGTGGTCAGGGGCCTGATATGGGTTCTCAGTATAGGTCAGGGATTTACTGTTATACTGAAGAACAATTGGCAGTGGCTCAAAAATCCAAAGAAGAGCTAGCGGTAAAGCTGCCAAGGCCGATTGCCACTGAAATTATGCCTGCTACTATTTTTTATATGGGCGAAGAATACCATCAGAAATACTTACAAAAAAACCGTGGAGCATCCTGCTCACACACTTAAAATAATTATGTTTGAAAGCTTTTGGCAAATTTTAGAAAAGGGTGGCGTAATGATGCTCCCCTTGGGGTTGGCCTCCCTCATAGCCTTGGCTATTATCTTAGAGCGGGTTTATAGTCTTTGGCGCAGTCGTGTTTTTCCCGAGGCCAGTTTAGAATCTTGGACGACCTTTATACAGCGTGATTCCCAGTGTGAATCCAAAGGGCAGAGCGAGCAAGGAAATTTAATTGATGAAGCGAGCGCCGAAACCGATGCCATTTCTAAAATTTTGAATCCACTAATCCCTCATTTGCCCTTGCCAGTAAGTCGATTAGAAGAGCGCTTCAGTGACTTGAGTCGCAAAGTGAAAAATCAGTTTGAGCAGAGTTTGGTTTTGTTAGATACAATTGCGGGGGTTGCCCCTCTTTTAGGTCTTTTAGGGACGGCTTTGGGTATGATCAGGGTATTTGCACAGCTTTCGACAACCGGGGCTGCGAAGATGGAAGCTTTATCGGCAGGTATTTCAGAGGCTTTATTTACTACTGTGACAGGGCTTTGCATCGGCATCCCCGCACTTATAGCTGCCAATTTGCTATCCCGCCACATAGATAATTTAATGTTGCTTCTGGAGGACCAGCTAAACCAGTTGCTTGATGAAAATTATGATTTTTTTGTGCGCGAACGATAACCCATGAAGATCGCGGAGACAAAACCGAGGCGGACGCCGATCAATTTGACAGCCCTCATCGACATACTCTTCTTGTTGATTATTTTCTTTGCAGTTAGCACCCAGTTTACCAACCAGCAAGCTGTGGAAATTAAATTGCCGAAAGCAGGCCAAGCAAAATCTGTTTCCACCTCCAGTCGTTTGGTGATCTTGATGCAGTCGAAAGAAAAATTACTGCTCAATGGCCAGCCTGTGCTTTCTAAAAATTTGGGCTCTGAGTTACAGGGAAGCAAGTGGAGTAAAGAAAAAAAGGTAATTTTAAATATTGACGAAAAAGTAGAGCATGGCCAAGTGATTTGGCTGCTTGATTTATTAAAGCAAAATGGATTTAAAAAAGTCGCCTTTGGCACTCAGCTCGGCCGCTAAGGCTGGGGCTTTGGCTTTAGTGTTTTCCCTAATCATTCATCTTATTTTGTTAGGTCCAACTGCCCGTTGGATTAGTGCCTCTCTATTCCCTAAGTTTAACGAACAAACCATAGATTTAGAAATCTTTGAAGCACGCCCACCAAAAAAGAAAGAGAGAGAAAAATTTAGACCCCTCCCTAAAGACAAAAAAAACTTAACTCAAGATGAGGACCGACCTGGCAAAAATGGGGGGAAGAAACAAAAGGCTTCGACCCAAACAAAAAAAGGCCCTTGGGGCGAAAGCCCAGCCATGAAACAGGCAATAACTTCTACCAGCGAGGGGAAGGGCGTGGTAGAAGGGCCAGACAGCAAACTCAACTTTACCATGAATACCTGGAAGTGGAGTTGGAAGAGATACATGGAAAATTGGGCCATTGATCTTGGTCGCTGGTGGCAGCCGCCAGATGATTATATGGCGGGGCAATACCCTGACGGTGGCTATGTTTGGATAAAAGTTAAGTTGTCAAAATCAGGGGAGCTTTTAGGCTATGAGGTGATGGAGCATAATGTTAGTAGCACCATGAAATTGATGGCTGTGCAAGCCCTGTTGGCGGCTCGCTTGCGGCCATCCTTACCTGAAAATTTTCCAAAAGATCATTTGGAGGTGAGTTGGAAATTTATCTATCCGCCCTTTGCAGTATTGCAGCAACAGCTACAAGAGATGCAGCAAAGGCAGAAGTAATCTAAAATTTGGACCAAGGATCTAGCGTAAAATGGCTGCTGGCTTGGCAGCATGTTCTCGTGATGGTATTTTCTTTAATTCATCGCTGGCGTAGAGCTGAGGCAAATATAAATTTTTTCAGTCCTTAACCGCTTTGTTATAAATTCAGTCAAAACCTGCTCTTTTTGTCTCTATGTACAAGGGATAAATCATTCAAAATTACCTAGCATTTGATGAACTGATTTTTTTACTACGATTTTCTGAGGGGTGCATCGCCTCTTTTGCGTGCAAGGGATAAATCGCTTGGGGAAACTTAATCGCTGCGCGATTAACCATTAAAACTCTAATTCAACAGTAACTTGTTTTTTATCTTCCCCTTTGAGCATCCCCTTTTCGCTATCCATGTGCATTTCAATTCGTTGTGATTGGACGGCAGCTTCGCCGACTTCTTTTAAGTAAGCATTTCCTGTCAAGGTAATGATTTCAGTTATATAGTCTAAAATTGCTCTATTGGACTTGGCGCTACGTCCTGGTTGTTCCATTTGAAAATTGCCATCTGCAACGATCTCTTTTAAGGATTCATCTTTGTTCAGATAAACGTCCATTCTTTCAGCGTTCATAGTCGAGCCATCCGATTCGTCTAGAATTCTCACCCCACCTTGCAGGGTTAATTTCCCTAGGGGCCGGTTGATAATAATTTCTTTAGCCCATGCGTTTATAGGCATGCGATTTCCATTTTTATCAGGCTTTTCCCTATAAAAGGAGGCTTCTGTTTCCCCTTGGGACTTTGCATAGAGACGGCCCTTTTCTTCTTCATAATTATATCGCAGTTTGTGGCCTTTGAGGAAAATTTCACCTGTTGTAACAAATACATCTCCCTGAAGAATTGCAATTTTAGAGGAATCGTCAAAATTTAAGTACTCACAAAGTACAATATCTAATTCTTCGTGGAGCACTACTTTCCCTTCGGCTTTTCCGTAGGTTAGTTGGTCTGTCTCTTTAGACCTTGTTAGTTCCAGTTCTTCCGCACGTAGAGTTCCACCTGTTGCCTGCCTCAAGGCGAATACGTTGCCCAAAAGCTTCATAATATTGGTTTCTTTGTCGACCAGCATTTTGTCACTGGTGATTTTTGCTGACTCAGCGTAAACAGGAGCTGAGCTACATAAAAAAGTGGCTAACAAAACACTTAAAAAAAGATGGTGGCTCTTCATTGCTCAAGGACTGTGATGATGGGTTTTAAAAGAGTCAAAATTCCCTTTTTTGTATCAAAATTCAAGGATGAGGCTTCAACGTGCTCATGAAGGCCGACTAAGGTAGTAAAATGGTGGTTAAAAAGGCGATTTGAATTTTGGTCATAGTAGAGGGTCTCTGTCTGAAGCAGGCTATCTTTCTTTAACTCCACCTCCACCTTACCCTGGAGGGTCATAAATTTATTTTTGCCCGTAATACGGGCTTCATTGGAGCGGAATTTTGTGGGCTCCCCTCCCTCTTCTTCGGCTTGCAAGTTGGCCATTACTTTAAATAGCAGCGTCAATTCATCTTTTTCAAAAACTTGTGCCTGTTGTGCGAATAAACGCAATGATTCTTGGTTTTCTTTAAATTCGTAAAGTTCCACCTGCTGTAAGAAAAGAGGGGTTTCCTGTGGTGTAATCTTGTCTGAATCCTTATCTTCTTCAGGTTGCATTAGAACAAATAAAGCTCCAAAAGAAAGGAGCAACAAAGGAATAAAAACAAGAGGGCGAAAGATCATTCCACCTCATCAGGTTGAGTCTTCCAGCGGCGGTGAAACCAAACCCATTGGCTTGGATGAGCCTTAATTTTTGTTTCAATGGCTGTGGTGTAACTCTGGGTTAGGCGAATTTCTTCGGCCATTCCCTTTTCATAGGGGCCATCACTGAGCAGTTTAATTTCATAGTGGTGTTTTCCCTGTTCATCTCGAAAACCAAAACAACTCATTACAGGAGCATCAAACTTCATAGCGAGATTTGCAGCCCCCTTGGCAGTGGCAGCTTTGCGACCAAAAAAATCCACAAAGTGGCTTTGCACGTTCATATCTTGGTCTAGTGCAAAAAGCATCACCCTGTTATTACGAAAGGCACTAAGGATGTTGCGAGCAGCTTTTTTATCGCCCCTGGGGATCATTTTAACGTTTTCGCTAAAGCGTTTTTTTGCTAAAATACCGTCTAATTTGGCTTCACCGATAGGGCTAGCAATAGCAAATCCCTGGATATTGAGCATTTCGTAGATAATAGGAATCAATTCCCAATTGCCAATGTGTCCAAAGACCAAAATAGCTCCCTTTTCTTTTTTTGTAGCCTCTTCCATGATCTCTTGGCCTCTCAGAGTAATCCATTCTTCTGGGTCGGCACGAAACTTATCCATTGCCA
>JASJGK010000199.1:0-6555 GCA_033791585.1 SAR324 cluster bacterium | reverse complement strand
GGGAGAGAAGGGAGAGAAGGGAGAGAAGGGAGAGAAGGGAGAGAAGGGAGAGAAGGGAGAGAAGGGAGAGAAGGGATGTTCTTTAACTGGATTCAATGAACTTTGCAGCAGGCAGACTGCATCACGGTCAAAGCTAGTGTTTGCCAAGAGAAATGTTTACAGAATGCCCTATTCAGAAAATTATTCTTAAAATTACAAATCTTTCAGCCCAACCACTGCCTTTTACTATCGAGTATTGCCTGTCCACAACTACACTTTACCTTTAGGAAGGAGGAAAAGGGATGGGTGAACAAAGGGGAAGGAAGAGGAAGAGAAAGAAAGAAAGAAAGAAATGGCTGATTGAGCCGTAATTGCATAGGCGAGAGCCTATGGGGACCAAAAAAGTTATCCGCTGCACATAAGAGAGGAACAAAAAAGAAGGCAAAAAAAAAGGGCACCTGATTGCTCAGGTGCCCCTTTAATTCAGACTCACGTCATAGTTTGTAACATTTGGCTTAGAAGCCGATGTTCCAACCCATGTAAGTGTGAGTAGTTGCGTCAGAGCCATCGTCAGGCGCTTCAGTGTAGTTGAAAGCTTGTAATCTTAAGTTTTCAGCTACCATGTAATCAACACCTACAGATGTGTAAGCAGTTGCTGTAGTATCTTCAGTTGTTGTGTTAGATGCATAGTGAGCTTGGATGGCTGGAGTAATGCTGTACTTTAACAAGTAACCAAGACCAGAACCACCGCCTGCTGTAATACCAGCACCGGATGAAGCAACAGTCAACGAAGTTGTTGACGCTGCAATATCAGCTGAGTCAGCAGCTGTTGCTTGCTGTAAGTAGAAACCAAAGTCGCCACCTGCAATTTGACCTTGCATTTGGAAATCAAAAGTTGATCCACCTACTACATAGTCATAATCCTGAGTTGCACCATCGTCAGATGAAGAATGAACAGTATCACCAATAGTTTGACCAATTGCGATACCAGTATCAAATCCAGCTAAGTCCATGAAGTAAGCAACACGAATGCTTGAAGCCATTCCGGTAAGATTTACGTTACCACCGTTATGTACAGGTCCCCACATGATGTAAGAAGCTGAATAACCAGTGCCTAAATCAGCAGCGTTGATGTTGATACCTGTTGCTGCACCTTGAGTGATCCCAAGAACTGCACCAGGAGACATTGCATAACGCTTCTCGATTGGACGTTGTGAACGCTGACCAACAGTGTTCATTAGTTCCATACCAAAGTTACGACCAGCAGCATCAGTAGACCAAGGTACTACAGAGATGTTTACTGAACCAGCTTGAGCAACGTTAAATTGAACTTTAGCGTTTGAGAACTGAGTTCCTTCTACAGAAGTAGATTCGCCTTCAGCAGCAGTAGTGCCATCAGCTTCAACAACTAAACCTAGTTCCATTAAGAAACCAGCGCTAGCTGCTACACGACCAGCTGCAAACATTACAGCTTCATCTTGCCAAACTAAATTAGCAACTTCGTCTTCACCAGTAATGTAGTAAGCTTTCCAGAATACTGCCATGTTAAGAGTTGAAGGAAGATCAATGTTCTCACCTTCAATTGAAGTCTGAGTTCCTTTCATAGTGTAACCACCAGAGCGGAAGCTACGACCCATGCCGTTTAAAGCTGGGAATGCCTGAAAGTGGCAAGAGTTACAAGTCATACCAGTCTGACGAGCGAAAGCAGGTACTGCTTCTGCATCAGTGGTTGTGAACATACTAGTGGCCGCCATAGCAATTGTTGCTACAGTTAAACCTAATTTTTTAGTAAGGCTATTTTGCATCGGATACCTCTGTGATACCGTTGACAGTAAATCTCCGCCGCAACCTAAATGAAGCGAAGAATGATGAACGTGACATTTAAGTCACTTTAAAGTTTTTGGGTTAACCCAAAAGCCAACTTATTACTAAGAGGCGAAAGCTGCGTCTTTTAGACTATGCCGGAACATCAGCTTATAAAAGCCTGTGCATCGTCAAAAAAACGAAAGCCCGTAAAGTAAATAGTTTTAGCTGTTTGCTGAACCTGCAACTACTTCACGTTAAATACACAGCTTGGAAACGAGACTTCTATATTTAAACCTAAAAGTCAAGTTTTTTTCTAAGGAGCAAGTTCTAAAACCATGTTCCTTCCAATTGACGAGAAGATAACACAGTCATTTTTGAAAAGCCAAGGGTTTTTTTAAACTTTCTTTCATAAAATTACATTTCTTCACATTTCCCCATTTAACTCACCTATATATAGGGGCCTAAATTTGACAGGCAGAGGTTTATCAAAAAAAGCTTTACCCCCGTTCAATATTCTGGTTTAATTGCCCATAAACAATTTCTACATTGAAACTAACTCACTCAAAGAAGTCCAATGAAACAAACAACCCTCCTTACATTCTTGGCTTTAACTCTTGCATTTTCAAATGCTTACGCATTTAAAAAGGCAGATTTAGAGAAGTTAATTAAAACTAAAAAATGCTCTAGCAGCACCTTTTCTTCCTGCGATTTGGAAGGGGCCACATTAAAAAATGTAAATTTAGTCGGGGCATCACTAGAGGGAGCAAACTTAAAGGGCGCTAACCTGACAAACGTTGATCTATCCAAGGCAAACCTTTCTGAAGCCAATATGAGCGGCACTACCCTTTCGAAGGTTAACTTTACCGAAGCCAAGTTAGTAGAAGCGAATTTTTCTGGCTCAAACCTTCTCTTTGTTGACTTTACTGGTTCAGAGCTTTCTGATGCTATTATGACCAACACCAGCATCAAAGGCATTTCTTTTAAAAATGCAAATCTAGAAGATGCCCTTTTAGAAGGGACAGACTTAAGTCTTGCAAACCTAGAAGGCGCCACTGGAATTAAAGATGAAAAATGTAAGCCTGGAAGCCAAGGCAAATGCTTATAGTTTTTCAAGCTGCCTCGCCTGAATAACGCAACCACAAGGTTTTAGATATTCAAAGACGAATAACAGCTCCCTTAAGGCTTGTAAACAGGCTCACAATTAAATATTATTCTAATCAGGGGCTACGCCCCTTGTTTGGTTTAAAGTCCGAATCTAGAACTTTACCACCATACCCCCTTAATCCAAAAAAAAAAAAGATCCTGTAGTATCGATTCAATTGGATTACTCCAATTGATTACCTTTAAGGTACATCCGACCTATAATGCTTAGGGAAGCCCCCAATTTTGTCTATGAAAAGCGCCAAAAGGCGACTTAAGCCCGTTCACGACTACTCGCCAAACGAACAAACGGGATGAAAAGGGTATTTAGGTAGCAAATGGGTTAGAAATCAGCCCTACAAACCAAAGAAAAAACTCAAGAGACAAGTAACTCTGGAATCGTATAAATGGGCCTTGGGGCTAAACCTCAGTCAAAAACTGAGTTGCCACCTGCTGGCTGACCGCATCAGTTCCCCCACCGAAGGTGGATTGGATAAAGCCCTCGTAAATGGATTGGCGGTTATTGTAGATATTAACCCCATCAATATTAATGAAAAGATTACTCATGATGGCCTGATGATAATCTTCCAGGAAGACTGGATTTGACTGGATTTCAGTAAAATTAATTTCCGCTATATATATAAGTGTAATTGAGTGGTTTGAGCGACCAGACACATTAATATCTTTTGCCAGTTCATCTTTGTACTTACAAAGGTCTAGCATTATAGCCATAGAATAAGAACCGGGCACACAGATAAAACTTTCTTCCAATCCACCTGTCCAGATATCTCGAATTCTTTCTTTAATGGCCCCTGGCCCTAGGATCTCAATTTTTTTCAAGTAGGCTGTGCTATCATATTTCGCAGCAGGCGCGCAGCCCTTAGGGTATTTTTCCCCCAGCAGTAAATAGGCTTGGTTGATATTCTTCAAAGTTGCACTCTTCGCCGTGCCTGAGGTATCAAGGCAAAAGCTGCCTCTCAAAAAAGCAGGGAAGGCATAACGCTTTCTAAAAAAACAATTCACAAAGGCTTCTTTGAGTTTGTCACCACGACTAACGATCTCACTTAAAAAAAGATCAGCCCGCTTGAGCATTTTCTTTTCTTTCTCCACTAGGGGGATATATTGGGTCTTAAGCAGGATTCGGGTTGAAGGTAAGGCTTTAGACATGGCAACCTGTTCCAATTTGCCCTCTTGACCCCGTAAAAATTCTAAAGCTTCTTTCTCCCCTTCCACTTCAGGGTCGATCATGGTGTAACCTTGCTCTAAATTCACCAATTCCTTAGCTATTTCATTGATTTCAGAACGTTTATTGGCTTTAAGGTTGAGTTTAGAAAAATCGCAGGCTTCACCGATGGTTTCTGAGGTGAAAGCCGCCTTGAAAACTTCTTGGGCGGCGGTTAACTTCTGCCTTAAAAGATTTAATTCTTTGCGGATCTCTCTGGGAACTTCGTGATTAAATTCCAAGGCTTTTTTTATGGCAATCTCCGCTTCTGGCGATTCCAAGGCCAATTGTGCCATTTTGACGGTCAAAGATTTTTTTTCTGCGGCCAACCTTTGGTCCACAATCTTGCTTTGCATCTCAAAAAGCTCTTTTTCTGTCTCTTCTAGATTTTGATGCAACATCTTAGTCTGCATCCCTAGATCTTTCATTTTCTGAGCCTCGCCCTCGTAATAGGCAAAAAATTCTAACAGTGGCCCCGCTTCAGCCTCAGCATTTTGAAACATGCCCTTTACTGAGTATTTTTGCAGCTCGATAATCTGACTTTTCATTTTTGAGGCCAAGGCCTTAGCCTGCTCTGAGCTTTCTTTGGCCAAAGACATAGGGGCTTGCACCTGTTCCCACTGGGCCTTTTTCTTTTCCAGCTGTTCAGGGGTCATGCTCAAAAGTTTTGGGATCATGGCTTCTAATGAAACCAGCATGGCCTCTTTCTTTTTAACGTAAAAAGCCTTTTGAAACAAACCTACAAAGTTATAGGCATTGTGATAGTAATTCACAACAATGGTTTGAAACTTTGAAAGGGGGTTGTAGATCTTGATAATTTGGTTTTTCTTCTTTTTATGATGCAGTAATATTGTCGCCTTCATTTCCTCTAAACGAGTCGGCATTGACTCTAAAATCTGATCTAAATTCTCAATTTCCAGCTTTTCGCTAAGCAATTTTTCTAATTGAACAAAATAACCATCGATCTTACCTTTAATTTCTGCTTTTTCGGCAATCAGGGCCTCAATCCCCTCTTCTTTTTGGGTCAGTTGCTCATTGAAAATTTTAGTCAACTTTTCCAAAAGCTTAGCATAGGCCTTTTCTTTATTATTAGGGTCTTCAAGCAGGGCCAATTCTGACTGCAAATGCTCTTTTTTCTCATCAGCCAAAAAGGTCAATTCTGCAAGGGTATGCTTATACTGGTGATGGAAGCTTTTATTAATCTCTTGGGCTTTCTGAAATACCTTTTTGGCAAAACCACGCATGAACTGGATAAAGGCCAGGTCGTCTTCAGCGCTATCTGAGGCAAAGACCTCTTTATTAAGCAAACCAGCCAATGCAAAAGAAGGGTAAGATGTATTTTGAAAATGGGTCACAAGGCTATTGCCAGAGGAAAAGACAACCAAATCTGGCTCTTTGTCGGGCATATCTGCATAAACCTTAACATGGCTTAGGTAAAATCTCAGGCTTTCCACTTGCAGAAGGGCGCTACGAACTACCTCGCGCTTTTTGAAAAAGGCAAAATTATCGCTAATAAAATCTTTCGCCTCACCGTCCAAATGATGCGCTTCAGGGTCGTCATCCAAGGAATCACCGGCATGGGGGTCAGCTGAATCCACTTCTAAGTCTTCTTCAAAACGATTGTACAGGTTTAGGTTAAAGTAATTATCCATGTATTGAGTCAAATGCTCCAACTCAACTAAAAGATCATCCGCCTCTTCTGCACTCAATTTTAAAGGTTCTTTATTGCCAATGAACAAGCGAATCCGCTTGGTTAAGCGATTAAAGTCATGTTCTGTAAAATTTGGCGTTGCTTTTAGGTCTAAGATACTAGAAAAAATGGCTTTTAAGTCGTCTGCATTTTTAACAAACCCCTGACGAACCCCAACCTTATTATTGATATCCAGTGGCCCTGAACCTAGACAAGGTGCCTCTAGAGGCAGGATATTCAAAAGTTTCATACTAGAAAGTACCAACTGAGAAGTCACATCACCAGCGTATAAATTCCGATTTGTAAGGTATTCCAACTCCACCGAGCTTTGGTGAATCTGGCGAGCCTTTTCATACTGAATAAAGCGAGTGGCAAGAAATCTTTCTGCCATTTCAAAGTTTGATTCCCCTCGGTTAAAAGGGATAAAACGGTCGATGATGGCTGTCTTGCCACCCTTGTGAAGCCTTAACTTTTGGAACCGACTCACATGATTTTCGTCACGGCCGACGCCACGAGTAAAAATAATCTGCTGGGTTTCCGTATTGAATTCAATATCTGTAATTTCATTGGGTGGCAGATCAACCAACTCAGGGCCGATTTTCATGCGGAAGAAATCAATTTTATCAGGCGTAATAAAGCTTCCGCCGATATTTTCTGTGATAAATTTACCTGTAGAAAAAAACTCGCCACCCAAAGAAATACCAGCGAGGCCCTTGCC
>JASJGK010000198.1:0-21974 GCA_033791585.1 SAR324 cluster bacterium | reverse complement strand
ATACCTATGATGAAGCACTAAAAGACTATACTAAGGCCATTGAACTCAATCCTAAGAATGAAAAAGCCTCCTATACTCGTGGAAATCTTTACTCCAAAAACCCTGATACCTATGATGAAGCACTAAAAGACTATACCAAAGCCATTGACCTTAACCCTGACCTTGCATGTGCCTATTTCGATAAATTAGAGTTACTGCTTTGCTGGGGAAAATATTCCGAGGCGCAGGATGCTTTAAAGGAGGCAAGTAGATTTTCCAAGGAAGACAATTACCCTATAATTTATCCTTTTCTTGAAAGTATCTTAAGTACTGTTAACCCAAATCTTGGTAACCCGTCAGACCTAGAGGCAATCATTAAACAAAACAAAGAAATCAAAATAGAGTGGGGTTTTGAAGAACTTGATTCTTGGTTAAAAAGGACCGAGGATTTAAGCGAAGAGCAGAAGACAGAAATCAAAAAATTGATTGATATGGTAAAAGAGCACATAGAGGAAACAAGCTAATGTTAGCAGAAATGATTGAGTTTTTTAGAGGTTACCCTGAATCAGGCTGGATAAATGTCGCTGCGGCCTTTGGGTTGATGTACTTTGTCTTTTTTGTTTTGGGGCCTTTTGGCAAAAAGGACGAAGCAGGAAGTGATATTTTAGGGGACGGGGGTGATGATTAACCTTTGTAACCCAGCTCATCCAATTTTTTTTAGGTTTAGGGTTTAATCTGGACGGAAAAAGAAGAATTACCTAGGAACTTCACAAAAGCATTTACCTTGCGCCGTGCCCTTCTGGCCCTCTTTAAAGGCCACATAAGCGAGGCCTAAGCCTGCAATGGCTTCAGGGTAAGGGGTATTTGTGGCCCAACTAAGTAGGCTTGAAACACTGAGTAGGCCTGCGAAGAATAAACCTGTTTTACTGGTTTCGGCCAATTGTGCAAAGCCAGTCAGCTTTTGGATGCGCATAAGAAACCAAAAGAGTGGGAGGGCACCAAGGCCAATCCAAAGACCAATTAAAGTGTAGCTTTCTTTTGGCTCAACAAAAAAGCTGGCACCACCATTAAGCATTAACTCAAAAGCTAAAATATAAAAACCGACACCTCGAACCCTGTGAAGTAGGGAAGCTATATCCAACAAATTTTCACGGGTGGTGGTTTTTTCGATCCAATAAACAGCAGGGGCAATTATGTTTAAGGCGCAATAGAGGCCAAAAGCCAAAAGGGGTAGGCTATGGTTTTCTTGAACAAAGACCAAAGAAATCGCCCCAGAAGCGATAAATAATAGCATGGTAACAGCAAGGCTATTTGTGCTCGGGTTGATTTTGTTTGCTTTAGTTGTTGTCATTTTTACACCTTAAATATGCATATAACTATATATAGAGGTCAGATGAAGGTCAAGCCTTTTCCCTCTTTTCTTCCTGTAGTCCATAGCATCTTTTTCTCTTGTAAAGAGCAAAGATTTTCCCCTGATATGGCTTGAGCGCTGGGCACACCGCCAATAATTTATATTTTCTTTTTTTTGCCGATTTTCCTTGGCCTTTGAGCAGGGAAAAAAGGAAAAGTAAGAGATAATATTAAAATTAGAGAAACAAACACAACACGCACAAAAAGCCCTTTAAAAAAGGTAAGTTTCGGCACGTTCAACTTCCTGACAAGGTGTTGAAGATTGATGCTAAAGAAATAGGAAAAGAGGCAAAAACGAACTAAAATCTAGGGTCGACCAGGGTTGTTGTTGTTTGCATTAGTAGGTTGATACCGAATAGAAAGCTGCCGAATTAACTCAGGTGTGATGCGTATGCCTTTTTTATAGTAGATTTTAATCTTGGCATCTACAATAGCGGCATGTCGTGCGGAACGGCAATACTGGTGGCCTGAACTATTACATTTAAAAAAATCAGGTAAGGGTTGTTCTTCCTCTTCGGCCTGGCGGCTTGTAAAACAGAGGGACAGGAATAAAAGTAAAATTAGTTTTTTCATGGGGCTGGGCTTAAAATTCTTAAATACAAAAACTTCGGTAAAAAACTCCACACTATTTTAAATTAATTTAATTTCAATTTAAAAATTTGGGGTTTAACGGCTATAAGAATAATCAAATAGCCGCAAGGTTGCAAGTCTAACTTCACTCAAGCCCAGCCTTACGGGGCTAAAGCGTGCATTAGACAGCTCAAACCAAATTACTTAGCTTCTGGAATGTGAATGTGTGGCTTATAATAAAGTCCACCATCAGCACTCAAGTGACAGGCTTCACAGTTTGCAAAAGACTTAATGGTAGCTCTTTTAAAGATATCAGCATTAACATCCTTGTGAATTCCTTTGATATAAGGTGTTTCAGTAACCCGAATTGGAGAAGCACCATTTAGGCTCGCCATAATCTGCTTTGATCTAAAAGCTTTAGCTGTATCAGCAGATTTTTTATAGATAAAACGTGAAAGCGCATAATGCTTGTTTGGAGTCAGTTGCACATCATCACCAAAGTGATCTTTCAAGTTACCCATGATTTTTTTCCAACTGGCCTTTGGCAATAATTCTGGCTGGTAGGCTAGGTGACAAGAACCACATTCATCAAGAAATAGAACATCGTTTACACGTGGAATTTTAGGTTTGATATCTTCATGACCAACAAGGTGGCATTTGCCACAAGGCAAAGGGCTGTGTGAGTGGCCTGGTCTTTTTGGCATCAAACGTCTGCCTTCTGTGTAATCTGCTGCGTAAAGATTTGAAAAACCAAACCCTAATGCCATTAGAACCATAAATGTTAAAACAGTTTTCTTTAAGCTCATCTTAAAGCTCCTTTATTTAGTTAAACCCAAAAAGAGTTTAGTTAACCCCGTAGGGTGATGTAATTATTCGGAATTCCAAATAATATTAGTTGGGGATATGAATATCCCGGTCAGCAAAAGACCCATACTTGGCCTTTGGGTGGCAGGCCCCACAATTGAGTTTACTGCCAATTTTTTTAGTCTCGTAGACTTCTCTAGCGATGGACTCGTGTCTCCCTTTCCACCAATGCGTTTTTGTAAAGCGCAGCTGGCTGGGGTCTCCTAGGGTTTCAGTCCCTAAATAATAACTCACTTCTGAGTTTGATTTTTCTAAAGCGCCATCCCTTAAAAATCCTAAGATCACTTCTCGGTCGGCCTCTTCCAAGCTGGCATCATCACCAAAGTGATCTTCCAATTCCTTCGGTTGCATCAACTTTTCCCAGTTTGCTTGTGGGAGTAAGTTTGCAGGGAAATCAAAGTGGCAAGCACCACACTCTTCAGTGTAAAGCTCTTGGCTAGTATGCTGCTTTTTAAGCTCAGCATTTTGGGTTTCCACATTGTAATCGTCCAGGGGAAACACAAAAGATATTCCAACTAAGGTGCCCGCTAGCAAGCACAGAAAAATAATTTGAGCCGCCCTGTTTTTTGTATCTACATCTAAAGGTTCATTCTCCCGAACCACTTTTACTCCGCTGAACATCGCCAGGGGCAAATTTTCTTTCTGGTGCCTTGACTCAACTAAAGCTGCGCCAATGTGGCCAACTGCCAAAAGAGCCAACAAATAAGCAATCCACTTGTGTAGCGGCGCTAAGTTTGCCGCTGATTCTTTGCTAACGTGATTTGTCAGAGGGCCAATTTCTTCTATCCCACCAAGTAGGCTGTAGCCGCTAACGATCAAAAAGACAAAAACCACACCCATAACTAAAAACATCATGCCAGCTGCTGGGTTGTGCCCCAAATAGCGAGGGTTTTGGTCTTTAACAACCAACCCAAGATAGCTCAAAACGGCCTTAGGCCCCTTTATAAAATCTTTAAACTTAGCATATGGGTTACCAATAAACCCCCAACCAAGCCGAAACAACATCAATGCTACAATCGCTTGGCCAAACCAGATATGCATGGTTAGTGCGTCTTCTGAAAAGCTGCTTACAAACGCCCCGATGACAGACAAAACCAGTATCCAATGAAATATTCTGATTGCCAGTTCCCATACGGTCACTTGTCTATTTTGTAATCCATTTTTCATAAACAATTAGAATGTTTCTATTTTTTTGAAGGAGTATAACAATGTAAAATCTGAAAAGGAAAGTTATTTTTCAGCCTTTTAAAACCTGTAAATTTGATCAAGTTTCAGACCATGCCTCTGTAGGCCTAAAACAAAAGGGCTAAGACTACTTAAAATTATTAGAAAAAAACCTTCAAGGGTTAAGTAGACTAGTCAAATGGGGGTAATTTAAGTCATCATATCGGAAATATCACTGCCAAGTTTGGTTTTTTCTTCCTCTGGCATCTTTTCTAAAAGCTGCATTGCCAGATGAACTAGGGCCGCTGAATCGAGAGATTGGATATGGGCCAAGGTGACCATTTTGCTCCTTACCCCCCACTTAATAGCAGTATCAATGGCCAAGCGCTGTGGGCTAACATCCTGCTCTGTTTCCCAGACGGTTTCTTCTTCCCTTGTCCTGTTAGGGGCTGGGGCGCCGCTGTGAAACTCTTGCTCTTCCCTTTCCCTTTTAGGGACTTTTGTATTGGTTTGTTCTGTAGCAACGTGGTGCACCCCTGCAATCAAGCGGATTGCATTGATTCTGATTTCTACTTCTTCTTCTGATAGAGAGCTATCAAAAATAACTTGGCATTTCCTAGGTTCCATTTTTTCCTTTTGTTTCTGTAGCTTCGCCCCTTCTATGGCCTCTTGGCAAGTACAAATCCCATGGTCAAAAGGCCAGATTTTTGCAATACTTTTTAAGTTCTAATAATTATTGCAAAAATTACCCTAGATGTACCGAGCTTTTGTAAGTCTTTTTATTGTTTTCAGCCTTGCCTCTAACCTTATGGCTCTCGACCTACAGGTAGGTACAAAAAGACTTAAGCCCTACATCGACAGCCAAAAACAAGAGTATGAAAGTAAATCTGGCACCCTGACATACAAGCCAAACCCCACCTCGACAATTTATGGAACTAGTGTCTATTTAGGGGCACAAATGGACGAATGGGCTTATATCTATGAAACTTCCGAATGGGAATACCCCAGTGAGTTGACACAAACAGGCGCAACTACAGCCACAAACATCACCATGACCAACAAAGAGACAAAATTGGGAGTGAATTATGTGCAAGAACGAGAATTGGCAGGGTATCACCTAGGTTTAGGTTTTGCCAATTACGAAGAATCATTTACCCTAGAAGGGGTAAATTATAAATTTACCACCACCACGCCTTACTTGCGAATTGGTTTAGATCTAATTTTTGGGATGTTGCACGTGAGAGCGGACCAAACTCAGATGCAGGCTGGCGAACACAATCTTAAGACCAATGCTATTGGGATTATCTTCTCATTTTAAACTATCTTTAGCTGTTAGCTAATCTCAGCTTTGAAGCAACTGGCCTTTTTGACCTTGCGCCTAATTCCCCAAGCCTAAATAAAATTTAAGTTGAGGCAAATTTAGTGCTGCCTTAGCTTAATTCTGCAAAGCATCCCAGGCCAAGTAAAATTGGCCTTAATGATCTTCTAAAAAAACATGACCAGGAACCAAACTTCCCTCTTGGATCATCTGGATTTTTGCCCCTTGCACCGCTAGCAACGAACGAGTGAAGAATAAAGCTGTCAGAATTTTATTATACCAAACCCGCACTTCCATCTTATTTAAGGCTTCCTGCTCTAGGGCAAAAAAGTTGACTTCCATAGACTGCAATTCTTTTTCCGCTTCTAAAGCTTCTTTGATCAGAAGGTGTGAAACAATCACATCCCCAACCAAATCGATGGTTCTTTCAGCATGCATTAGTAACTGTGCTGCTTCTTCAACTTTATCTGTCTTCTGGATTTCCTCATTTAAAATAAATAAACCACCTACAAAATCTTGCCAAATATTAATGGCCTCTTTTAATTCGTCAGTTTTAGCCTTTCCAGCGCCCATCAACCCAAATTCGGATAGAAGGGTATTTACAGCTTTGCCGTCTGCCGCCTTAAAGGCTTCAAAAACAAGATGAGTGGCGAGGTCTAAAGGGTTACTGGCCATAATATCAATTTGGAAAAGCAGATGTTGGTCTTCCAATCTAAAGTAACGAGGGCCCATAATGTTGCGTGCGATACGCTTTAAATGCTGCGCCTTTCTTGGGGCATAGTACTTAAAAACCAACTCAAAAAGATTATTCAACTCACCGAAATAATCGGCGGTTTCTTCTGAGCCATGCTGCAGGCAATCGAGGTAAAAAACCGAATGAAAGAGCATCGCCCTTAAACCATCACGGAAAGACTTCATCACCATCAGGCTTTCTGCAACCTTAGGATGATTGATCATAGTCACTTTTTCCTGGGTCATTCCGTCTTCTAGCCAACAAGGCCGAATCTTAGCCCGTTTGGCTTCTTCAATCCCAGTGGCATAAGAATGCTCAACCACCGAATAAACCAAAAGGTTAATGTGCTTTCTCATAGAGCTAATGGAAAAGATATCCTCCCCTGCAAGTTCAGCCACAAGGGTAGCATCGCTATCTTTATCAATCTCAATTTCAACAGGACTAAGGTAAGTGTTGGGGAATAGAGTATCAATCTTCACACCACCCTCATCAATGGCAAACAAACCGACCTTTCCATTTTCCATTTTTGCAGGAACTAAAAACAACTTAGCAATTTGGCTAGGAGTATAAAAGACCACCTTTTCCCCTGTAACCTGCCAGCCCTTTGGCGTATTTTTAGCGGTCAGAGTGTGGTCATTGGCAATGACGTGAGAAAAAGGGTCAACCACATCCATCACACCTTGGATCTCACCTTGGATCAAACCTTTAATTATAGGGTCTAGGGCACCTTCCTTGTTATAGTGTAAGAGTAATTTACAGGTAGCTAAGCTTTGCAACAGTTCAAAACCAAGCTTGGCGTTGATACTGGCAACTTCACTTAAAAAAAGCAGACTCACTGATTCAGCTAGGCCTTTTCCGCCAAACTCTCTAGGTAAACTCAAAGCAAAAATATCTTGATGGAAGGCTGCAGAATATAACTCTTCGTAAGTTTTCCCTTTTGCGTTTAATTCTGTTTTGAGCTTGCCTAAGGCATCAAATATTTCTTCTATTGAAAACCGTTTTAAGGTTTGTGACCTCCCAAGAAGTTCTACCTTAATTACTTTTTCTAATAAAAATCTAAGCTCAATCATTTTTTTCGGTCCTAAGGTGCTGCCGGTGCTACTATTGGAGCTGCGGCGGGTTGTACTGGTGCTGCGCCTGGAAGTGCGGCGGCAGCGGCGGCTTCTGCGGCGGCCTTGACTGCAGCCTCTGCGGCGGCTTTTTCATCAGCTATTTTTTTCAAAGCTGCTTCTTTCGCTTTTTTCTCAGCTTCATAATCGATAATTTTACCAACAAAGGGGACACGGATAATTTGACCTAAATCAAACTTCCATTTTCCCTTTTCTAAAATAACATGAAAGTAATATCTCTTTTCTACTTTTCTTGAGGGGTTGGTTTTATTTTCCATTTCTAAAACGCAGCGAATCAAGGTGAAAGAGCGATAATCAACTTCAATCTCTTCTATTGTCATCTCTTTGGCACTGGGTTTCCAAGGAAGATCCACCATTCTTTGAGCAAATTCTGATTTGCCCATTAACCTGCGGCTGTAAATTTGACCATGGTCATACATATCGAAGTAAAGTTCTTCTTTCCACATGGAAATAAAGTTTTCAAAGGACTTTTTTACCTCAGCTTTAACAATCCGTACCTCATAATAGTTTGGCTTGGCTTCTAATTTTCTGGGGCAAAAAGTTACAGTGAAAAGGAAAATTAATAATAACCCAATTAAATTTCTAGGCAAAGGCTTAATGTAAAAGGGGGTCATTGGTTACTTCGCCTCTGGCTCAATGGTCGGCTGAAACAGCTCTGGTTTGGCTAAGATATGCTGGTCATAAAACTTCACTAAATATTCTTTTTGCTCAGGATCAATGTATTCCATATTCACTCCGCGGTCAGTCACTTCCCAAAATTTCTTTGAAACTACCGCCATTAGGGCATCACGCCAGATCAGCAATTGCTCTAAAGTTTCTACTCTGAGATCTTTAATGATCATCTCCACCAAGTGGTTTGCACCCTTTGAGTAAAGATTGGTGGCTAGAATAATCTGAGCCTTTCTTATACCTGCAAAGGCAAAAGCATCCTTAGTTCGGTCAACCTTATCTTCAAGACTTAAAAAAATCAAAAGCAACTCTTCAATATTTTCCACTTTTTTATCATAAGCTGCAACCAGCATAGCTTCCATATCGTAAGCGGCAGTATACATCACAAAAAACATTCCCTGTTGCAAACAGGTTTCACCATAGTAGCCAAAATAAAAAAAGATCCGACTTGATAGAGAGGTGTCATAGTTAAAAATAGCCTCGGCCAGAAGTCTGTACTGGTAAAAGATATTAAAGATCGCCCGTACGTTTTTTTCGTTTAGGGAGAGGCGAATAAAGGTATTATAAAACTGTACAACCAAGTCTAAAAGATCATCATCTTCATTTCTTATTGCTTCCATCCCTAATATTCTAGTATTTAGGGCAATGGCCGAAACGGCATCAGGCATGGTGCGGATAGCTGTTTTATAGATTAATTCCATATCCATAAAGGCTTTGGCCTCAAACCAGATGTGCTTTTCACAAATCTCACTATAAAATTCCGAACTGATACCAACAAACTGCTCTTCTGGAACAAAAAACCACTCTTCTGCCAGCTTCTTTTTCACATCAATATAGTCTAAGACCATTTCTTTAATCTGACTTATGGCCATGAGCCCTAAATTTCGATCCATCTGGCTATTGGCGCTCAAGGCGGAATCGGTAACTTGTTCAATGCCCAAACCAGCTTCTTTTTGAAGATAGGCTAAAGCAATGGTATCCTTCGCATAGATGGCATCTTGCAAGGTTTGTTTGTTGGCATTTTGCAAGGCCGTTAGTAAATTTGCAGGTGTTAGGAACTTAAACACATATAAAAAGTAAGGGGCCAAGGCAGCAATTTCTATCAAGGTTAAAGCCAGTAGAACTTGCAGGGCTAAGTAAGGGTAGAAGCCTTCTTTTAAACTATAAACAATCAAAACGGCGTACATTAAAGTACCCACCATAAAGAAGAAAAAGATGCGGTTAATAAAATCCGCCAAGAATAAATCAATCAGGCGAGTGCCGTACCTTTGGGCCGCTAGTTGGAGCACAATAGCAACAACAGTAATCACAATACCTAAGATCGCAGCTAAAAGCTCAACAGAGTAACTCGTCGCGTTGGACATGGAATCCGCATTTGTCTCTAAGGCAGTGGGGATAAAGTTGATTGCTCGACCCCAATCAAAGTCAAAGGCCATTTGACCTAAGAAAAAGACCATGGTGCCAGTCAAAAGGATGGCAATGGGCACAATCCAACCGCCTAACTTTTGAGTTATCCCTTCTTCTTTCACCAAAATTTTACGCTCAGCAAATTTTGACAGCTCCGTCGGTGTTAGGATATCAAAACTACTTTTTTGGTAGCGTATTTTCTTTAACTTTGCCATTTAGCTCTTTGTTCCTTTGCCCTTGTCCATAAAACCTTGATCAGCTATCTTAAGCATCTTGGGGCTCCCAATATTTAATCATACTTTTGGTTACAACCTTACCTGAGCGTAAACCCAGTTGGGTTGTAGTGTGCCATTTTAGGTAGTCCATTAGGTATTCACCATCACCAAAGGTGATTTTGATTCCGTGGCCTTCGCTAATCATGCGACTTAATAAAATTGCCTCATGGGCAACTTTTGCTTTTTCTCTTTTTTCCATCTTCTGTGATGAGCCAAAATTCTAGCTGGGTAACCCCGAGCATTTCATTCCAATCGGGTATGCTTATTGTGGACTTCAAAACCCAAGCTAAGCTACGAAAAGAATTAAGTTTTTTAAAGTGGGATGGACGCTTAAAAGCCTATGTTTGTTTGGGCTTTTACTACCGTGATTTAATACGGTTCCTCCATCTGAATGGCTTAAGCTATACAGATTCTACGCCAAAATATGAAAAGCTAGATTTAACTTTAAAAAACCCTTTTGCCCCTCATGATTTCCAGACTGAAGCCTTAAAGGCGTGGGAAGGGCCAAAGCGGGGAATGGTAGTTTTGCCCACTGGTTCAGGGAAAAGTTATTTGGCGGCTTTGGTGATGGAAAAGGTACAGCGCTCAACTTTAATCTTAGCCCCGACCATTGATTTAATTCTCCAGTGGCAGAAGACCTTAGCTGAGCGATTCCAATGCCCCATTGGCCTGCTTGGTGGGGGCACCTTTGACGTACAAGAAATTACCGTGAGCACCTATGATTCGGCAAGAATTCATGCAGAAAGCCTAGGAAACAGATTTGGCCTTTTAATCTTTGATGAGTGCCACCATTTACCTGCACCAGGCTACGCCCAAATGGCGAGAAATTACATTGCTCCTTTCAGGCTGGGTTTGACGGCTACGCCAAATGAAGAGGCAGACCGTTTGCAACTCATTGGTGAGTTAATTGGGAAAACCGTTTACACAAAGCATATTCAGCAGCTTAGCGGGGAGTACTTAAGTCCCTATGAAACCCGCATTGAAGAGGTGGAACTGACTGAGGCCGAGCGGGAAGAATATGACTGGCACCGCTCACAGTACCTAGCCTTCAAAGACCAACTGGGAGAAAATTTTTCCAGGCCAGGTGGCTGGGAAAAATTTGTAATGCGTTGCTATCAAAGTGTAGAGGGGCGAGACGCTTTAAAATCTTTCCGGAGGCAAAAAGAAATTGGTACCTCTAGCCAAGGCAAGTTGGAATTGATCGCAGAACTTTTAAAAAGGCATAATCAGGAACGAATCATCATTTTTACCGCAGACAACAAAATCGCCTACCAGATTTCTAGTCTGTTTTTGTTGCCTGTGATCACTCATGAAACCAAGGCAAAAGAACGAAAGACAATCTTAGAAAATTTTAGAGGCGGCCGTTGGCCCTTTTTGGTAAATTCTAGAGTGTTGAATGAAGGGGTAGATGTACCCGAAGCAGGAGTGGCTATCATAGTAAGTGGCACCTCTACGGTGCGGGAACATGTACAAAGATTAGGCAGAATTTTAAGAAACCAAGCGGGGAAAAAGGCAATTTTATATGAATTGATCACCCTGGGAACCACAGAAATTTACACAAGCAAAAGAAGAAGAGAGCATGGAGCCTATCAAAGTCGTTAGTCCTTGGGGAGAGTTACCCTATTATTCGATTGGTAAATACTACCAAAAAAAATTCGGAATCAAAATCCGTAAGCTTTCGGTGCAGATCTCAGAAACCTGCCCTGTGCGCCAAGGAAACAAAGAACTTTGTATTTTTTGTGATGAAAAGGGTGCAGGTGGAGACCAGATTATTTACGGGAAATCAGTCAAAGAGCAGATTGATCTCAATGCCAGTCGGATCAAACCCACAACCTATGAACAGTCATTTTTAGCTTATTTTCAAACCTACACCAGCACCTTTGGCCGTTTGGAACCTTTAGAGAGGGCGCTGGAAGAGGCGATATCCTGTGACGGAGTAAAGGGAGTGGTGATTTCTACAAGGCCTGATTGTTTGCCCAGTGGGATTTTTCCCTTGTTAAAAAAATTGGCTGAAAAGACCTTTGTCTCTGTGGAAGTTGGTGCCCAATCTTTTAACGAAGACTATGTCGCTTGGCTAAAACGAGGCCACACAGCCCAAAAGTCAATAGATGCAATCAAGCGTCTCTCAGAAGAAGCTGGGGTTGATGTTGGTGCCCATATTATTTTAGGGCTACCAAATCAGACTTTGGCCCAAGTCAAAGAAGAGGTGGATATTGTCAATTCTCTCCCTCTTGGCAACATTAAACTCCACCACTTATACGTTTTAAAGGATAGCCCCTTGGCAGCAGCTTGGGAGTCGGGGGAATTTAAAGTCGTGGAGTTTGACGATTATGTGCAACAGGCAGCATTATTTTTAGCCAACTTGAACCCTAGCATTGCAGTCCAGCGATTATCAGCATTTGCCAAGGGCAGTGATGGGCTTTTGGCCCCAGATTGGACTAAAGAACGCAGTCGCCCAGGCCAAGAAATCATGAACTATATGGCCAAGAGTAACCACATCCAAGGCAGCCTCTTTAAGCTGGAATAATTTTACTTTTGGTGTTAAAGTTTAGTCATGAATAGCCCTAGTTTAGATGATTTTAACAAGTACATTTCCATAGTCCAAAGCAAGGCTAACAATCTGCCCTCAGGCATGGTTCTGGGCGTAGCCAAGGCACTATTATTGCTGCTAATATTGATCAGTTTTAGTTCTTTGGTCGCTAGGATCATTGAATTTGAGTTTTTACAAGTGCCAAACGAGCCGCTCCATAGATACAAGCAATCCCAAACAAGAAGCACGAAAAAGAATCTTACTGATTTTGAGCCAAGCCTGCAAAGCAACCTATTCCAAGTGGAATTAGGGAGTTTAAACCAAAAAAAAATCAAGCAGGAAGTTCAACCCCAAGGGAACTTAAAACAAATCTTAGGCAATTTAAGCCTGAAGGGTTTCTTTTCTGGCTTTGCAATTATTTTAGATAAAAAAACAAAAAAGGAAGAGGTCTATGCATTAGGTGACCTCATTGCTGATTCAAGCGCCCAGTTGGCTTCTATTGAATCTTCTGGAAACTATGTAGAAATTTCTTTAGGGGAAGAAACAGCAAAGCTAGTATTAGTTGAATCTTTGACTTATAACGCCCAATCCAGCGCTTCAAACGTAAAAAAAGGGCCGAAGGAAATTGGGGGAAAATCAAATACAACCGTGTCAGCCGAAGGAAATGATTTCTATTTACGCTCCGAAGACTTAGACAAAGAACTTAATAATTTTTCCCAATTGCTTAATCAAGCTAGGGTGGTTCCCGTATTTAAAGACAAAAAACCCATGGGTTACAAGATAAAGGCGATTGATAAGGGTAGCCTTTATGAAAAATTAGGGTTAAAAAACAACGATGTGATTAAAAAGATCAACGGTCAAGAAATTGATAGTCCTGAAAGGGCCATGAGTCTTTTCAAAATATTAAGGAGCGAAAAAGAAATCGTACTTAATTACGAGCGAAATGGCGCCCCAAGCACCTTGAATTATCACATACAATAAACTATAATTTTTCTATAATACTAATAATTAAGTCATGGCTTTTAAAGCCTTGAAAAAGTGAACTAGGGCAATAACCCATGAAAGTAGGCTTAACAGCTGGCCAATATAAACAGTTTCAAGACCTTCTAGTTAAAACTAGCGGAATTGTCTTGAAGGCAAACCAGACCTACCTCATCGAAAATAGGCTGGCTAGTTTGCTTCGGGACTTAGGCCTAACTAATTTTGATGACCTGCTAAACATGATCCCAGGTCAAGCTAAGATCGCTGAACAAATTGTCGACCTAATGACCACCAATGAAACCCTTTGGTTTCGTGATAAATCCTGTTGGGAAACAGTTGAAAAAATTTGCATCCCAAAACTAGTAGAAAAATTAGAAGGCGGCCAACAACGAGTTAATATCTGGTCTGCTGCAAGCTCAACTGGCCAAGAAGCTTATTCATTGAGTATTTTGATCCACGAATACTTAGGGGCACGCTTTAAAAATAGTCTCTTAAGTCGCTTTAACATCATAGGCACTGACATCAGCCCCACTGTAATTGCCAAGGCAAGACTAGGGGAATACGACTCATTTTCCCTTTCAAGGGGTATGAGTAAGCCTAAAGCTGATAACTATTTTACAGGGGTAGGTGATATTTTCACTATAAAAGATGAAATTAAAAAGATGGTTGTCTTTAAAGATTTTAACTTGATGAATAATTTTTCCCTCCTTGGAAGATTTGATTTAATTTTATGTCGTAATGTTTTGATCTACTTCTCTGATGAGACCAAAACAGATATTTTAAACAGGATGGCAAATAATTTGACGCCTGAAGGCATTGTAGTTTTAGGTGCAACCGAATCCACCTACGGGATGCCAGTGAATTTAGTCAATAATACAGAGGGTACTGGCCTCTATTTAACAAGCAAGGTTTTATAACCTTATCCATTTTTTTAGCTTAGGTGTTAACTTGGGTTTTAACTTTGCATTAACCAAATTTAGACCTAAATAAAAGTACAAATGAACGAAGAAATTACCCTTACAAATTTGGAAAGCCCTGAGACTTCTATTGTCACACAAAATGACACTGAGAAGTATATCCTTGAAATATTTCATGAAGAGGATTTTCAATCCCGAATAAAGACCCATTTAAAAGAGGCTGTAACAAAGGAACTCGCCTCCCTAAGCCAGCTACTTAAAGATTCCATCCGTGACTGGGTGCAAAGGGAAAAGAATAAAATGGTCCCCCAGACAGACCCAAAACAGATTGAAATGGCGGGGAAACTAGAAGAGTTAGAATCAGAAAATCGCATGCTGGCTATGGATAACGATAGCATGGCTAGAAAAATTGAGCTAAAAGACCATGAAAATAAAATGCTCTTTGATAGCCTCCAGGCAACGCTGACTAGGAAATAACTTGAAGAGAGTTATCCAAGGGCTAACGGTACTTTTAGCCTTGAGCGGTTTTTTATTGACTCCAATTGCCTTTGTTGGCAACGAACTAATTACTTGGGTCCACTTAATTTTAGGTTTTTTTTACACGGTCATATTCTTACTTTTTTCCTATGACCACATTATAGAAACCAAAAGAGATCTTAAAAAAGCGACCACAATGAACCTTACGGGTTTAATTCAATTAACCTTAGGCTCTATTGTTTTAATAACAGGATTTTGGATTTATTTAACCGGCTCTACAAGGCTTGGGATTGTCAGTGAGGCGCATTTAGCTGCAACGATACTCTTTCTTGCCAGTTTAGCTTTACACTTTTCCAAGAAAAAAAAACAGGACCCCCATGATTGATACAATTGTTAATAATTGGTTTCTATGGCTTATAGGAGGCTCTTTAGGGGGCTTACTCTTGCAGTTTATTGGCAAAACCCGCTCAACGGAAGTGCAGCCAGGCATGGCAACCAAATCGGATGAATTTTCTATGAAGGCTGTATTTTTTAGCTTTCGTAGTGGAGAAGCTTCTCTATTTTTAACCGTAACTTGGGTGCTGGTTTGCTTTTATTGCTTTGCAGTAGCCTTGGCTACTCATATTGCCGATGCATTGCCAGGAACAGGCTAAAAGATTCCAATTTAGGGACAAGGTAAAAGTTCTGGCTAAGAAAAAACCCTAAGGAATTTGTTTTAAAAGCCGCACAACAGAATCGCGCTTATTGCGTTTCTGGTTGAGCATCACCACAAAAGGCCGGATGCCCTTAGGTGTTTCTATATAACCGGCGTAGTTATAAACACCAGTCAGGGTCCCTGATTTTAGGGGTACACCCACCTTATGAGAGAGCAGTTTCCAATGAGGGCGAAAGGCCTCAAGTATTAACAGCATCTCATTTCCACTCATTAAATTATTCCTACTTATCCCACTCGCCTCTTCTACGATGATATTTTTGGCCCTAGGCCCTAAAATTTCCATCATTGAAGCTTGGTAAATCTTATGGGATTTCTGTAAGGTTGCAGGCTCGCCGAAGGCTCGCATGCCCAGACTCAAATGAATTTGATTGGCAATGAAGTTGTTGGAATACTTGAGTAATCCATGCAACACCTCATTTAAATCCTTCGAATTTTTATGGGTATAAAATAGTTCGTCAGCTTTGACTTTACCATAGATAATCTTAGCCCCTGTGGTTTTGATGCCCTCTTTTTCAAAGATTGCTAGAAATAATTCCCCAACATATTGCAGAGATTCTTCAGGGCTTTTAGCCAAATTCACTCGGTCGGCAAAGCCTCGCTTTAATTTTTTTGCTTTTTTTAAGGCTAAGGGAGTCAAAGGGGTTAGTTTTTCGCCCGATGTAACTCGACCTTGCCTATCTTTTTTAACATTGAGGCTGTTGAAGTTTACCACCAAAGCGCCGTTTAAGGCATCATAGGGGTTGGAGCTTCCTAAAATTCCAGGCACCTTTAGGCCCTTTTCAAAAGCTGAGGCATCCAACCCGAGCCTTGTGATTTGGGTCACGCCCTTTTTCTTTAAGGATTGAGCAATTGCAATGATTTCTTCAGAAACTAAAAAGGGGTCACCGTAGCCTTTGACCCAGAATTCAGTTTTATTTTTTTGGTAGATCTCAGTAGAAAAGTGGTAATCTGGGCCTAATTCTTTCAAGGCTATCAAACTAGTAAGGAGTTTAACGATTGAGGCCGGGACAAACTGCTCCGCTCCGTTAATAGCAAAGATACTCTGTCCCGATTCGGAAGCCAAAACAACAGTGCCGCCTTTAACAAGGCGACGGATGGCAGATTGCGGGTCTGGAGAAAGCTCTTGGGCGTTTGTGACAGAAATAGATGCCTGAAATAAAATCAAGCACAAGCAAACCCCAGAAAATAGAGCCTTCATCACCTAGTAAGTGCGGTAATTTGGAGCTTCTTCAGTGATGTAAACATCATGAACATGGCTTTCTTTCAAGGATGCCCCTGAAATTTTCACAAATTTTGGCTGGGTCTTCAGAGCTTCAATATCCTTAGAACCAGTGTATCCCATGCCTGCACGTAAGCCACCGATCAACTGGTGAAGGGTTTCAGCTAGTGGCCCTTTGTAGGGTACTCGGCCTTCTATACCTTCAGGAACTAATTTTAGTTCATCCGCATCTTCTTGGAAGTAACGATCCTTGCTGCCTTCACGCATAGCGCCAATGGAGCCCATTCCACGGTAAGACTTGTATCTTCTACCTTGGAACAAAATCATTTCGCCCGGGCTTTCGTCTAGACCTGCAAAGATACTACCGATCATTACAGCACTTGCACCAGCGGCAATGGCCTTAACGAGGTCGCCTGAGTACTTTATACCACCATCAGCAATGACGGGAATACCTGACTTATTGGCTTCTTCCACACAATCAAAAATGGCTGTCATCTGGGGAACGCCAATACCACTAACGATACGAGTGGTACAAATACTACCAGGGCCAATGCCCACCTTAATGCCATCAGCACCAGCGTCTATTAACGATCTGGTAGCGCCAGCGGTAGCCACATTACCAGCGATGATTTCTATATCAAACAAAGCCTTTAGTTTTTTGATCGCCTTGGGGATCATGGTCGAATGCCCATGAGCTGTATCCACAACTAAAACGTCTACACCAGCAGAAACTAGGGCAGTAGCCCTGTCAACTGAATCGCTACCCACACCAATAGCAGCCCCAACAAGCAGTCGCCCACTGGAATCCTTACTGGCATTTGGGTATCTACGAGCCTTTTCAATATCCTTAATGGTAATCAGGCCTGTTAGCTCAAAATCCTTATTAACACGTAATAACTTTTCGATTCTGTGATCGTGTAGTAACTGCTTGGCAGTGTCCAAACTAATTCCATCTTCAACGGTAACCAATTTTTCTTTGGTGGTCATCAAGTCAGAAACAGGGCTATCTAACTCCTTTTCAAAACGCAGATCTCGATTGGTTAAAATTCCGACCAGCTTTTTACCTGCTAAAACAGGGAAGCCAGAGATATTATGTTTTTCCATTAAGTCAAAGGCATGACGCACGGTATCCGTGGCAACTAAAGTAATGGGGTCGGTAATCATGCCTGATTCCGATCTTTTAACCTTACTTACTTCTTTTGCCTGATCTGCTATAGGCAAATTTTTATGAATGATCCCAATACCGCCTTCCTGAGCCAAGGCAATAGCAAGGTTCGCCTCAGTCACAGTGTCCATAGCGGCGCTTAAAAATGGGATATTTAAACTGATCTTTTTGGTTATTCTGGTTTTAGTACTAACCTGTGCTGGCAAGACATCTGACTCAGCAGGAACCAGCAACAAATCGTCAAAGGTCAGGCCTTCTTTAATAATACGATCGTTTGACATAAAATCCTCCTTTACAACCCTTGTTACACTTTTTAAGATTAAGACTTGGCAACATCGCCAAGGCGGGCACGAATGTCCGTTTTTTCCTGTTGAATTAATCAGCATAAAACTTCTTTAAAAGCTAGTCAAACCCTATGAATCATTCGGGTTTCGATCCCTCTACAAAAATCGCAGCGGGAATCGCCAAAATACAAGCCCAGCGTAAGGGAACTATCAAACTTGCAGGAAGCCCTCAGTCCTTAAGTTTATTACTTCTATCTAGCTTGGTGGCCCAAAAATCTAGGCCCATTTTACTGGTTGCGCCAACCTTTGAAACAGCCTTTGAGGCAAAAGCCGATTTTGGTTTTTTTACATCTGAGGCGCCAAATTTTTTCCCTCACTGGGATTCTCTGCCTTATGACCACCAAAGCCCTAGCAAACAGGTAGTTGGTCAGCGCATGGCGTGCCTACATAGGCTTCTAGAAGGCACTGGAAAAATCACCGTCACAACTTCGCAGGCCTTAGCTCAGAAAATCTTACCAAAAACCGAGCTGCAATCCCTATCTTTTTCCATAAAAGAAGGTGGCAACATAGACCCGCAGATTTTAGCAAAAAAAATAGCTGCTCTCGGTTTCACTCCTGTGGAAATGGTGGAAGAAAGGGGCGAATTTTGTAAAAAAGGTGAAATTTTTGACCTATTCCCTATTGATGCGGAAGAACCAGTCCGCATAGATTTTTTTGACGACGAAATTGAAAGCATCAAAGCCTTTGATATTGCCTCGCAACGTAGCGGTGCCGCAGTAAAGGAGGTTTTACTACTGCCTGCAACTGAGGTGCTTTTGAGCCAGGCCAATTGTACCCTGGCTGCCAGTCGCCTTTCGGACGTTCGAGATAAAACTGAAAAAAATAGTTTTTTCCAAGCCCGTGAAGCCATTGAAGAGCGTCTTGGATATTCAGGCATAGAAGCCCTAATGCCTCTTTTTTACGAAAAGACCTCAAATCTTTTGGACTATTTTACAGAACCGCCAATCGTGGTTTTTCTAGATGAAGCCGCCCACAAGAGCCAATTAGAAGATCATTTTAATCGGGCCGTTGAAGAAAATCGTTACGCTATTGAACAGGGTGATGTTATCGCCCCAGTGGACCAACTTTTTTATCAGGCTGGCGGGGTTGAGCAGTTTTTAGCTAATTCTTTGAAGGTTGATTGCGACCCAAGCGACCAGTTTCAATCTGGCCTGCACATGCAAGGGGCAGGTAATCTGCATCTTGCGGCCTCTGGTCTAGAGGCGGGGGCGAGCCTAAAGCCGCAAGCTCATAGGCTACTTGAGCAGCTTGTTAAGTGGAATAAGGAGGGCTGTAAGATCGCTGTTGCCGCAGTCAACGGCACCCGTGCCGAACAGATTAAACAACTGGTTATGGAACTAGGGGCAACACCAACGGTAAATATTGACGATGCCCCTGAGATGCGAAAAGGCTTTCTGCTTACGCCTGCTAGCCCGATAAATCCAAGCTTTATGATCTTTGCCCACGCCCTTACCCAAGGTTTTAGGCTGCTTGCAGAGGACCACAGTTCCCCCATTATCTTGGTTACTGAAGAAGAGATTTTTGGGACAAAACAAAAAAAACGCAGGGTAAAAGAAAATAATTTAAAACACTTCCTTGGTTCATTGGCTGAAATCCAGCCAGGGGATTATGTTGTTCATGTTGAATATGGAATCGGGCAATATGAAGGCCTAAAAAAGATTGCAGCTTCGGCAGCGGAAGAAGATTTTTTAGTCATCGGCTACAGGGAAGAGGGTAAAGTTTATGTCCCTGTAGAGAAATTCAATTTAGTGCAGAAGTATTCAGGTTCAGAGGGCGGGCGGCCCAAAATGGATAAACTTGGCGATAAAACTTGGGCCAAAACCAAAGCCAAAGTTCAGTCTGAAGTTGATGATATTGCAGAAGAATTAATCAAACTCTATGCGCAGCGAGAGGCCCAGAAGGGGATTGCATTTAGCCCTGATGGCAGCGCCACCCATGAGTTTAATTTGAGTTTTCTATTTAACGAAACCCCTGATCAGCTCAAGGCAATTGAAGATGTTGCTGCTGACATGGAATCTTCACGCCCTATGGACAGGTTGGTTTGCGGCGATGTGGGTTTTGGCAAAACCGAAGTGGCGCTACGTGCAAGTTTCAAGGCTGTTATTGATGGCTATCAAGTGGGCGTGCTTGCCCCGACTACCATCTTGGCTCAGCAACATTACGAAACCTTTATAGAGCGCTACAAAGGCCAAGCGGTAAAAATCGGTCTTTTAAGCCGTTTCGTGACGGCCAAAGAGGTAAAGAAAAACCTAGAAGATTTAAAAAATGGCAAGTTGGATATTATCATAGGTACTCACCGCCTGCTCTCAAAAGATGTGGTCTTTAAAAAATTAGGCCTTTTGGTGATCGATGAAGAACAAAGGTTTGGGGTAAAACACAAAGAGCGCATTAAACAAATGCGTGCTTCTGTTGACTGCTTAACTCTATCGGCCACACCCATCCCCAGAACCCTGCACATGTCGATGATCGGGGTACGAGATATCTCTGTAATCAACACAGCGCCCATGGACAGGCGTGCCGTAAGAACAAGATTGATGAAACTCAATGATTATCTGATTACCGAAGCCGTAACCCGTGAAATGCGCCGAGGAGGCCAGACCTTTTTTATCCATAACCGAGTTGAATCCATCCACGAGGTAGCTACCTATTTACGTCGGTTGATGCCCAAGATTCGGATTGCTGTGGCCCATGGCCAAATGGCAGAAAAAGATCTGGAACAAATCATGTTTGATTTTATCCACAAAGAAACGGATATATTACTGGCAACCACCATTGTGGAGTCAGGTTTGGATATCCCCAACGCCAATACTATCATCATAAATAACTCAGACCAGTTGGGCCTAAGCCAGCTTTACCAACTCCGTGGCCGAGTAGGCCGCTCAAAGGAACAAGCCTATTGCTACCTCTTAACCCCAAAAGACAAGGTTTTAAGCGAAACTTCTAAAAAGCGCCTTTCCTTTTTAAGTGAGCTTAACCACCTAGGTGCTGGCTTTAAACTTGCCAGTTACGACTTAGAACTAAGGGGCGCTGGGAATATTTTAGGGTCAAAGCAATCAGGCCATATCACCCAGATTGGATTTGAACTGTACACCCAAATGATAAATGATGCTGTAGCCCTCTTAAATAAGACGGCACCCACCACAAAACTCCGTGACGTAAAACTCTCTTTAAGCGTTGAGGCCAGCTTGCCAGAGCCTTTCATTCCAAGTATGAATCAAAGGTTAGATGCTTATAAAACAATCTCCTCAAGCCTTAGCGAAGATGAACTTTGGGAGATCCGAGCTGGAATTGAAGACCGCTATGGGCCACTTCCCCAAAAGGCGGTTAACTTATTTGATTCCATGCAAGTACGTTTGCTAGCATCCAGCATTGGTTTGACCCGAGTTGACCTAAAACAAAAGAGGCTCGTTTTAGACTTTTCAGAAGACTTTCAACCTGCTCCAGAGCTATTGATGCAGTATTTAGGTAGCCGGAAAAATGTAAAATTGGCCCCGCCCACTTCCATTGAAGCTGTAATGAATAACCAAACAATCGAAGAAGTCTTGGGATTTTTAAAGGAATTTCAACAGTTTTTTCAAACAGATATTATGGTTGCAAACTAAGATGAAGTTGAAATTGAATTTACTTTTCAAAATTAAAGTTAATGTAAAATCTTCCGTCATTTTACTGTCCCTATTGCTCCTTTTATTAAGCGGCTGCAACCAAAGCGGGAAGGAAAAAAGGACCATCATTTCTGATGAAGAGGTGATTGCTGTGGTGAACAATAAAAAGATTTCATTAAAAACCTTCCAAGCCCGTTTGCAGAACTTTTTAAACCATTATAATTACCTGATCCAAAGCCGAGAAACCCACTTAAGCCAAATCAAAACCATCGTCATCAATCGTATGATTGAAGAAGAGTTAGTGATACAAGAGGCCGCCCGAGCGGGTTTGCGTGTAACTCAAAAAGAATTGGATGCTTCTGTGGAGGCAGCTCTTTCGCCCTACCCACAAGCTGGATTTAACAAGATTTTAACTCAGAAAGGAATTAACAAAAAAGAGTGGGTGGAGTTTTTAAAAATAAATCTTTTGACTTTAAAAATCCTAGAGCATGAGATGAAAAAAATC
>JASJGK010000197.1:0-22379 GCA_033791585.1 SAR324 cluster bacterium | reverse complement strand
CTGCCACAATAACCTCACACAAATAAGAACCTTAGCTTTCAAATTAAAGTTTTCCCCTCCCTTTCCGATAAAGAGGAACCAAGGAGAAACTATGAAAGCTTTAGGACAAATAAAATTAAAAAAAGTACCTGCAACCCAAGTGAATGGGTACAAGGACAATAAAACTTTTGAGAGAATGCTGAGGTCTGCTGAAGGGACAAGTAGAAAAGCCAATCAGCTTCTACCTATGGGTGCGGCGAATATTGCTTTACTTGCTGAGTTACAAAGCTAGGGTCTACAATATTTTCGACCGCAAGCAGCTGGCCTAAAATATCTCAGACCGCAAGCGGCTAAAGGAGTCTAAAACATTTCTGACTGCTACGCAGCTAAAGACGAATCAACAAAAAGAAAAGAAAGTAGAACCCCTGAAAAAAATCAGGGAGCACATAAGGAAAGTAAAAGAGAAGGTTCTATCTCTTAGCTTGGATCTGCTCAATCAAGGTCTTAGTCGACCTCCAATCTTCCGAACTCAAGCCTTGCCCACCAAGAATTAAAGAAGGATCACATTCAATCAAGACGGTTAGCGCTGCGATTTGTTTAGCCTCATCAAAGCCAGAAAGTGAATTAATCGCAAATCCCATGGGCAAATCAGCGCCTAATCGATCAGGGAATTTTAAGGCCTGCTCCAAACTCAATTCAAAACCTAATAAATCAAGATTTAAATTTGTGGCTAACGTCCAAGTTTGCTCGTAAGTCTCCACATCCAAATCTTGGTCGCACTTATAAAAGGCAGACATGGGGATGGGTGCAGAGTTAACTCTGCGAACCGTCTCCACAGTTTTTTGGAAGGCAGGATACCAGGAAAAGCCTTCAATCTGGATGCAATCCACACCTTTATCGATCAGGTAAACTGCGATATCACCAGCATAGCGAGGGAGGTCATCAACTTCAAAATCAAAACCTTCTGGCATAGGGCCAATAACGCCACAGAGCAAGGTATCTTGCTTTAGAGCATCTAGGGCTTGGCGGCCCGAATCCACTGCAATGTTTGTTACGGCTTCAATGCGTTCTTCCATATCATACTGACCGAGGAATGCTCGATTGCATGCATAGGTCGGGGTGCGAACGAGGCCAGGGGCATCTTTTAAAACTTCTCTGTATCCGTGTAACACTGCATTTTCATCGTCAACAAGGATTTGACATGCAGCTTTACCCAAACGATTTGCCCAGTCTTCTGACCAAGCAGCGTCGCCTAATAATATTGGTTCCATTAATTTCTATTTTTTAAAATGTGATCTTCGGTAGGATTAAACAACGTCTCCGCCACCAGCACCAGAAATGATAATTTTGCCTTCTTCTTCTAGCTTACGAGCAACCTTCACCATCTTCTGTTGGGCTGCGTCTACATCAGCTACACGCACAGCGCCAAGGGCATCTAAATCGTCTCTTACCATATCAGCAGCTCGCTCAGACATGTTGGAAAAGATATGCTCTTTAACGGCATCAGATGCAGTTTTTAAGGCCAAAGTTAGTTCGTTTTGGGGCATTTCCTTGAGAAGCAACTGCATACCGTTGGGGTCGACAAGTACCAAGTCCTCGAAAGTAAACATCAATTCCCTGATCTGTTCTGCAAGGTCGGGGTTGGATTCTTCAATAGTGGCCAAAATTCTAGATTCTGTAGCCTTATCCATGGTGTTCAACATTTCAGCCACAGATTCAATACCACCTACTTTCGCAGTGGTTGCAGCACCAGAAGACTTAAGTTCACGGGCTAGCACTTCTTCAATTTCTTTAACAACACCTGGGGGGATGGCTTCTAAAATAGCCATTCGGTAAGTCACATCAGCTTGCAAGTTTTCAGGCAATTCCTTTAAAACCAAAGCTGTTTGTTCAGGGTCTTCTAAGTGAGCCAAAATTAGGGAAATAGTTTGGGGGTGCTCGCCAGAAATAAAACCAGCAATCACTTTAGGTTCTAACCATTTTAACGAATCTAAACTACCTTCATCAGTAGAGGCCTTAAGGTTATCCACCAAGTCTTTTGCACGGTCGTCACCAAGTGCCCTGCTAATAGCATTTTTAACAAAGTCACCACTGGCGTTAATCACAACACCCTGATCTTGCATAGCTACTTTACGGTAGAACTCTTCTAAAACAGCATCCAATTCTTCAGGCGAAACGTCGGTGAAACGAGCCATGTAGTAACCAACCTGTTGGATCTCGCGATCTTCTAGGTTTTTAATTACCTCGGCACTTCCTTCCTCACCTAGAGCAAGAAGTAAAATCGCAGCCTTTTTGGGGCCTGTTAGCTTTCCTACTGCCATTGTTTCCTCACGTTAACTCACAACTCGGTTTCGTCCATTATGCTTTGCAGCATATAAATTTCCATCAGCTTCTTTAATCAAGGCTTCAATGGAAGAATCATTTGTTGGTATTATTGTAGCTACACCCATACTCAAGGTAACAAATTCATTCACCTTGGATTTACAATGGTGTATTTTCATTTCCGCCAAATTCTTTTGTACTATATCAGCGATATGCACAGCACCCTCAATGGGGGTATGGGGTAAAATTAAACTAAACTCTTCCCCACCATATCTGCAAGCAATATCCTCAGGTCGGTGCAAAGCTTTGGCCAAGGCCTGAGCCACTAAAACCAGACACTCATCGCCCGCTTGGTGACCATAGACATCGTTAAACTGCTTAAAAAAATCGATATCTGACATAATTAAGGTCAGGGGTTCTTGGGCACGTTTTTGGATATCCCACTGAAATAGCAAGTACTCATCAAATTTCAATCTATTGGCAATTCTAGTTAAACCATCCACTCTAGCAAAGTCAGCCAGTTCTTGTTCACGTTCTCTTAATTCCTGTTCAATAAGCACCCGAATAGCAACTTCTGTCTCTAAACGCTCCACAGTTTCTTGTAGATCCCTCTCAACTCGGTACATCTTTAACTGGTTTTTAACTCTAGCCCTTAAAATTGCAGGATTAAAAGGCTTGGTAACATAGTCAACAGCGCCAATTTCATACCCCTGAACAACAGACTCAAAATCTGTTTTTGCAGTGATAAAAATCACGGGCGTATTTTTGGTACTTGACTCAGCTTTGATCCTCCTACAGACCTCAAAGCCATCCATTCCAGGCATCATGATATCTAATAAAATCAGGTCATAGCTGAATTTATCTAAGGCTTTTAAAGCGCTTGGTCCATCTTCGGCCGTTTCGATTTGGTAACCCTGTTTTTTAAAAACAGCTTTTAAAACGATCAAATTTTCGGGGTGATCGTCTACCACTAACAGGCGAGCTGAACTATCTATATTTTCTATCAAATAAACCCTATGGAACTTCGCTTCATAATTTACGTCATTATTTATTGACACTACAACTGGTTTATCAATGCAGGCATAATGCCTTATCCTATATTATATTAAAGGATTTTTGATTTATTGGCAATAGACCTGTCTAAGAGAAAAGTCCTCTCTAGCTTTTATAAAAGACAGCTATCTTTTGACCATTTTTCTAAATCCAAGTATATTAGTCATAAGGTAAACTTAGACATTATCAAAACAATACACTCAATTCGGATTATTTAGGAATTTTATGAATGACCATTTTAGCCCCAAAGGCCTAATCCGCATGGTGGTAGCTCTATTTGTTGCTAGCATGATTGTTAGTTTTTTCCAACTCACAGGAGCCTTAAAATTTATGGTTTTTTTAGGGGTTTATTTTGGGGTCAGCTATATCTTTTTTAATTCAGCCGACCAACTGGAAAAGGATCACACTAGAAAAACCCTAGAAGAAATCAACCGGGATATTCTTGCCAGTTTTAAAGCTGATGAAGCCGAAAGGGAGGCAGGTGACCAAAGTCCCGAAGAAAAAGCTTCTGACAAAGAGACACAAAAATCGGAGGCTGAAGATGTGGCCTTTTTAGACAGCAGATTGCAGCTGGCTATTTGCGAAATCATCCCCAACACCAACAAGGATGCCCTAAAAACAGACACCACATTTTACCCTGTTTTACCTGGCGACGATACTACCCCTCAATTTAACGAGGTAGTAAACCAGATTTTTATTACTCAACCTCTTTTTGAGCGTTTTTTAGTCTTGGTGAGTGAGAGTTTTAAGGTCGATGTTCCGTTAGAAAAAATTGATGACTGGGCTATGGAGACAGAACTTTCAGAAATCAGTTCTTGGCTTACCAACGCAGAACCAGCAGGCCTTGCTTGATTAGACCCTAGGCCTTTATACAGTTGGGCGGCGACACATTAGAAAAATTTCTAGCAAAAAAAAACGGGAACCAATTGGATTTTTCAAACCTAAAATAAGCGAGTCAAGATATGCACCAAAGCGAATTTTTTCAAGATTCTAAGGGTGAGTCTCGTTTTTTTAGAGTTTGGGCTAAGGATAGCCCCAAAGCTGTGGTGCTTTTAGTACATGGCATGGGGGAACATAGCGGCAGGTATCACTGGCTTGCAGGCCATTTTAACGGCGCTGGTTATGCTTGTGTGGCTATTGACCTCACTGGCCATGGGCAATCGTCTGGCACCAAGGGCCACTCCCCAAGTTTCGAGCGCTTTTTCCAAGATATTGAAAGTTTGAAAACTGTGGCAGAAGCGCAGTTTCCAGGTTGCCCCCAAGTTTTATTTGGGCACAGTATGGGTGGGTCTATCTCGTCAGCTTATTTACTTGCGCGACCAAAAACTCACAATTTCAAAGCTTTAATCCTAAGCTCCCCAGGCTTTGCCCCAGCTGAAAAACCAGCGGCCATTAGAGTTTTTTTAGGTAAAATTTTATATCATCTTCTTCCTTCCATTGGCTTGCCCAATGAATTGGTGGTAGAAGGCTTAAGCCGAGACCCTGAAAATATAAAAACCTACCTTGCCGACCCCTTAAACCACGATCGCCTGTCCCCGAGATTAGGGTTAGACTGCATGAGCAATGGCCAAAATTCGGTTGCCGCCGCCGAACAGATTACCATCCCCTGCTTTCAATTTCATGGCAGCAAAGACTTATTAGCCTCCTACTCAGCCTCTAAGCAATTTAGTGAGAATATGGGAACAAATAACCACTTTGAAACCGTTGATGGTGGTTTTCACGAAATTTTAAATGATTTTGATAAGTTGGAAATGACCAGCAAAATAATAAATTGGCTAAGTTCCACCCTTTCACGCCAGTAAATTTTATCTTTTCCCCCAAAGCACTTGTAAGCTTTTTCAATGCAAGTTAGACTATAATCTTTGCTCTAACCTAGAAATTGAACAGAATTATAGGCCCTGCAAAAGCAATTTTTAAAACCAATTTTTTATTTTTTTAGCCAATGAAACCGCAAAATCTTCTTTGCCCAAACTTACCCCTTTTTCTAAAAGGAAAGGTAAGAGAGGTCTACGACTTCGACGATAAACTTTTGATGGTCGCTACAGATCAAATCTCAGCTTTTGATGTAGTGTTACCAAGCTTGATTCCAGGCAAAGGCGCTCTATTGACACAGGTTTCGAATTTTTGGTTTGATCACTTTTCAGACGTTGAAAATCATATCCTGGCAACCAATGTCGCCGACTACCCAGAGGCCTGTAAAGAGTACGCTGAAATTTTGGAAGGGCGCTCTGTATTGGTTAAAAAATGCGAGATGATCCAGCTAGAAGCCATTGTTCGTGGTTATTTATCTGGCTCAGGTTTTAAAGATTACCAAAAGACAGGTGCTGTCTGCGGGATTAAGCTCCCAGAGGGACTAACAAATTCAGCAAAATTAGAAGAGCCAATTTTCACACCTTCAACCAAGGCCCATGAAGGCCACGACATTAATGTAAGTGAAGAAGAAATTAAAAAAATTGTTGACCCTGCTTTAGTGGATAAAGTTAAATCAATTGCACTACATCTCTACACAAAAGCTGCCGAATACGCTTTGACTCGTGGGATCATTATTGCTGACACTAAATTTGAATTTGGCCTGTTAGATGGCAAAGTGATTTTGATTGATGAGATCTTAACACCTGATTCTAGCCGCTTTTGGCCTGCTGACGATTACAGAGTAGGTGAAGACCAAAAAAGCTACGACAAGCAAATTATCAGAGACTACTTACTCACTCTAGATTGGGATAAAACCTACCCTGGACCAGCGTTACCACAAGACATCATAGATAAGTCATTGGGGAAATACCAAGAAGTATACAACAAACTAAAAGCATGAAAGAAAAAATAATAGCGCAACTAAGCGAACTGGGTGCCATTAAGTTTGGCGAGTTTACTTTAAAATCAGGGATTCTATCTCCTATATATATTGATCTACGGATGATCGTTAGCGACCCGAGTCTGCTTGAAAACATTGCTCAGGCCTTTAAGGTGTTAAGCTCTGATTTGAAGTATGACAGAGTGGCAGGCATTCCCTATACAGCTTTACCCATGGCCACGGCCTTTAGTTTATTAACTAAAATTCCCATGATCTATCCCAGGAAAGAGGTTAAGGGCTACGGCACTAAAAAGCAGATTGAAGGTATTTTTAAGAGTGGCGAAACCGTTTTGGTCATTGATGATTTAATTACCAACGGTCTTTCTAAATTTGAAACCTTTGATGTTTTAGAGGCGGAAGGCTTGAAAGTCACAGATGTAGCTGTTTTGATTGATAGAGAACAAGGTGGAAGGGAGGCCCTAATCGAAAAGGGGTACAAACTACACTCTCTTATTAGTGTTTTTGAAGTCATCGACCAACTCAAAAGCAGTGGTAAGATTTCTGAGGAACTGTACCAGAAATCACAGCAATTTTTAATAGATAATAGCACAATAAAGCCCTAACGGCTTCCCAAGGACCAAATGAATAATCGCTCTGTAATAACGGGTCTGGCTTTGCTAGTTCTCTTTTTTAGCATCCTCAACAATTTCAATCTTGCCCAACCGCAGACTGTTAACATCCCCTATTCTAAGTTTTTAACTAACTTAGACAGAGGTAACATCTTGTCTGTGACCATCCAAGGTGAGCATATTAAAGGGATTACCACTGGGGAAAACCACTTCCATACTATTTCTGGTTACGATCCCTCACTGTTGCCAAAGCTACGCACCCAAAAGGTCCAGATTCAGGTGAAACCTGCTGAAGATACCCCTTGGTATGTTGCTATTTTGGTCCAGATCGGCCCCTTGGCACTTTTGATAGGCGTCTGGATTTTTATGATGCGCCGTATGCCTGGTGGTGGCGGTGGTGGTGGTAGGATTATGTCCATTGGCAAATCTAAAGCTAAGAAGTTTGAAGAAAGTGGCAACCCCATTACCTTTAAGGATGTTGCAGGCGTGATCGAGGCCAAAGAAGAGTTAGAAGAAATAGTAGACTACTTGATCGATCCCGGTAAATTCCAGAAATTAGGAGGTAAGATCCCTAAGGGGGTTCTGATGGTTGGCCCTCCTGGAACAGGTAAAACCTTGCTTGCTAAGGCGGTAGCTGGTGAAGCTGGTGTACCATTTTTTAGTATCTCAGGTTCTGACTTTGTAGAAATGTTTGTTGGTGTTGGTGCCAGCCGCGTGCGAGACCTCTTCAAGGAAGCCTACGAGAGTGCTCCTTGTATTATTTTTATTGATGAGATTGATGCTGTCGGTCGCCACAGAGGCGGCGGTATGGGCGGTGGAAACGATGAACGTGAGCAAACCCTAAACGCCTTGCTCGTAGAAATGGATGGTTTCGATGGTACAGAAGGAGTCATTACTATTGCTGCTACCAACAGATCGGATATTCTCGATCCTGCTTTAACAAGGCCTGGTCGATTCGATCGTCAGGTGCATGTTGGTCTACCAGATATTAAAGGCAGAAAAGAGATTTTAGAGGTTCATTCTCATAAAATCAAACTACAAGAAAACACTGACATGAGCAGTGTTGCCAAGGGAACTCCAGGTTTTTCTGGGGCCGAATTGGCAAATTTAATCAATGAATCTGCCTTGCATGCTGCCCAGCTAGATAAGGACGAAGTTACCTTAGAAGACCTTGAATGGGCCAGAGATAAGGTGATGATGGGGGCTGAACGCCGCTCCTTGATTATGACGGACAAAGAAAAACTGGAAACGGCTTACCATGAAGCAGGCCATGCTATAGTTGCAGGCAGGCTAAAAAAGACTGATCCCGTTCACAAGATCACCATTATCCCTCGCGGTCAGGCTTTGGGTTTGACCAGTTTCTTACCAGAAACAGACCGCCTGAGCATGGATAAAGAATCCTTGATCCAGAGAATTACCGTTTCCCTCGGTGGCAGGGCTGCCGAAGAGTTAACCATGAACCAAACCACTTCAGGGGTTCAAGGCGATTTACAAAGTGCAACCAATTTAGCTTACCGCATGGTTACCCAGTGGGGCATGAGTGCTAAATTAGGTGCCTTGACCGTTCCTGATGGTGACCCTAATTCAAGGGCAATGGGCGAAGACCCTGTTGGAGAAGAAACCCAAGAGCTAGTGGATAAAGAGGTTAAGGATATTTTAACTAAGGCTTATAAAGAAGCCATGAAAATTCTTAAGGCCGACAAAAAAATTCTAGAGACCTTGGCTAAGATGCTTATGGATCAAGAAACGGTTGATGCGCCTGAGTTCCAAGCTTTACTTAGCGGAAAGCCGATGCCCAAGAAACCTGCCCCTAAAAAGCCTACTACAGCGGCAAAATCCGAAGCAGAAGCTAAGGCAGAAGTAACGCCTAAGGATGCAACAGCAGCAAAGGCAAAAACTAAACCTGAATCAACTGAGGATTCAAGTACACCCCCTGCAACTCCTGACTCCCCAAGTAAAGAATCAGGCGATGCAAAAAAATCTGAAACACCAGACGAGCCAGAGGATAAAGGATAAATGAAATATCTTTTTTTAAAGCTTTTACCAAAAAATATTTTTTCTAAGCTTATGGGGCAGTTAGCAGATCTTAAAGCCCCTGCTCCCCTCTTGGAAAGTGTCATTCGGACCTATGCCGATTTTTATAAAATCGATCTAACCGAAATGAAAAAACCTTTAAGTGAAATCAACTGTTTTAATGAATTTTTCACCAGAGAGTTAAAAGATGGCTTGCGCCCTGTAGACGCTGCGGTAGATAGCCTTACCAGCCCTGTAGATGGCACAATTGCTGAATTTGGCTCTATTAAAGATGGATTACTAATCCAGACCAAGGGAATTTACTATTCCTTGTCTGATTTGGTTGGCCCCAAAGACGCAGAAACTTTTGACGATGGTTATTTTATGACCATCTATCTTTCGCCTGCCGATTACCACCGAATCCATACACCCTACCAAGGTGAGGTGAACCGATTTTCTTATTTTTCAGGGAACTTATGGCCAGTGAACCATTTTGCTGTAGAAAATATCGGCGGTCTTTTTTCCATTAATGAGCGTATATTTACTCCCCTTGAAACGGAAAAAGGTTTGATTGGCATGATCAAGGTTGGGGCTACCGTTGTTGGTAAGATCAAAACCACCTACCACCCTCTTGAGTCGAATGATAATAAGGGCACAAAGTGCGATTTGCCCGTTACGCCAAGCAGAAAATTTGCCAAAGGCCAAGAAATCGGCCGCTTCCAGTTAGGCAGTACCGTGATTCTTTTAATGGAAAAGGGGCGCTTTAAGGAAGGAGATATCAGTAAAGGCCAGAAGGTCAAAATGGGCGAAATGATCGGCAAGATAGTTTAAAACTGAGTTTAAACAAAGAACAGCCTTGTCCTCAAGAAGTTCCTTCTTATTTGAGCCAAAAAAAGCCTAGTTTCTGCTAGGCTTTTTTTGTTCTCTTTATACTGCCAACTATTTTATTTTTTTAAAAGCATTAGAAATGGCCGATGCCACTTGATCTAAAGGCACCTCTTTTTCAGAAGCGCCAATCAAGTGGGCTTCCCGAGGCATACCGTAAACCACACAGCTTTCTTCATCTTGGTTCATGGTTTGAGCCCCAGAGTTTCTCATATTGAGCAACCCCTTAGCACCATCTGCCCCCATACCCGTTAAGATCACGCCAATGGATTTTTTCCCTACAACCTTTGCCACTGAATCAAACAACACATCCACGCTAGGCATATGCCTATTCACCAGATCCCCCTTGTAGACCTTTACAAAATATCGGCCTGAGTTGCGCTCAACTTCCATATGTTTATCACCAGGCGCCAAGAGGCAAAGCCCAGGGTATACTTCCTCCCCATTCACAGCCTCACGAACTTCTAAATTAGGACTTAAAGAATTCAAGCGCTCGGCAAAGGAATGAGTAAAGCCTTCTGGCATATGCTGCACCATAACTATACCAGGTAGGCCACTGGGAATTTTCACCAATACAGCTTTTATGGCCTCGGTGCCACCTGTGGAGGCACCTATGGCAATCAACCGATCACTTTGTAGATGCAAAGGGACCAAACCCTCTGAATTTGCGTTAGGTGAAGTTGTGGCATTTGAGTTAGAACCAACCCCAGAAGTTGAAGCTACCTTGCCACTTTTCTGTGATCCCTGTGGAAGAGATCTTCGTGCCAAGGCTTTTTTCCCCTTCACGCCCAAAATCGCCTTGACTAACGTATTAATTTCTAGGGTACTTTCTTTGGAGGTCGGTTTTGGTTTTTCCAAAAACTGGACGGCTCCAAGGCTCAGAGCCTTTTCTCCTCGTTCTTTTTCATCGGCAAATTTAGAACTCAAAACCACGATAGGAAGGGGCCAGTGCTCCATCAAGACAGCAATAAAATCCAAGGCTTTAGGCAAACTTAAATCAAGTAAAACCACCTCAGGTTTTAGCTCCACAATCAAATCACGAGCATCAACAGCACCCTTGGCCAAGCCCAAAAGCTCAATTTCAGCCCTTAAGCCTAATTCTTTTTTAAAGAAATTACGCACTAAGGCAGAGCCGTCTACGACCAATACTTTTACTGCCGCCATTACAGCTTAATCTCCTTAATTTCTTTGGAAAAATCAAAGCTTTTCAAATAGTTCATATCAATTTTTCCATCTTCCGTATTTAAGATTATCTTTCGCCCTCTTTCCCCACCAACATTTTGGGCAATTATTTTCATTTTTAAATGTTCTAATACCTTTAAGGTCACCTCAATGTTAATAGCCCCCACCCTCAATTTCGCCTGGGTAAACTCATGTTGCCCTAGTTTCGATGCTCCACCAAAAACTGAACATTGAATATTACTAGGCTTAGAGCCTTCTTTAACCATCATATCTAGTAAAATAAAGGTGGCAATATTCCCGTACTTGGTTGAAGGTTCTTCCCCTTCCGCTAGGCGAGGCATCACCACATGGTTCATGCCTCCAATTTTTTTAATAGGGTCCCACATGCACACAGCAACGCAACTTCCAAGCACGGTTGTGATAGTGGTCCCTTGCCCCGTGACAAAAACTTCGCCAGGTTGCAAATAAAAAAGCTCTTGGGTCGGGCTGTACATTACTTAGTTGGCCTCTAGAATCTTCTCTATCTCTTCAATCAAATTTTCAGCACGGAAGGGTTTTGCCATGTAGCCATTGGCCCCTGCGTTCATACCCTTTTCCACATCATCGGCGGCTCCTTTGGCCGAAAGCAGCAAGACCTTTACATCTTTTAAGCCTGACTCTTCCCCTTTGATAATTTCTAAAACCGCAAAACCATCTAAGTCCGGCATCATAACATCTAGCACAATTAAATCTGGCCGATTAGCCTTGGCCTTTTCAATGGCCTCAGCCCCATTACTTGCATTTTCAACGGCAAAACCCTTTGCCTGTAACCTAAACTGAATCAGATCCCTCAGATTTTGCTCATCATCAACTACTAGTATTTTTGCGCTCATATTTTCCCTAACGTTTTACCCGCTGGTACACTGCCGGTTGTACGTATTTATAGTTATGTTTTAAACCACTTAACGACTCTGCATTTCCAATGAAGAGGTATCCACCAATTTTTATGAATTTTTCCATTCGGTTCACCAAGTTTTCTCTGGTTTCTTTATCAAAATAGATCATCACATTTCTGCAAAATATAACATCAAATTCAATGGTCAAGGGAAAAGGTTCCATCAAGTTCAAGCGTTTGAAATGAACCAAATCCTTAAGCTCATCCTTGACCAGAAAATGGCCTTCCCACTCGCCAGAACCCTTAAGGAAATATTTTTTAAGCAGTGAAGGCAAAATAGGCCTAGTATTATCAGCACTATAAATGGCCCTTTCAGCCTCGCCCAGAACCTTGGTTGAGATATCTGTTGCAAGTATTTTAATGTCCTTTTTAGCGCCACGTAGCGCTTCGTTTAAGGTCATGGCAATGGTAAAGGGTTCTTCGCCAGAGCTACTAGCAGCGCACCAGATTCGAATTTGGCTTTGTTTGCCCATCTTGGGGTAGACGTGTTCATTCATGAAATCAAAATGAACCGGCTCACGGAAGAAGTCGGTTTTATTGGTGGAAACAGCATTGAGCATCAGACTAAATTCATGCTCATTTTTTGGGCTGGTTATAAACTCACGGTATTCTTTAAAAGAGGTAATATGTAAAGCGTCCATCCGTTTTTTAAGCCTAGAGACTAGGAGTTGCTTTTTCCCCTCTGTGAGATTGATCCCACAGGTATCATAGATTAACTTTTGGTAGAGGCTAAATTCGGTAGCAGACATGCTATCTATTCCATTCATGCTTGCTCCTCGCCAATATAGGGAAGCCAAAAATAGATTTTGCCGCCTTGGTTACTTGATTCTGCCCAGATTTTACCACCATGGGCCTCAATAATTTTTTTTGAAATACTCAAACCTAAACCTGTTCCTTTGATCTCGCTGCCGTGACTTCTGTGTTGGCGGAAGCTTTCGAAAATTGCACTTTCTAACTCTTTTGGTACACCAGAACCTTGGTCTTGCACCAAGACGGTAAAACCTTGCGCCTCTTTGGTAACCTTTAATTCAATGCGGCTGCCATAGGGAGCGAACTTAGTGGCATTCCCTAAAAGATTCACAAGTACTTGAATAATCCTCAAGCCATCACCTGCAAAGTCAATCTCGCTTGGTTTGACCATAATTTCAAGCTTCTTTTCATTTATTAATGCATGGATACTGTTACATGATCGTGCAACCAAATCATCAAACTGCTGGGAGGACCGCTGCATACTCAAACGGCCAGAAATCAGGGACGTATGATCAAGTAAATCCTGTACCAAGGCCAACAACCTCTCTGACTCGCCTAATATAATACCACCAAATTTTTTAACTTGCTCTGGCTCCAGTTGCATATCACAAAAGGCCTCGGAGTAGCCGATAATAGAAGAAAGGGGCGTTTTTAATTCATGGCTAATGGTAGCTAAAAATTCATCCTTTAATTTCTCCAGACTTTTTAAATCCTTATATGCTTTTTTTAATTCTTGTACGCGAGCCTCTACCATCTCTTCCAATCCATTTTGGATCGTTTTTAACTGGTCAATGTCTTCAAAGGAAATTAAAATAGAAGCTTCATTTTGCCCCTGGATTAAGCTAGCTGTCACCTGTTCAAAAAAACTTGTTTCTGTTTTTACACCATCAATCACATAAAACCCTTTGCCCTGAATTTCTTTTTTAAAACGACCAGTTAGATCTTTATCCCAATAAGAACCAACCCCTTGCAGCTCACTTTCGATAAACTGTAAATCAAGGCCGATGTAGTTGGCTGCTAGTCCACCACGTTTCTCAACAAAAGCCTGATTTGCATATTTTACTATACCAGAGATGGAAGCTAATACCAAGGGAATGGGGCTTTGTTTAACCATTTCTTGCAACAGGTGAATTTCTTCAGCTTGGGCCTTTTGTAAGGAGAGGCTTCTGGCTGTAAGCACCATGCCTGAAAACTCTCCAAAATTATCAATCAGCATGGAAGAAGAGCACACAACAGGGATTTCTTCACCAGATTTGGCTTTCATCACTACTTCAAAACTATCCACCGCCCCAGAGTATTGGTTGCTCTGCCACCAATTTTTCGGGCACTCAGAATTTTGGGCCAATAGAAAACCAACTCCGTTCCCTTGGTAATCTTTGGTCGATTGGTTTAATAACATGACTGCGGAAAAATTAACTTCAATAATCTTGGCATTTTTGTCGAAAATAAAAATTGCTTCCTGGAGAGCGTTAAAAACCCCTTGGGCCCGATTTGTTTCTTTGATAAAAGACTCAATCAGGTGATTTCTATGTTCCATAATTAGCGAAACAACGCCCTGAGGTGCATCTTTTATGGGGACAATGGCCCTACTTAAGTCAAGTCCACTGTCTAAAAAGTGATTGGCCTCAACCAAGTTTTTTAAGGGTTTTAAAATTTTTGTTGAAAAAGCCCAAAGGGCCAAGGCTACAACCAGGCCACCACCGACGAAAAGCCCCGCTACTAAACTCAAATACCACCAAAAAAACTCTCTTGCTCGGTTGAGTTCGAGGGGGAAATCGGCTACAAAATTTGACTCAATGCCATAATGCCAAAGGCCCCAAAGGCCAAGAGTGCTGGAAAAAAAGAACGGGAGAAAAAGAAGCAACAGGATCAGTAAAACCGGCTTTACCGACTGGATTCTCATTTAGTTAAACGTGACCTTGGATCATGGTAATCTCAGCACTGCTTAAAACTTCGTCTAAGTTAAGTACAAAAACTACCCGCCCGTCAAACTTCGCAATACCTAGTAAGAAGCTAGAATCCATGTAAGCACCAAGGTCGGGATCAACCTCAAATTGATTTTCTTCCAAGGTAGCCACACCAGCTAAAAAATCTACAATCATACCTGTGATATGGCCTTCAATTTTTACCAAAACAATGCAGCTTTCGTCAGTCGGCTCTTGCCGAGTCATTCCAAATTTTGTCCTTAAATCAATGACAGGAAAGATACGCCCACGGAGGTTGATCACCCCTTCCATAAAATCAGGTGCTTTGGGGATAGGTTCCGCTACAACCATACCAATGACTTCTCTCGCTTCTAAGATTGGAATCCCATATTCTTGGTTCCCCAACTTGAAAGTGAGGAGCTTCCCTTCCGAATCAACAAAAACTCTTTTTTCATGTTCATTCATCATTTAAGCCTGTTCTTCTTTTTTTGAGTATAATTCGTGAATCAAACTTACAGGGTCTAAAATGAGACCTACGCGGCCATCACCTAGGATTGTTCCGCCGCTAATGCCCTTAACATGGCTAAATCTTTCACCAAGATTTTGGATCACAATTTGTTGACGATGTAAGAGGTCATCCACCATAATTCCATATTTTTTAGTCCCCACATTAACCACAATAATAACAGATTTTGAGGGGTCGGTAATCTTTGGTTCCAGTTCATATAGCTCATAAAGCTTGACAATGGGCACACTTTCCCCTTGAAGCAACAAGAACTCATTGGACTTCCCTTGGAAGCCCTTAAGGTCGCCACTTTCTGGGGTAATGGTCTGGTTCACATCTAAAATAGGGAAGATAAAACGACTTTGTTCCAATGAAACCACCAAACCTTCAATAATGGAAGTGGTTAATGGAAGCTTTAAAATCAAAGTTGTACCAATTCCCTTTTCGCTCTCAGTGGTAATTTTACCACGAAGTTGCTCCACACTCTTTTTTACGACATCCATGCCCACGCCTCGGCCCGAGATATCAGTAATTTTTTTCGCTGTAGAAAATCCCGGCATGAAGATAAAATTAAAAATTTCCTTATCTGTATAGTCTTTGTCTGGCTTGGCTAAGCCTTTTTCAATGGCTTTATCCAACAGTTTATCAGCATCCAACCCCTTACCATCATCAGCGATACTCAAACTAATCGAGTCCCCTAAATGTTGGGCGGTTATGGTTACATTACCTGTTTTATCTTTACTACCTCTTTCGTCAGGTGGTTCGATACCGTGGTCTATTGAGTTTCTCACTAAGTGCATTAAGGGAGCATAGATGTTATCAATGATACTTTTATCCACAAGGGTGTCTGCCCCTTCTAGATTTAAATTGATTTGCTTGCCTGATTTGACACTGAGGTCTCGAACTTGACGGCTTAACTTTGAAAATACCGTACTGATAGGGAACATACGAATACCTAGCACCTTATCTCGCAGAGACTCGGTGATTTTATCCAAATGGTCTAATTGAGATGTAACTTTTCTCTCGCCAATTTCGTTGATTATAGGATTTTGAGTCAGCAGTGATAAAGCCACAACCATTTCGCCAACCAGGCCACTCAATTCATCCAACTTTTCTGCTGGAACCTTGAGCATCTCTTGGATTTTCCCCGTCTTGGCAGGTTCACTGCCCTTTTGTTTTTGGGTCTCCGTTGCAGTTTTTGTAACTTCAGGGGCGGCGGCAACTTCAGTTTCTTTTGTTAAGGGCTCAGATGCGATTGCGGCGATAGGAGGAGCTGACACAGCTTCACCGTCAATACAAATGTCTAAGACTCGGTAAAAATCACCAACATTGACCGCTGCGGGGCTTCCACCTTCAACCATGGTGGTAATTTGTTCGATCAGATTTTTTAAAGTGTCTATGGATTTAAAAAGCAAATTAAATACATCAGGGCCTAAAATTCGTTTTTTATCACGAACCTCCCCTAAGATATCTTCGGTTCGGTGTGCAATCTTCCCAATGGTAGGCATGCCTAAAAACCCACTGGTTCCTTTAATAGTATGCATCACACGGAAAACCAAATTGATTAAATCTTCTCTAGTAATATCGGCCTCAAGGTCTAAAACCGACTCTTCTACCGACTCCAAACCTTCGTTTACTTCGTTTATGAAGTCAGATATTGTACCGTCTTCTAAAACTTCACCGCTAGGCGCATCTTGCATCACCTCTTCTGGCGTATCGGTAGTTTTGTTAATAGCTTTAGTGACCCCAGCAAACATTTCTTTGATTTTAACTATATTTTCACCCAAGGTAGGGGACAGTTCTTCACCAGCAGCACTTTTAACTAAATATTCATCAATAATTTCGTAGGTGTTTAAAACGTATGAAAGACCGGCGTGATGCCCAATTTGCTCAATGGCAATGGAGCCTAAAAGTTCATTGATAAACTCGATTCCCAAAATATAGTCGGTGAGTTCATGCTTTTGATAAATAGCTAAAGAGCCATCCATCGGTTGCATGATAGCATTCAAGTCAGGCAGTTTGCATTTTCTTAGGTCTTTATTTAAAAGAGCCGCTTCCAATTCTTCTCGAAAAGGTTCTATCTCGCTCAAAACATCTGTAAAAACAATTGTTTCCATTAGATTCCACTTCCTTTAAAAAGTTCACTATCCAAAACTAAACCACGCTGGAATCTGTGATATTCCTGCTTTGTGACATCAAAGGAAATCACGGTATAGGCCTCAACCGATTCTGTAATCCAAACATTACCACCAATCACACTTCCCCGTCCAATAATTGTTTCCCCGCCCAAGATATTGCAACCTGCGTAAAGAATCACTTCATCTTCAATGGTAGGGTGACGTTTTAGACCTTTAATAATTTCGCCATTGCTATTTTTTCTAAAGCTCAAAGCCCCCAAGGTAACCCCTTGGTAAATTTTAACTCCGTTGCCAATCTGGCAGGTTTCACCAATAACCACGCCTGTACCATGGTCGATAAAAAAGCTTTCCCCTATGGTTGCTCCAGGGTGAATGTCCACCCCTGTTTTTGAGTGGGCATACTCTGTTATCATTCTTGGTAACAAGGGTACATCTAATAGATACAACTCATGGGCTATCCGGTACATGGAAATTGCCTGAATAGCAGGGTAGCCAACAATAACCTCTTCGTGGGTTTTTGCTGCTGGGTCACCCATGTAGGCCGCTATAACATCTAATTTTAAGAGTCTTCTAATCTTGGGAATCTTACTCAAAAAAGTAAGAACAGCCTCTTGGGCCCTTTGGTGATGCTCTGAGTGGCTCAATTCGGGGTAACCAAAACAAATAGACTTTGTGACCTGCGCCATCAACCGTTGCTGCACTTGATCCAACAGGTAGCCGCTCCAATTGCGTAAATTCCCACCATGTACTTTTTCCACGGTAAAAAACCCTGGAAAAAGCAAATTCATTAGCTTTCTCACGAGATCTACCACCTCTAAATCGGAAGGTAACTTGATTCCATCAACATGATTGATGCCACCTTCAAGGTCGTAAGTTTCTAAAATTTCTTCGTGGATTTTTTGTAAACGATTTTCCATATCTTTTTCTGGTACTTTAAAAGAATTCATCTAAAAACTGGGTAAAGTCTGGTGGTAACTGATTCTTCATTTTCAACCAGTAAAATTCAGGGAGTTCAAAGGAGTTTTCCTGTAGTTTTGCCCAGTCTTTTTCACTGACCACAAAAATCAACCCTGTTTTCAAACTATCGTATAACTTCTCTATTTCGTTTCTACCATATTCTTGGTGATCTGGCAAAACAAGTTGCTCTTCAATCTTGGCCCCTAGCCCTTCCAAGGTTTCTCTAAAGGAGGCAGGATTAGCTATAGTGGAGGCAATAAAACAACTCTTCTCTTGTAGTAAATTTAAAGGAACTTCACCACCTTTGGAAGACATTAATGCAACTGGCTCAAATATCGATGAAAAAACTGGTGTATTTTCACGGGTAAACTGAGCAATTTCAGTCGTGAGGTCCAGTTTATTAGGCTGATTGGTTTTGGTTAAGATCACAGTGTCACTTCGCACCAGTGAGCTTGGAGGCTCACGAAGCGGCCCAAAAGGAAGGAGCAAACCATTGCCAAAACCACGAGTGCTATCCACCAAAGTAATTTCTAGATCTCGTTTTAATTTTAAGTGTGAGAAGCCATCATCAAGTAAAATAATATCAGCATCTATCTCGGCTATTTTTACTGATTCCACTCGTTTTTTCCCAACAAAAATAGGAACATCTGGATGCCTTAAGTGGAGCATCCAAGGCTCGTCACCAAAGTGCGTGGCTCCACCGTTACGAGAGCCATTTTTCAAAAGTTTCACTTCGCATTCTTTACCGCCACTGCGATACCCACGGGTAAGCACAGCCACTCTTTGGTCTTTGCTCAGAAAATAGTCAATCAACCAAGAAACCATGGGGCTTTTTCCTGTTCCCCCTAGGCTAATATTTCCTACAGAAATAACCTTGGCTGTTGACTTGTAGCTTGGGATTACCTGGGATCGGTAAAGCCAAAGCCGCAACTGTACAAGAGCCCAAAAAGGAAATTGTAGGCAGCTAAAAATAGTTTTTAAAGGAGTCGGGAGTTTCTTATATAAAAAATCAGCCATTACTTAAAGCTCTTTTGGATTTCACGGGTCGCCAATTCTAGGTCGCTAGTGTCGATGGTTTGTGCAAAGTCTACGCCCTTGAGGCAGTGGCTATATTTGGGATCGTAATATTCCACTAAAATTCTGGTTAATAGAGGCTCATAATTACCTTGGTCAAAGTTTTCCAGCAAACCTGCAACCCCAGCTTTACCAAAAAACTCCTTTAGGCTAGCCACCATTTCTCGTAAACGTGGCCTATTTTCAGGCTGCTCTGTTATATATTCCTCCTCTATCCTCTCAATTCGGACAGACAGAGGGGATGATAAAAAGGCAATAGGTGCATCATTCATGATTTTATAAAGCTTTGCTGGCAAATTCACAGGGCCTATTTTTTTACTCTCCCCTTCAATATACACAGGTTTACTTAGGTCTAATTTCCCAATGGCGTCCACCAAATCGGCTTCAAAGTTTTTTTGGTTGGTCGGTTTTAAGCCAATACCCCCAAAAAGGCTCCCTCTGTGGTGAGCGAGACCTTCTAGATCAATAGAGTTAGGCAAAAGGTGAATAACTTTGGTTTTCCCTACACCTGTTTGGCCCTGCAGCACTACTAGTTTAGGTATTTCCAAATTTTCTAAATTTTGCAAAACCCAGTTTCTATAACCCTTGTAGCCTCCTTCTAATTGCGTTGCATCAAGCCCCAAGTTTCTAAAGAGGTTAGTCATTACTTGAGAGCGCATCCCACCCCTAGCGCAAGACAAGATAATGGGTTCCAGTTTTTTTAATTCCATGACTTCCGAGACAAATTTTGGAAAATTTTTCTGTAAGAACTCATAGCCCTGTTCTATAGCGGCCTGCTGGCCAACTTGTTTATAGAGTATCCCGATCTCGTGCCGTTCGTGGTCGTGAAGCAAAGGGAAATTAAGGGATGCGGGAATAGCTCCCTTGTCGAATTCTATAGGGGCACGAACATCAATAATAGTCTGAGAACCACCCATGGCTTCAGCTACAGAGATTTTTAAGGCCTTTGACTTGTGTAAGTCTTTTGTGAAGGCGTCCGAAGGATTTGGAGAGTTTTGCGTCAAAATAATTTAGTTTTCAGTTATACTGCTCTAAATATAATGGAAGCTTTACAGAAAAAAAGAAAGAGGCAAAAGGGAAGGGAAAAAAAGAAAGAGGAGAAAAGTTCAGGAAGGAAAGGGAGCAGAGCAAAAAATGACAAAAAAAACCCGAGCAACGCTCGGGTTTTTCTTAACTTAAACTAGTGCCTAGTGATGGGCGCTAGGGTCTTTAAAGAAATGCTTATCTGAGATAGGCAATACAGGTACTCTGGATAAAAACCAGAAGTAGCAAAGTAAGAAGGCTCCGCCTAACCCTAGGGTTAAAGCGAAATCATACAAATTGTACTCAAAACCAGGTAAACCAACAGGGCCACCGGCCATTGCGTGTCCACTGCCATGAGCACCATGAGCGGCACCATTTCTTAGTTGCTCTGCAACTGCGTTCTCTTGCATTGAAGGTACAATCAAGAAGAACTTTTCTAACCAAAGACCACATAGGATCTCAATAGCTAAGATGCGACTTGCCCAAACACTGTTACAAACAGTTCTTGGCATCAATCCAAAGTAAGGAATGACAAACATCATCACCATGATCAACCAGAACATCCAACCCCATTCGTGACTCATCATTCGAAGAATCAAAAAGGGTGTTTCTTCAGGTAGGTTACCATACCAGATGGTAATCACTTGAGAGAAGCACATGTATGTCCAAAGTAAGCAGAATGCAAAGATGAACTTTACAATATCATGATATCTTACAGTTGAGATATAATCTTCTAAGCCCAGCTTCGTTTTTGCAAATCCTGCAACGATAGCAATAAAGCAACCGCCAGCAATAAGACTAGCAACTAAGTACTGGACACCAAACATTGTTGAGAACCACTCTTGGTCAATTGACATCATCCAATCAAAGGCAATCACACTGGTAAAGAGTACCAAGCAGAAGGCAACAGTTGGAGCAAGGTAATGGTTGCCCATAAAGGTTTTTTCTTGTTCCTCTTCTTGAGAACCGTAATTTTTTACAATTCGGTCAGCGAAGGGGTTTGAAAAACCAGTTAAAGATTTAGCAAGGCCAATATCAGGGCGTAAAGAACGCTTGATATAAACCCAACCTAGACCCATAGAAAGAAGGAACATAAAGATGTTTCTCTTCACAAAGAAGCCCATGTTTAGCCAACCAGCCTTAGAGTGAATCACGTTATCGTGATCATACCACTCAAAGAAATGCTCAGACCCAAAGAATAGGATGATGTATAACACACCCAATACTGGAACAAAAGCAAAGGTAGCTTCAGCAAAACGCTTCAGTGGCCTAGACCATTTAGCGTCTGTAATTGTCCAAATCAATGAAAAGGCCAAGCCACCAAAAGAAATACTACCAAAAAAGACAGTATTAATTAAAAGTGCTTGCCAAGCTTTTTCAGGGTGGCCACTAAGTAGGCCAACAATAAAAGCAACAGCTCCGATTGCAACAAACAAAAACAACATGCCTTTAATGCTGCCACTTAGCTGGAAGCTTGTGCGCTCAAGAAGCGCTTTCATTTCCTCATTTCTGGTCATTGTTGTTTCTCCAATTTCTGCCGAATATAATTAATGATATCCCAGCGATCTTTTTCGGTTGTAGCATATCCAAGTGGAGGCATTACTGCTCCACCCCATTTTGCTTTATTATAAATGTAACCATCAGTAAAGTTAGGCGTTAAAAGCACAACTGCCGGAGCAACCATCCCTTTATCGTTTACTTTAGATCTTGCAGTACCCATTTCACTCACTTGAGGTGAGTCAGTGTGGCAAACAGCGCAGTAAGTATTAAACTTAAGCTCGCCGTTGGCTAAAGACTCAGGCGAAGCAGGAACTGGGTTTTTTGTAGTCTCTGGTCCAAATTCTTTAGCCATCCAATCAAAGTTTGGTCCTGGAGCCTCATAATAGCGGCCATCAGTACTTACTGAGTGGATTGGGAATTCAGTCATAGACCCCACTTCTTGTGGCTTAATTGATCTTTGGTCATACATATCTATGACAAAAACCAAAATAGATGACTTACCAAAAAGAGTCGGCGTAATAATTAGCGACGCTAGGGCAAATAAGATTAGTGCTTTACGCTTCACGATGCACCTCCTCAGCTTGGTACTTATTAAAGATAGCTTCTACTTTTTCATAGTCGTGCTCGTTACAAGGAACAACTACACCGAAGCGATCTCTTAAAAAACGATCATAATCTTTGTATCTTTTGCTTTGAGGGGTATCATGTCTCATTTGATC
>JASJGK010000196.1:0-12488 GCA_033791585.1 SAR324 cluster bacterium | reverse complement strand
GAAAAGGGAAAAGGGAAAAGGGAAAAGGGAAAAGGGAAAAGGGAAAAGGGAAAAGGGACAAGGGAAAAGGGACAAGGGACAAGGGAAAAGGGAAAAGGGAAAAGGGAAAAGGGAAAAGGGAAAAGGGAAACGGGACATCAGACAAGCAACTGGTAGCGGCGCTCTTTTAGCCGTGAAGGGTACTGTTTACTGATCAGGGCAACGATAAAGAGGCCTGTTTTAAGTTATAGATCTTGTTTTAACATTTGAAATAGTGCCAAAGCCAGTTCATCAGGGCTAAGGGGTTTATTTAAATAAATAGGAAAATCAGACATGGGGTGGGCTTCCACCATTTCTAATTGACTATAGGCGGAAAGGGCAAAAATCATGGGTTTATTCCCATAAATTTCTCTAATTTTAGCCGTGGCCTCAATACCGTTCATCTTGGGCATGTCGATATCCATCAAGACCAAATCAAAGCTTTCTTTTTCCAACCATTCTAGGGCTTCTAAGCCATTGGAAGCAATTTCATGGGGTAGGCCTATCGTATTTAGTCCATTGGAGCTAGATTTTTGGTGCACAGGATTATCTTCCACCAAAAGGACACGATATAGGTCAAAATCAAGCCTAACTTTTTCTTGGGGTTTCGTTGGTTTTTCTCCCCTGGGAAGGGTGACCCAAAAACTAGAACCCTTGCCTTCGGTGGAATCCACACCAATTTTCCCGCCATTTTTGGCCACAAATTCAGCACATAAAATGAGCCCTAAACCAGAGCCTTCTTCCTGTTCTGTCCCCAGAGATGTCTTGGCTTTTTCTCCGATTTTAAAGAGCTTACCTAACTCTTGTTTAGGGATACCAATACCATTGTCCACCACTCTAATCTGGATACTATCCCCCTTGGCCTTGGCTTCAATAGAAACCTGTCCACCCTTAGCAGTAAACTTTACAGCATTGCCAAGTAGGTTCCGGATGATAGTGGTTACAGTTGCAACATCTGCATGGACGTATAGCTCAGGTGAAACTTTACTGGTAATTACCACACCCTTTTGCTCCGCCTGACCAATCAGGAGGCCTATCATTTCTTCAATGGGGTGAGACACCTCAAAATCTATGAGGTTCATTTCTAATTTTCCCTGTTGGCTTTTGGCCCATTCTAAGAGCTGATTTAACAAGTTATAGAGGTTGGTAGTCGTCCGTTGCATTCCGCCCAAAAGGGCCTCATCGAGGTCACTCGGTTGTTTGATCACTTCGTTTAAGATGATTGCTAAACTACCTGTTGGCCCACGTAAATCGTGGCTGATGATAGAGAAAAACTTATCCTTGGCATTGTTAACCAAGCTCAATTCATCGGTCCGCTCTTTTACCACTCTTTCCAACTCGCTGGTTCGAGCTTCAATGGACCGAGCCATCTCTGTTACATTGGCAGCCAAATTCCCAATCTCATCGGACTTAGCCTGTTCATTTATTGAGCTATAATCTCCGTCCCCCATCAGGGCGACTGTCTGGTCCAACTTTTCTAACCTATCAAAGACCATCCATTTCACAATGATAAAAAATAAGCTTAATATTAACAGCAGGGCAAGAACGATAAAACCGACAATCCACATAAAAGTATCACCGCGCCCAAAGTTCCCTACCTTCAACATTGAAACATTATACCAATCAATTTCAGGAATATATGCAATACCAATAAGGTAATCGTTACCTTGCACTTCCAACTCTAGGTTGACAGCTCCTGGATGCTTTTTAAGCTGAAACAGGGCATTTCGAAATTCTGCCTGTTCTGACTCACCAGAGATAAGAGAAAAGAAAGATTTTACAGGTTCACCCTCTTTAGAAATAGTATTAAAGTCTATCATTTCATGGTCTTTATGGGCTTGAATCGCACCTTTAGAATCAATAAAAAGATTACTTATGCCAGCATCGGAGTCGTTGATAACTTGGTTAATAAATTTACTCAAATCAAAACCTGTCCCCACCACGCCTTGAGGAATTCCATCCAAAATGATCACGCAATTGATCCAGACCTTGGTGATCTTCATCACCTCATTATAGTCTACGTTTAAGAGGCAGGTTTTATCTTGCTTGAGAGTATTAAAAAACCAGTGGTCTTCTTGTTTTTTCTGCTCTAAGAAGTAGCGTGGTTTGTCGCTAAAGGGAGTTTTATCATCGTTAAAATAGAGCCCCTTATTGCCGCTAAGGGCTATAAAATAACTTTGGTCTGCCGAATCAAGACGGAAGTTTTCTAGTTTTGCGAGAGCTAATTTTTTGCTTGTCTGGGAAGTTTCATTTGCCGCCCATTGGCTAATTTCCAGGGACTTGGCGAGCTTTTTAGTTAGGAAAAGCTCTGTTAAAATAGGGCGTATGCTTCGTTCTCTGTCATAAAGCACCTGCTTTTTAGAAAAACCAGAGCCCAACTCCGTTTCGACAATTCGAAACAAAAACTTACCACCCCAAAAGGCAATGACTAAAGTTATAAAAAATCCACCTACTAAAAGGGAAAGAAATTTACCTTGGATTTGTTGCATGGTTTGATTGTTTGGGGCTGAAACATTATGCTTTTACCTAAAGGGTATACCAGAAAATTCAAAATGAATAAATAGGTTTTAAATAGCCCCTCGCAAAAAACCTCTAAACCTACACAAATTAGGCAAGTGGCTTTTCCAAAAAAAAACAAAAAAATACACAATAGTTGGATTTAAGAGCTACTCCCTCTGTAAAAAAAGTTCTTAGCTCTCAGATTATAAAATGATTCGTCTACTATTTATGGATTAAATGCAGTACATAATTACTCAAGTCATCCATATTTTCCTTGGTCATTTTTTCTTGCACTAAAGGCATTTGGCCACTGGAGTATTTGATCTGGCGTTGGATAGTAAACTTGGAAAAGTGTGGTTTTTCAATGACCACAGAAAGACCAAAGCGGGTGATATGCCGGCCGGCAGCCGTTAAATCTGCAACTTTTAAATTACTGGAGGCAGCCATAGGCCCATCACCTTTTCCCGCATCTCCATGACAAGACTGACAATAGGTCCCGTAAAGCTTTTTGCCATTGGCCAAGGATTCAGGTGTGGCATCAGGGGCTGAATCCGTTTTTATGATTTTACCTGCGCAACCAGAAAGTAATAGAAAACTTAAAGATATCACGGAAATCCAAATATTAGCCCCTCGGGGATTTTTATGATCATGACTCATGCTACTCTCCATTTTAATATTTGATTCTAGGTATATCTTAACAAACTAAAACTGCAAAGACTCTAAAAAAATTGATCTTGCTACATTTGGCACTTAACTAATTTTAAAAAAGGAAACCTCCTCTTGTAAATCATCAGCCATCTTTGCGAGACGACCAGATTCTAGAGTAATCTCTTGGGCATCATGACTATTCTCTAAGGTTGCAACGTTAATCTGGGCCATGTTGCTGGCAATTTCTTTTGTGCCAAGGGCGAGCTCTTCTGTGGACCGAGCAATAGAATCCACATTTTTATAGAGCTCTGAAGTGAGAAGGCTCATTGACTTCATTTGCTTGGCCGCAGCCGTTACATTTTGGTTGATATCAGAAGCTTGTACCTTTTGCTCTTCTGTCGCTTCATCAATTTCCTTATTTGCTGTTAAAATTGCGCCAATTATATCCACCATTTTACGAATTGTCCCAATAGCCTCTTGGGTTTGCAGGTTTATACCAACAATCATCTGAGAGATGTTGTGCGCGGCAGAATCACTTGTTTGGGCCAAAGTTTTAACTTCTTTACTAATTACCGCAAATCCCTTCCCACTCTGGCCTGCTGAAGCTGATTCAATAGTGGCATTTAAGGCAAGCATCTTGGTTTGGTTACTAATGTTTTGGATCGCTTTAGTGATCTGGCCAATCTCTAAGGCCGATTTATTAAGCTTATCAACTACTACATTGGTTTGACCTGAAAGAGCTTGGGCCTCATGGGCGATTTTAGTGGAAGCCTTGGCCTTTTCAGATACCCTCTGCACAGACTCATCTATCTGGGTGATCGAACTTGCAACTTTAACCATGCGTTCGTCCATTTCCACAGCCGTACTGGCCATAGTCTTGGCATTCTCTGAAATACCTTCGGCATTTTGAGCCAATTGAGTTACATTAGATTGAATTTCCTCAGTTGCCCCCGCGACAGACTGGGTTTGGGCCTTTATGTTTCCCGTAGAATCAGCCACATTTTGACTCACAGCAGACAATTCACTGCTGCTACTTGCCAGTGCATTGGCGCTGTTTAAAAAGCCACCCATGGTCTTCCTTAAACCTAATGTCATCTGTTGTAAGCTTGACCCTAAAATATCCTTAGGTGATTCAATTTGCACATCTTGACTCAAATCGCCTTTGGAAATGGCTTTGGCTGTAACCACCTTATGCTCTAGGCTTTGGATCATATGGCTTAAGGCCAAACCTAAAGAATCTGCATCAGAAGCTAGGGTTACCTTCTGGTCAAAATCACCTTGGGCAACATCTGCGGCTAACTGAGCTCTTTGCCTTAAAATACTTGTAAAGGAATTCATTTCTTCTGCAATTTGACCAAATTCATCTTGAGATTCAATTTCTAAGTTCCCCATTAAGTCACCCTTGCCCAACAGCTTTAAAAAAGCCCCCATAGCAAGTAAGGGTGCAATAAAATGCTTTGAGCTTACTAGAATGGCAAAAAACCCTACCACAACCATTAGGGCCAGCAGCACAAAAAAGCCAATAAACAAGATCCTGCTGTTTTCCGCTTCCACTCTTTTGCCTTCAAGGGCCACAGCTTCATCGATGTGATCAATATACACCCCTGTTCCTATCACCCACTTCCACTGGGGAAAGGAGGTAACATAACTCAATTTTGGCTGGGGTTCAGCGCTGCCAGGCTTGGGCCAGAGATAATTCACATAACCACTACCCTTTTCTTTACCTATCTTGGCGAATTCTCGAAACAACATCACACCGTTGGCATCTTTGGAGCCAGACATATCCTTGCCATCTAGTTGTGGTTTGGTCGGGTGCATCACCATTCTTGAGTCATAGTCGTTGATCCAAAAATAACCATCTTTACCAAAGCGCAATTCCTTAACCACAGCCATGGCCTCACGCTGTAATTTCTTTTGGATTTCAGGATAGTACTCACCTGTTCCAAAAACCAGATTCAAAGGTTCAAACAAAAAGACATAGCTAATTTTTGCTTCATCTTCATTTGTTTTAGGATTGGGCCAAAGGTATTCCACAAAGCCGCTTTTTTCTGGGCTTTTTGCTCTACTTGCAAATTCTTTAAAGAGGTAGACCCCATTTTTATCTTTCAAACCAGATTTATCTTGTCCGTCTAAAGCTGGTTTCATGGGATGCATAATTACACGCGCTTGTAAGTCGTTAATCCAGAAATAACCAGTGTCGTTATATCGGTAAGATTTGGTTAATTGCAAAATCCCCGCTCGCAGTTGGCCACGACTCATACCATTTTTATTGCTTTGATAGTAACGCTTTAAAAGCTGGTGAAAGTCTTCCCCTCTGTTTTTTAGGTTCTTTTGGATTTTTTCAGGGGCGGAATCCTTAAAATACTTCTCAATTGCCTTTTCAGCGATTTGCACATTGCTCTTTAGCAACTCTCTGCTATCGCCTAGTAACTGCTCACGGAAATGCTGTAGCTGTTTTTCAGCCATCCTAGTTGCGCTCTGGGAAAAGAGAATCCCAATCAGAAGTCCAAATAGTAGGAGGGGGCCCATGATTAGTCCTAAGACTTTATACTTGATAGATAAATGCATATTAGTTTGGTCGTTAATTTTTTAAATTTTCTATAGTTTTAAATAGCATAAAGAGCTGAGACAGGGGAGTGAATATTTTACATTCTTTTCAGATTGTAAATAAATTTACCAGGTTCTAATAAAAAAAATTTAAAACTCTAGACTAAAATTTTTGACTTCGCACATGATTTCATGTTTAAACCCACTTTTTGATATTTTTTAAGCTAAAAAGGAAACCGTTTTATTTTTATTTAGTAGCCTTTTCATTTGAAATGATTACTGATTCAAGATACCATTAGATTAAAAAAAGTTGAATCCCTCTATAAGACCAACTGTCTTAAAAAAACCAGACTTGCCCTCGTGGTTTTAAGACCGACGGCGGACAATAAAAACCATAATCTTGCCCAATTATGAAACTCCACAAATTTACGTTTTTCCTATTATCTCTATGTCTGCTGTGTTTGACTTCCTTTTCAAATCTGTATGCTGCACTAAACAATTATAAAATTGGTGTGCTTGCCAAACGTGGTCCTGAAATCACTGTGCAAAAGTGGTCGGCTACAGCTGACTATCTAAGCGAAAAGCTACCGAATTTAACCTTTACCATTGTGCCTTTAGGTTTTGAAGAGGTCCCCTCGGCCGTAGCCAATAAGACGATTGATTTTCTCTTGGTTAACCCTAGTATCTATGTGGAGATGGAAATTTTACACGGTGCCAGCCGCATTGCCACCTTAAAAAATAAGGGACCCAATGGGGCCTATACCCTCTTTGGAGGTGTTTTACTTGCTCGTGCCGACAGGCAAGATATCCAAACCATGGGCGACCTTAGGAAAGGCAAAAGTTTTATGGCTGTAAAAGAGACCAGCCTCGGCGGTTTCCAGCTCGGTTGGAGTGAGCTAAAAAAATACGGCATTGATCCTTACCAAGATTTTACCAAACTCAGTTTTCGCTCGAAGCATGATTTGGTTGTTTTTGCTGTACTCAACGGCGAAGTTGACGTGGGCACCATTCGTAGCGATACCTTAGAGCGCATGGCAGAGGAAAAGAAAATCAATTTAGATGATTTTAAAATCATTGGAAAAAAACGGGTCACTGATGGTGTGGAATTTCCCTATCGGCACTCTACTATATTGGTCCCTGAATGGCCCTTTGCCAAACTTTCCCATGTTCCCGATTTTATGGCGCAAAAAGTAGCCATCGCTTTATTGGAAATGCCAAAAAACTCAATGGCTGCCATCAATGGTAAAAATGAAGGTTGGACCGTCCCCCTAAATTACCAGCCTATCAGAAACTTGATGATCGACCTAAAAATTGGCCCTTTCCGCAAGTTTGGCCAGCTTACTTTTGGTAAGATCATGAAGCAGTATTGGCTCCCTTTGGCGATTTCTTCGGTTCTTTTACTATTTCTTTCAGGAGTTTTAGCTTACATCTTAAAGATCAACGGTCAACTTAAGCACAGCCAAGCCTTGCTTAGAGTTGAGGCTGTAAAAAAAACCAAGGTAGAAGAGGCATTAGAGGCCCAAAGAGACGAATTAGAGGCCCAAGTTGCCCAAGTTCAAGAGACCTTTTCACACCTAGAAAAGATCAAAAAATACCACGATTTAACCTCATACCTTTTTACCACCAGTGACCCTATTGACCTATTACAAAAAGCTTTAGACAGAGTAGTGGGGTTAAGTAGCTCTGAATTAGGTGCGATATTCCTTTGGAATGAAGACACCAAAAACCTAGATGCAAGAGTGTTCCACGCCCTCGACCCTGCTTCTATCAGTGACAGTAGTCTTGCAGGCAGCCTTCCTGCTCAAGTTTTGGCCGACGGTAAGGCTCGGGTAATATCTGAGCTCCCTGTGGACTGCTTTTTTGAAATCAACTTGGGCATTACCAAGCTGTTTCCTGCTGAATTGGTTATGCTACCTATGCAAATTAAAGATAAACCTCTTGGTGTAATTGTCCTAGGCAGCTTGAATGCCTACCCTGAAGAAGACATCCCTGTGTTAAGCCATATGTCAGACCAGGTTTCGATTCTGCTTGATAACGCTTTGACGTATGAAAAGGTGGCTCAATCTACCAAAGACTTAGTCGAGGCCAACGAGACTAAAGACAAATTCTTCTCTATTATCTCTCACGATCTAAAAGGCCCACTCGGTAGTATGGCCCTGATTTTTAGCCTTGTAAGGCGTGAAAGCTTAACTCTAGACGACGACCTAATTATTACACTAGAAAAGCAGACAAACCACATCCACCAATTGCTCACTGACCTTTTAAACTGGGCGCAAAGCCAGAAGAAGCAGATGATCACCAAACGAAGCATCTTCACTTTAATTGACTTAACTAAGGATGCGGTGAACCTATTGTCTGAGTCAGCCCAGCAGAAAAATATTACTATACTCACAGAAGAGCTGGATAGTTACCTTGTCCAAGCCGACAAGTTTATGATTTCTACTGTGGTCAGAAATTTAATTTCCAACGCTATCAAATTTACCCCAGAAGGCGGTAGTATCGTTATCCGTACCCAAGTCACTTCACAAAATATCCGTTTAGAAATTGTCGATTCAGGTATCGGCATGAGCGAGAAGCAAAGGGACAGCGTCTTTAAATTAGACAAACCCATGAGCTCTACTTTGGGCACTGCAAACGAGAAGGGGACGGGATTAGGCCTGATTTTATGTAAAGAGTTTATTGTTAAAAATGCTGGGAAAATTGGGGTAGAATCTAAGCTTGGTGAAGGTAGTACTTTCTGGATTAGTCTCCCACGAAGCCAAAAGGTTGCTCTCGCTGCCGAGGCGCTGTTACCTCTGGCTGACCTTAAAATTGGGCCAGTGTTACTTGTGGAAGATAATCCCTTGCACCTCAAAACCAGTATCTATCAACTTTCCCAAATGGGCTTAGATTTCGATATTGCCAAAAATGGGGAGGATGCTTTGGACTTGGCTCAGACCAAAGACTATGACCTGATTTTGATGGATATAGACCTACCGAAAATCAATGGCATTGAGGTGAGCAAAGCTCTCCGCGCCAAAGGCAAGGAGGCAAAAATCATTGTACTGAGTAGCTATAGCCAAGAGGAGCTAGAGGACAAATTCCACTACGCTGACTTTGATAACTTCCTAAACAAACCCCTTGAGGCTGAGGTTCTAACTGGCACGTTGCGGGAGCTTTTTGCTTAAGCTTGATGGACTCAATCACAAGAGGTACGGGAGGTGTCATCTAAGAGTAGGGGCATCACTAAAGAGCGAAAACTCCAAGAGGCGGCATCAGCACAGAGGTCGGTGGGATCACTAACAATGGCCGCATTATACTCGATATTAAAGACGGGTTTTCCAGCGGCGATGAAGGGAAATAATAAGGAACATTCGTCATATTGATAGCACTGTTCATTGACTTGGAAATCGAAATAACTCACTAACTCCGCCACTTGATCAAGATCATTTTTTAGGCCCACAGCCAAGCCCCTTGAGTGGGCTGCATTAGCCATAAAGATATTGTAGGCTAATTGTTCGGCGGCGGTTAGATCAAAACCCGTATCATTGTCATAGCCATTCATGTTGTCAGGGTCCACCCCATCGCAACCTTTGGCCTTTGCTAAATCCAGACGGGTTAGCATCACAGCCCTCACCCTGGCCGATGTAATATCCAACCAGTTCTCCCCTTCCCAACCGTCTAGCTCGTTGCCTAAGTCCACTGCACTAAAGGAGCTTTCATCAGAGCGCCAATCTTCATAAGATCCGCCAGAAAAATAGCAAATTACAATTATCCCTCTCGCTTTCAGGCCTGCTATTTTTGCGGTGCTAACATCAAACAAGTCAATATCATAAAGGCCTACATTGTATTCTGTGTTTACCGTTCCTGAAAGTTGGATCTGCCAAGTTGTATCCACGCTCGGCTGAACCCAAATAGCTGAAGTTGTAGTTTCGTCACTACAGCTGCCAATTAGAAATATTGCCAAAAAGAAAAAATAGAACTTGTTAGACATGCTTTCCCAATAAGAGTTGTAGATTTCAAGATAATTTAGTTTAGTACCATCAGTGTATTTTTACAAGAAACCTTGAATAGGCTTCAAAAAAAGCATTTTGCAAAATAGCCTTAACCCCTTGTTTTAATATTTAGGCTAGCTTTTTTTAATCAGAACTAGCTAAGGTAAATTTGACTAAACACAGTAAATTAGAAATTGGAGTTAAAGCCGTGGAACTTTCAGGAAAAATCGCTATTGTAACAGGCGCAAACACAGGTTTAGGTTTCGAAACCGCCTTAGAACTTTACCAAAAAGGGGCCACAGTTATCGTTGCCTGTAGAAGCGAAGAAAAAGGCACAGCGGCCATTGTAAGGATGAAAGAGGCTGGCTCAGGCGGCGAACTGATCTATGGTAACCTCGACCTAGCAAGTTTGGATTCCGTAAAAGCCTTTGCTGAAACCGTTACCAAAGAACACAAACAGTTAGACCTGCTCATTAACAATGCAGGGGTTATGATTCCGCCTGCTAGTAAAACGGCAGATGGTTATGAAATGCAAATGGGAGTTAATTTTGTGGGCCATTTCGCCTTGACTGGCCGCCTCTTTGAGCTTTTAGAATCAACCAAAGGCGCAAGAGTAGTGACTCTTAGCAGTGTTGCTAACAGAGGGGCTTCAATTGACTTTGATAATTTTCACCTTGAAAAAGCTTACGACCAATGGCGAGAATACGGCCAAAGCAAACTGGCTGATATAATCTTAACACTGGAACTAGACAAACGCCTGAAGGCTAAAAATTGTCAAATGGCTTCACTGGCAGCCCACCCGGGGTTCAGCGCCACTGACCTGCAAAAAAATGTAGACAAAGAGATGATGAAAAATCTTACTCTGATGACAGCCAAAGAAGGCGCCCAACCAACCTTAACGGCAGCCCTTTCGCCAGGTGCCAACAGCGGTGAATATTGGGGGCCTGACGGTCCAAATGAAACCAGTGGAAGACCTGCCTTAGCTAAAATCGACCCTGCCGCCTTAGATGAACAGGTAAATACTAAACTATGGGACTGGGCAGAAGTTGCTACAGGGGTAGCCTTCCCTTAAGTCTTAGTTTAGGTAAGAAAATTATTCCCTAAGAGACAAAACTAGCCTAAAATACTAGCTAAACTGCAACTCTTAGGCACCGTGAAGCAAAAACTTCTTCTTTTTATTTTCTTTTTTACCCTCGGCAATGGGCCCGTTCAAGCTACTGAACTGGGTGTGGATGGCTTTGTTTCAATAAATCATGAGGAAGTTAGCCTTTACACCCACTCTTACGCCTTTGTTGGTAGCGATTCCTTTCGCTTTGGCGCTGTGCAAATTATCGAGACCCCACATGATTACCTAACTGATAAAATCAGCGCTGTCGGTGTACGTTTTGGTGGGGATAGATACCTCGAGATTGCTGTGGGGCGTTTTACTCGAACCTTCAATGAAAGCCGTGCAACAGGATCGGGAACCATTATCCAATATGGTGGTTTGGTCAATGACTGGTGCAGCATCTCTCTTCCTATTGTGATCAAAAAAATCACCGCTGGAGATCTTCGGAACCGAACACTAATTGAAGCCACGCCCCAAATCGGTATCAGGTTTGGCTTATGAAAAAGCTGATTCTTATATTTTTGTTATTGGCGACATTCAGTTTAACTGGCCTCACCTTGCCAGTATTTGGCCAGACCAGAACGGCCTTTATGGCTGCCTACCAACAAGAAACTATTGATGGCTTGGAAACAGAACGCAATGCCTCTTTGCGCACCCACACAACCCAATATAACGATAACGGCAAAGGTTGGGTTTACCATGTGGATGTTTTTAATTCGATCTTCTACCCAGATATAATTGTAGGTTACGGCATGCACAAGGGAGACGATATATTTTTTGAAGCCGCGGCAGGCGGTGGTTATAGTTTTTTAGACGGTTTTAATGTGGCAGGTTTTTTAACGGTTGGGGCCGAAATTGGCAGCGGTTGGTTTGTCACCCTCCCCCTAACTTATAAAGTTGGGCGGTCCATTGATAGTTTTATGTTAATTGGTTTTACTTGGTAATCATGAAGAAACTAACTATCTTTTTATTAACATGCGGCCTTCTTTTAAACAGTTGCGGCACAGGTGCGGACTCGATGAACCACAAGGGAGTCTGTGACGATTTCCCTGAATATTCGACCTCACAATACATCCTTCCGTGGAAAGTAGGAGAAACCTACAAGGTGAGTCAAAAGTCCTGTGGTGGTTTTAGCCACACGGGTTCTTACCGCTATTCTTATGACTTTGTTATGGATATAGGCACTGCTGTTTACGCAAGTAGATCAGGCATGGTGACTGAAACAAAAGAGGATATTGAAGATGGTGCTATGCCAGACAACCATATTTATATTGAACATACCGATGGCTCAGTTGCCACCTACCTCCACCTTACTAAAAATGGTTCTCTTGTAGAGGCAGGGGACTCTGTAAGCCAAGGGCAACAGATTGGCCTCTCAGGTAACTCAGGCCGCAGCACAGGCCCCCATTTGCACTTTGCTGTTTACACCACCTCCTTCGATCTAGAAACGTTAAATAAAACCTTGGCTGTATCTTTCATCATAGCCTCACTGCATTTACTCATAAAATCATCATATTCCACTGAATTACAGAATTATAATCCGATTTATACCCTTTGATAAAAATTTGTTTCTTTACCATTTGTGCCAATTATCCATAAATAAACCCAAAAATTGAACCTGGAAACCCGGACAAACCACAATTACGAATTTAGGGATTGAGGGATTAAGGAATTAATAAAGACCTCCTTAACGT
>JASJGK010000195.1:0-11102 GCA_033791585.1 SAR324 cluster bacterium | reverse complement strand
CGTGACCTAGCAGAAAAGGCTTTTGCTCACACGCCCCAGTTGCTTGTTGAAGAATACCTAAAAGGCTGGAAAGAAGTAGAATACGAAGTTGTTAGAGATAAAGAAGACAACTGTATTACTGTTTGTAACATGGAAAACTTTGATCCCTTAGGGATTCACACAGGTGAATCTATTGTGATCGCTCCAAGTCAAACCTTGACCAACCGTGAATACCACATGCTCCGTGAAGTGGCTCTGAAGACGGTTCGCCATTTGGGTGTCATTGGGGAGTGTAATATTCAGTATGCGCTTAACCCTCACTCTGAAGAATACCGAGTGATTGAGGTTAATGCCCGTCTTTCTCGTTCTTCCGCTTTAGCTTCTAAGGCTACAGGTTACCCCTTGGCTTTTGTTGCGGCCAAACTGGGCTTAGGCTACTCCCTTACAGAACTTAAAAATTCCATCACCCATTCTACTATTGCCTGCTTTGAGCCTGCTTTGGATTACGTTGTTGTGAAGATTCCACGTTGGGATTTAAAGAAATTCAAACAAGTTTCTAAAAAAATCGGCACCAGCATGAAGTCCGTTGGTGAAGTTATGGCCATCGGTAAAACCTTCCAGGAGGCCTTGCAAAAAGCCTTACGAATGATTGATATTGGTGCCCAAGGACTTGTGACCAACAGGGACGAACTTGGCAAAAAGGCCACTACCAAAGAATTGATCAATGAATTGTGCAACCCCACTGACGAACGTGTATTTTCAATTCCATGGGCGATCAAACAAGGCATGTCCATTGATGAAATCCATGAACATACTCGCATCGACCGCTGGTTTTTACACAAAATTAATAACATCGTTCGGGTTGAAGATTTAATCCACCAGTACCATAATGGCAACCTACCTCGCCACGTACTTTTGGAAGCGAAACAGTGTGGTTTTGGTGACCCCCAAATTGCGCAACTCCTAGGCACAGACGAAAGAAATATTCGCAGAATGAGGCAGGCTTACGGCTTGAATCCCTATGTGAAACAGATTGATACACTAGCTGGCGAATACCCAGCCCAGACCAATTACCTGTATTTCACCTACAACGCTTGTGAAGATGACATTGAATTTGGTGGCACGCCTTCCGTGTTAACTCTGGGAAGTGGCACCTATAGAATTGGTTCCAGTGTAGAGTTTGACTGGTGCTGTGTGAATGCCGTTAAAACTGTAAAAGAGCAGGGTTACAGGTCTATTTTGATCAACTACAACCCTGAAACTGTTTCCACTGATTATGATGAAGTAGACAGGCTATATTTTGATGAGATCCGCCTTGAAACAGTGATGGACCTCTACGAGAAGGAAAACCCAATAGGCATTATTGTCTCCATGGGTGGGCAGGTTTCCAACAACCTAGCTTTACCGTTAGAACAATGGGGAGCCAAGGTTTTAGGCACCAGCCCAAAGAAAATTGATCAGGCAGAAGACAGACATAAGTTCTCAGGCCTTATGGATAAACTGGGCATCGACCAGCCTCTTTGGAAAGAACTAACAACTCTAGACGCTGCGAAAGAATTTGCTATCAACGTAGAATACCCCGTTTTGATTCGGCCTTCTTATGTTCTTTCAGGTGCCGCCATGGGCGTGGCTACCAGTGAGACAGCTTTGATCAGCTACTTAAAGCAGGCAACCGACTTGAATAGCGATCACCCTGTGGTGATTTCCAAATACCAAACCAACTCCAAAGAGATTGAGTTTGATGGTGTTGCCAACGATGGAAAGGTTGCAGCCTTTGCCATTAGCGAGCACTTAGAAAATGCAGGGGTTCACTCTGGTGATGCTACCCTCGTGCTGCCACCACAGAGAACCTACATTGAAACCATTAGAAAAATTCGTTTGATTGCAGCTGAAATCGCAAAGGCTTTAGAAATTACGGGGCCCTTTAACATGCAGTTTTTGGCCAAGGGCAATAGTATCAAGGTAATTGAGTGTAACTTACGGGCCTCAAGATCTTTCCCCTTTGTGTCTAAGGTCTACAAGAAGAACTTTATCAAGCTGGCTACAGAGGCCATCTTAGGTAAGGGTGCCACAAAAACCCAACGATCTTTTATGGAACTGGATTATGTTGGTGTGAAAGCCAGCCACTTTTCTTTTACTCGTTTACTTGGCGCTGACCCAACTTTAGGCGTGGAAATGGCTTCCACTGGTGAGGTTGGTTGCTTAGGGGATGATTTCCACGAGGCATTGCTTAAGTCTATGCGCTCTGTCGGCTTTAGAACCAAGCTTCATAAAGTATTAATTTCCTCAGGTGGTGAAGAGGAAAAATTAGCCTTTTTAGAGCCTGCAAAGGCGCTGCAAGCTTTAGGTGTGGAGGTCTTTGCGACCCCAGGAACCCATAAATACTTTGCCGCCCATGGTGTAGATACAACACAAGTCTACTGGCCCAACCAAAAGGGTGATAGAAATGTGTTGGATGCTATTGAAGAGGAAGGTTTGGATTTGGTGGTAAACATCCCGAAAAACTTCCAAAGCACGGAGTTAACAAACGGCTATAAAGTTCGTCGTAAAACCGTTGACCATGGCGTGCCCTTGATTACCAACCCTCAGCTCGCAGCTCGCTTCATTGAAGCCATTGCTGCTAACCCTGAGTTAAAAATTAAGTCTTGGAACGAGTACCAATCTTAGATTTTATTACATACAACAAATTAAAAGCAGCCTAGGCTGCTTTTTTTTGGCCTTAATTTAGCTCCTAGCCTACTTTAGCGCCCGTTTATCCAGCCTTTACCCTTTCTTGCAGTTTTTTAGCTACTGAGTTTGGAGCGACTTGCGGCTCGTCCAAACCAGCCAGATTGATGAGTAAGCCCTCGCTTTGCTGGGTTATGTTCTGTACCCAGTCTGGATTGACCAGTAGGATACGGCCCAATTTGAGCAAATCTTTGTGGGCTTGGACCTGCACATCCTTTACTTTTCCAAGTATTTTTTTTGTCTCCCAGACTCCGTTATTTTGAAAGGTAACCTTAAGTTCAGCGCCTTCAGCCACAACGCAAGATAATGCATGAACGGGGACCCAGAAAGCACTTTCCCCATAGCCAAAACTTAGGGTCAACTCACCGCTTGAGTTAAAAAGGGATTGGCCCTGGACCTCGCACAGAACATCATAAGCCGGTGAAAAACGGTAAAGCATGCCGTTGATTACAAAAGAAATCCCACTCACCTTGATAAAGAAAATCACCTTTTGAATCAGCAAAGGATTTTTATCTGCCAAAAGCCAAATGAAAAAGATACTGACCAAACAAGTTGAGACAACCATTAAAGGCAGAAAACCTCGAAGGGATTTTTCCACAGGAATCCAGCCGCAGCTTAGAAATACGAGAACAGCCACTTCGTTAATAAAGATACCTGTAACAATTCTCCAGGCCCAAAACGATAAATAGTCAAGGTAATCACCTGAATTTGACGCCATAAACGAGATTAATGCTAGTATGAGCGAAATAAAAACACCCACCAAAAAAATAGCTGCCAAGGCGAGAAGCATCCTATTCCAATAGTCTTCCTTGTTTTTCGACTGTTCAAAATTACTTTTCTTTTTCATGGAAGACGCTTGATGGCAAAATACAATTTATTATTAACCCTTGTTTCTGGTTTTAGCTTAATTGAGACCTCGCAAAAAGACAATTCCCTTAAGACTCCTGTATTCCCCATTCTCGACGCCCTTTATTACTTTAAATTAGAAAATATTTTCTGCTCTTGCCGAACTTAAAGTAATAACCAGAACCTGAGACTACAGGTATATTTTCTATGGGTATGCCTGTGAGGCCTACAAAAAAAATAGCCCTTAGGGCAAAGACCACACTCCTCAAATAGTCCTATTTACAATTAGACTAGACAAAATAATCTTCTAGGTTCATGAATGGCCTTTCAGCGCATTATTTAATAATCTTTTGCTTTTGAATCAACTAAACTGTATCTTCACAAAAAAGACAAATTTCTTGGCCCATGAAAAAAATACTTCTCTTTTGCCTAACAATATTATTTATTCTGCAATCCAGCTCTGCCTTTGCGTTACTTTTTGACCGTAGACCTAAACCAAAGGCAGAACTTTCTTATTTTGTTTACCCAGTAGCGGGAAAGCTACCAGGGGTGCAAGAGTTCAGCGGCTATGGGGCCAGCGTAATTGCCCTCGGTGGCAGCGAGACAGATATTGCTGCAATTAAACTTGGTGGGCCAGCGGATTATTTTGAAAATGATGACTTTGAAATCACTCTTTTCACGATTTTAGACTTTCCGCTTTATACCGAGCATTTGACTTTAAACGCCTACAAAATTGATGTGATTAATGGCACTTGGCCCGAAGGGGAGCGGGGTATTAATTCCGATCCTGATAGCACGTATTACTTATTAGCCTCTACCTTTTCCTCTTCTGGGGCGGAACTAAGCCTGAATTTTTGGGAATACCAGCTGGAGTTTTATTATGGCTATTTGGATGGGTCGGTAACCCCATATGGGCTAATTGACCCAACAGGAAAATTTTATAATGCTGAAGAAGCGAAACTGATTAAAAAGCCCAGAGGCTACCGTTGGGGGATTTATTTAGATGATACCGATGACCGTAGAGACCCAAGAATTGGCTACCGAGTGCAATATGAAAAATGGGGGATGCCTGCCACGAGAGAAGGCAATAGTGGTTTCTTCCAAGAAGACCTAAACTTGACTAGCTACCTGCCCATTTTGGATAATAATAAGGGTATTTTAGTCTTAAACTATTTCTTTGGTAGCTCTACTGTAACAGAAAAAGGAACCGTCGACCGAACTCAATTTATCTGCCCCACAGGCGCTGCTGACTCCTGCCAAACCTTGCTTGATGACCTGTACCAAAGACAAGTTGAAAATGCTAACCGAGGCAAGGCCACCTCGCTGGGTGGCGCAAATCGCTTACGTGGGTATCGAACCAATCGCTTTTACGATTCCTATACCGCCTTTCGTGGAGCTGAGTTCAGGTGGTATGCCTTCGAGGCGCAAGAAGCCTTTGATTTTTTTGTCGAAAAGGGAACCTTTGCAGGTTTCCAATTGGCCCTTTTTGCAGAGTCTGGCACTGTCGCCCCTACCAAAGCTGAACTTTGGGACTCAACCCGAACCAGTTACGGATTTGGTTTAAGGCCGATCTTTAATACTGTCGTTGTAAGGTTGGATATTGGCTGGAGCGAGGAGGAAAAGACCACGACCTTATTTTTTGGTTATCCTTTTTAAGGGGTACTTGCCCATTCCCAGTTTACGCAAAAACTCATATCATCATAAAAAGCAGCAAATAAACCCTGAGACTAACAATGCCCGAACCACAATTCAATTGGCCACCAAATTGGCTTAAATCTTTTTACTGCAATTGGGTAAACCGTATTAATCAGGTTGCTGTGGTTTTGGCTCTTACGGGCTTATCTGTGTTGATTGGCGGCATTGCTTATACTATTATTTCTGCTGAATTAGCGAAGGGTTGAGGCGCTTTTACTGCGTAAAATGCCTCCTGCTTGTGCCTACCTTCGCCCCCTTACCTAGCTCAAACACTTGAAACTTAGCTTCTTTAATTTTGCCCCTTCAACCGATGCTGCCGTCAATTTGCAAACTGTGTTTCTTTAAACCTTCGGATTTAAATTGTATTGTAAATGTAGTGACAGTTAAGTAAATTAACTTAATGAAACTAAGTTGGAATCCTGAAAAGAGTGAACAGCTCATTGCAGAGCGTGGAATAAACTTTGAAGAAATTGAGCAGGCAATTGATCATGGTTTTTTATTGGATGTGACCAAGCACCCAAAACGGGAAACCCAAGTTTAACTGGTTGTGCTTTTAAGTGATTATTTTTGGGCGGTTCCCACCATACCAGAAGAGGATGGCTTTTTCTTAAAAACTGCTTTTACAGATCGGAAACTAAAAAAAAGGGACACAGATGGCTAAGAAAAATATTTATACTCCATTGGATGCGGAAGAAAAAGAATTAATGGATGCTCTAGGTGAAGAAGGCTGGATATCTGCTGGGCCTTAAATGATTGCTAAGGTAAAATTGGCAGATAGCAACTCGTTAAAGAAAAAGAAAACCATTACCTTCCGAGTCACTGAAAATGACTTGAACGCCATCAAACAAAAGGCAGCCAATGATGGAATTCCCTACCAAACATTAATTTCAGCCTTGGTGCATCAGTATTCAACAGGCAAAATCAAACTGAACCTGTAGTCACCTAGAACATCTTAATTTTGAAAACGAAAAGTACTCAGAACTATCTTGAATGATCTAGAAAGGAATTTTTCAGTAGACCACTGTTATCATCAAATTAATGATCATTCGGGTACAGGAATAAAGGAAGTGCTCAAAACTTTTCAGCCTTGAATTACAGATATAATATTTGCAAAAAATACCAAACTTATTTATGGTATTTATATGCTTAATGCAATTATTAAATATACAGTTTTTATTGCAACTTTAGTGGCGCTCGCATTAGGTTGGTTGACCTACAATGACGATATACTAAAGCCTGAGTATGATTTAACCATTGAGCTTATTAAGGAAACTAGTCTTGTTTCTGAGAAAGAAGATATAAAAGGGTTATATACGATTTATAACGGTAACAGGATCAAGAGCCTTGTTAAGCAAGAATACCGACTGACCAACACAGGAAAAGAAGAAATTCAAAGTGCAACTGATGTAAGAGAACCTGTTACTTTAGATTTTGGAGAGATTAATATTCTTTCCACTCAAATTAACGGTGCAAGTTCTCCGTCTCTGCAAGAAAATTCCTCTATCTCTAAAGACCGATATGACAATAAAATAACCCTTACATTTAAAGATATCCAACCAAAAGAAACTCTTACTTTTTTTGTCTATTTTCATGGCAACACAGGGTTGACACCTAATGTAACGGCACGTGTCACAAAAATGGCAGAACCAAAATTTATAAATTCCCCAAATGAAGAAATAACTTTAAAAGAGGTTTTTAAACTCTTCCCTTTGCTTGGAGCATTACTGGGCGGCTTATTTGCTGCTTCAGCATATTCGCTGCCCAGATACCTACTAAAAAAGAAAAAACACACCTAAGACCACTAAAGATCAACCTAGCTTTCTCTAGCCGACCAACTTATCCACAATCTCCCCAAAAATCCTTTTAAAATCAGAATCACCTTCGGCTAAAACAGCAGGGACACCACTATTGCCAGAGCGAGTAACATTTGGGTCTAGGGGCAGGGAGGCTAGGGTTTCAAAACCGACCAGTTCGGTGGCGCCGCTGGGGAAAAGGTCTTGGGGTTTGCCGCAGTCGTTACAGATGTAGCTGGCCATATTTTGGATCACGCCCAACACAGGGATTTCTTTTTCCTTAAATAAACTTAAACTACGCCGCACATCGCCAATCACCACTTCTTGGGGCATGGAAACCACAACAACACCATCTACCTTTAACTCGGCAGCTAGTGTCAACTGCACCTCGCCACTACCGGGGGGCATATCGATAATCAAATAGTCCAGCTTACCCCAGGCGGTGTTTCTAATAAATTGCAGCAAGGTGCCCGCAACCAGTTGCCCTCGCCAAGCAAGAGCCATATCTGGCGGCACGAGGCTACCAGTAGAAATAAACTTCATCCCATGGGCAATCAATGGCAGCAACATCTCGTTTGCCAATACCTGTGGTTTCTCCTTACAACCTAGTAGGATGGGGAGAGAAGGCCCGTAGATATCAGCGTCCATCATGCCTACGTCAAAACCCTTAAGCTTAAAGGTGGCAGCCAGATTTGCAGCAACGGTTGACTTACCAACGCCACCCTTGCCGCTGCCGACCATAATAATTTTCTTCACACCTTCAAGGCCATTTAGCGCAACCTGCACCTTAAATATAGACAAGTTAATTTCAGAGAATTTCAAATGGGCCAGTGCAGCCTCCACTTCCAGTTTAAAGGCTGACTTTTGGGCTTCATCATCTGTAATCAAGTCTATGCGAATGTTAACTTCGTCGCCTGTAAAGGTTATGTCTTTGATCAAGTTCAATTCCCCAATTTGCCATTTTAGTTTTGGCTCGATTAAGGGGTATAGGGCTAGGATGACTTGCTCTAGTATATTCATTGTGCCTCTAAAAGGGATTTAATGTGATCAAAACCAATGGTCTTGGCCTGTTCGGCTTTCCACTCGCCAACCAGATAATTAATAATTTCATGCAAAGCAGGGTAGGTTAGTAATAGCCTATTGGTAGCTGTAATGGCGTCATTTTTTTCATCAATAAAAATCAGACCCTCTTTTGCAGCCCCTTCCAATGAAGCCCACATACGTGGTTCTTTGGTTTTTACATATTCTATATAGCTATTTGGTTGCATCTTTAACCTCGCTTATAATATTGCCAAAAGCAGTTCCATTTTTGGCGCTAGTGATTTTAACTGGATGAATTTGATTGCTCAAGTCTACTTTTGAGGCAACCTTAACTCGTAAAAAATTCCCGCAATAACCTGAATAAACCTCTCCGCTGGTTCCTTCAAACAAAACCTCTTGGGTCGTGCCTATCTGTGCGCTTGCGAAGGCTTGTTTTTTCTCGTCGCTCAAAGAGCGAAGGAGGTCTACCCTACGGCCAAGCTCTTTAGTTTCCAAGGAATCTAGTTTTGCTGATCTGGCCCCTTCCCTTTTAGCATAAGGGAATACATGAAAGTAAGCAAAGGGTTGCGTTTGGACAAATTTATAACCCTCTGCAAAGTCTTCTTCCGTTTCAGTAGGGTAACCAGTTAATAGGTCTGTACCTAGGCCCAAGTTAGGAATAGTTTCCTTGGCATCTAATATAAACTGCTGGTATTCTTTTAAGGTGTAACGCCTGCGCATGTCGCCTAAAATTTTATCTGTCGCCGCCTGCAAAGGCAGATGCAAATAGGGTTGCAGGTTGTGGCTTTTTTCCTTCATGCGCACAAAAATACCTCGGTCCACAGTGGTTGGCTCAATAGAGGAAATGCGAACTCTTGCCAAACCCTTAACTTCATTTAATCTATCCAATAGACCTAAAAAATCAAGGCCGCTATCATTATATTCGCCTAAATTAACCCCTGTTAAAACAATCTCTTGTGTTCCTTTAGCGACAAACCAATCGACTTCTTTGAGCAAATTATCCAGCTCTCTTGAGCGGCTTCGCCCACGGGCAACAGGGATGATGCAAAAGCTGCAAAGGAAATTGCAGCCATCTTGGATCTTAATATTGGGCCTTGTGTAGGTAGAATGCTGCCCCAGGGTATCAATGGAAAAGGAAGCCTTAGATATGGTTCCCACGGCAACTAATGGTTCATCAGGTTGCTTTTGCTTTAGCCAATAGCCGATATTTAATTTTTCCTCTGTGCCTAAAATCAAGTCCACCCCGCCGATATCTAAAATCTCGGCGCTCGCCACTTGGCTCATACAACCGACCACACAAGTCACGGCTGTTGGGTTTGCCCGCTGCAAACTTCTCACAGCTTGCCTCGTTTTTTGGTCCGATTGCCCCGTTACAGTGCAGCTGTTGATCACCACCAAGTCGGCACCTGTGGCCTCTGTTGTTATCTCATAACCAGCATTTTTTAGGCTTTTGGCCATAGATGCTGATTCGGCCTGATTCAACCTGCAACCTAATGTGTGGAAAAGAGCTTTTTGCATATTTGTAAAACAAAGGGAATTGTGAATTTTTGTCCATATTAGAGCCGATGCACAAAAGGAGCAAGAGATTAAGAAAATGAAGGCAGAGACTATACAATATATGCGCTTCTTGGTACTTTTTAACAGAAGTAATGTGGGACAAATGAACAAAATTAAAAAATTAGACGACCAATTAATTAATAAAATAGCTGCAGGCGAGGTTGTAGAGCGCCCTGCAAGTGTGGTTAAAGAATTGGTAGAAAACTCCATTGACTCTGGCGCTGACCAGATTTTTGTAACAATCCAAAATGGTGGAAAAGACTATATCTCTGTGCTGGATAACGGCAGCGGTATGACAAGTGATGACGCTCGACTTTGCATAGAGCGCCACGCCACTAGTAAAATAACCTCCATGGAAGACCTCTTTAAAACGAGAACCTTAGGTTTTAGAGGCGAGGCCCTGGCAGCCATTTCAGCTGTAAGTCGTTTTGAACTAACCACCTGCAAGGATGAAGAAGTAGGTGGATTTTTACTCAAACTAGAAGGTGGCAAAGAAATCCAAAGTAATAAGGTGGGCTTCCCCCAAGGGACCCGTATCACCATCGAAGAGCTGTTTTTTAATGTCCCTGCTAGGCAGAAGTTTTTAAAGGCCCTACTCACAGAATACCAACATATTTACGATTTGATTTTAAAGCTGGCCTTGGCTAAGCCTGAGATCCAATTCCGCTTGACGCACAATAAAAAAGTGGTCATTAACTTGGGCAAAGGTGAAAGCTTTTCAGGCCGTATCAGAAATTGCTATGGCTCTGAAATCGCAAATGATCTTTATGAAATCAGCCATGAGGAAAGCTACCTAAAATTCACAGGGCTTTTTTCCAAACCCGATGGCGGCACCAGAAAAACCAGACGCTGGCAGCAGGTTTTTATCAATGGCCGCTCTGTAAAAAACCAGACGATTTCGCATGCGATCACGCAAGGTTACGCCACGTTATTGATGAAAAACCAGTACCCCATGTTTTTTATCAATATCGAAATTGACCCAGCAGAAGTGGATGTCAATGTGCACCCAGCTAAGGCTGAGGCTCGGATGAAAAACACCGCTCTGGTTACAACCATTTTATCTTCTGCCTTGCAGCGTGGTCTTAAGGCCGCCAGTAGGGAAGAGTTTATTGCTCCCCTAGGTGAGCCAGAACTAAAAAAGGACGCCCAATACAACAATAGTGTGAAGGAATTCCCGCACCACCAGCCCCCTGGGATACCCCCAAGTGTAGCACCGAAAATTTTCATTGAAACCAGCGAGCAAATGGGGTTTGAAACGGATGTGCCTCGCCCTGTGGTGGAATCTGCCAAGGTTGTCGACAATAAAATTTCTGCGCAGGTAACACCTGAAATAAATCTTCAAGAGCAGGCCCAAAAAGAAAATTTACGAAAAGAGCAGGCACATAACGAAAAAACCCAAGATGACCCTTTTTTATTTACACCAGCCAAAGGGCTAGAGACAACTAAAGGAGTTGAATCCAACCC
>JASJGK010000194.1:0-2561 GCA_033791585.1 SAR324 cluster bacterium | reverse complement strand
CTTTACGGCCCTCCTGGAACAGGTAAGACAGAATATTCTCGAACTCTTGCAAAAAATCTGCTCAAAACCATAAAATCAGAGCAGCAAGAAAAACATCAGTCCACTTTTGAGATCAACGCCGTTGATGGAGATGGTGATGCCATTTCTGGAACTGAGAGAATGAAGGCTTATAGTCTCTGCCAAGAGGTTAATAGTAATAATAAGGGGATTGTAATTTTTGATGAGATTGAAGACGTATTTCCTGCAAACCTAGGCATTTTATTTGGTCGTAGAGAGGGTCCCAATAAGGGATGGATCAATTCAATCTTGGAAAACAACCCCTTGCCTTCGATTTGGATCAGTAACGCTATTTGGCAAATCGACCCTGCATATTTAAGAAGGTTTGATTATGTAATAGAGCTAGACACCCCGCCTAAATTTGTTCGGAAAAACATCCTGGAGGAAACACTAGGGAAGAGTCAACATAGTGTATGGATTGAGCGAGTTGCAGGTCATGCATCTGTTACCCCAGCACTGCTTCAAACCGCATTGAAGGTCGCAAATCATAGTAAGTGCAAGGGAAAAAAAGCTGAAGAAGTGATGGAAAAGGTGATGAATAGTCACCTCGAAATGCAAGGGGAATCAAAAATTAAGCCTTCAAAAAAGGGAAAGCATTTAGCCTATGATGTGGAATTACTCAATACCAATGAACCCATGAATAATTTAACCCAAGGGCTTCACCGAGCTGCAGAGGGAAGAGTATGTCTCTACGGTCCACCTGGAACAGGAAAAACAGCATACGCAAGGTATGTGGCAGATCAAATTGGCTCCCCTTTGCTGGCTAAAAAAAGTTCCGATTTATTAGGCATGTACGTAGGTGAAACAGAGAAAAATATTGCAAATCTTTTCCGCCAAGCAAAAAAGGAAAAGGCTATAGTTTTAATTGATGAGGCTGATAGTTTTCTGCGGGATCGTAGTAGAGCAAATCATTCATGGGAGATTACCCAGATCAACGAGTTTTTAGTTCAGATGGAGCTTTATGAAGGGATTTTGTTTTGCTCAACCAATTTATTTGATCAATTGGATCCAGCTACTTTGAGAAGATTTGATTTTAAAGTAGGGTTCGATTATCTGCTCCCTGACAAGAGTAAAAAGCTTTTTGTCCAATTGCTAAAAGAGTCAGGGCTCAAACCAAAAGTTTTAGAGCAAGAGGAATCCTTTAAACTTGTTTCTTCCCTTACAAACCTTACACCAGGTGATTTTGCTGTAATCAAGCGTAAGCAGTTTATTTCAAATCAAACATGGTCGCCTATGCAAATGGCTCAAAATCTAGTCGAGGAATCCAGAGTCAAAGAGAATAAAAACATTCAAAAAATTGGGTTTCTTTGAATCTTTAGGGAGTTTTTTAATTAAGAAAATTAAAAGTCATTAGGGTGGACCAACGTGTTCACCCTAAATTAATCGAAAACAGGTCGAAAGATGTATGAAATTATAAAGTTGCTTAATGAGAGCCTTGGCCCAGAAAAGTCGGGTAAATTAACTTTAGTTAAAAAACTTGGTTACGCAAACATTGAAAAACAGCATCTAAGGCTAGCCCAGTTTATTCAGTCAGGAACCTGTAGCTTCGTTGCAGTTTGGACAGACGCCCAACTACCACCCGCTTCAATGTAGTTGTTTATGGATACCAAACTCCGCATAACGGTTCCCTTGTCTGTAAATTCTTTCTTTGTAAAAAACTCATTACAAGGTTAAAAGGTGTGTATTGCATAAGGTTGACCAGTAAAGTTGGGTATTCTAGAAGGTCCTCGTAGTCGAGGTCATTTGCAATTGCCTTTAGGCCATCGTTATTTGTCATCTTGTTCACGTTGTTTTTCCTTAATACACTTTTTCCTTTTTTAGCCATGTATAATTCAATTGCGTCAATTGTTTGACTCCTACAAAGAAATTCTATTTGTTGTGTGGGGGTTCCATCTGAAATAATTAATGCAGGTAAAAACCAAGTTTTACAGTTAAGGCAATGAACCCTAGCATTCTGGCTAGCTTTTGACTGTCTTGTTTTATCAATGATTGTTCTGGGTCGGAGATATTCATTTTTAAGTTCTTTGAAGCTAAATGCTTTTTTGCACTTTGGGCAGAAAGTAAAATTAATAAGCTCTATTTTAGAACCTTTTATTTTCAATGTCCCCATTCCCTTAGTTTCATTCTTTTGTTTTATTGCAGACAAAATAAATTTTGATTTCAAATCATTTTGGAAACGAATAACAGATGCATCTTTTATGAACAGTTCAATGGGATTATCCGAGGAACTATTTCTTTCTAAAAGAAAGTCTTCTAATTGTTTTAGCGTCTCTACAGGAGGGCAGAGATTTTCGATCACAAACTCTAAAATAGCGTCCTCATCATTATATTCTTGCTTCAAGTCAAGGTCATCATCCTCTACATACCGCAGGTCCTCAAAAAGCATATCCTGTTTGTTAAGATCAGGATTTGTTAAAAGAAATACTTTCCTTCCTCTAGGGAAATCTTTTTTCATCTGAGTACCATTTCTTAGGGGCTTTTATATTTGATTTTACATTACCCCT
>JASJGK010000193.1:0-2909 GCA_033791585.1 SAR324 cluster bacterium | reverse complement strand
GTAAATGCCATTAATGCTTTATTGCGTTTTTCTATAACTGAAACGTTCGGCATCAATGATATTGCATGCTTGATTTGCTCAATCGTAGCCACTGGCTTTTGGCGTTTTGCTTTAGCAGTTCGGGCCTCTTTTTCTGATAGGTTAAAGTACTCAGCATCAGAGTATTTAATCCGTGATTTATAGCCCGTCTCTTGTGATAACCACTCGATAAACCCCTTTAAAAGCCTCGCTGCACTGTTCATGGTTGCAAGACTTAATGGTTTGCCAGTTTTATGATGCTTTTGGTTGGCTAGGTGCTTTTTAAAGCCAATTGCTTGCTCGAAATGAAATGCCTTAAAATCTTTGTATTTATTGTAAAGCTCGAACCTTGAAATCGCTTTGGCAACGGCATCAATAGAGGCTTCATTTTGCCCCTTGGCCTGCTTTAAAAAAGTCAGATATTTACGCTTAATTCTTTCGTTATTTTCATTGTATTTTGTCATGGTTTTTACTCACCTATTGAAGTCACTGTTTAAGAGAGGGTTATCACTATCGTTTATGTGCCCTTAATCTTGCGGTATTGTAAGATCGAACAGTGCTGAATAATGCTCTAAACTGGCGTAGCTAACAAACTTATTAACCACGCATTCACAACAACTACAAAAGCCAGTTAAACGCCCTTTTGTAGCTGTTAATGGTAAATACTCAACAAAGTTCTCAGCTGGTTTTGTGGGGACTTTACAGCGCATACAGTACAGCTCATCTGGCTTACATTTTTGTTTTTTCTCTTTTCGTTGCCCTTGTAGGTAGAGTTTTGCTTCAACACCCAATATTAAAAAAGGTCGTCTCTCCTTTAGGCAGGGCAAACCACTTCTAACCCAAGCAGAAACCGTATTTTTGTGCACCCCAAACACAGTAGCCAACTCTTCAAAAGTATAGTTACGGTTGATTTTAACCAAACTGGGGTTATAATTAGCCACTAGCTTTTCCGACTGGCTTTAATCTTAATTTCCAGCCACTCATTTATTTCGTTTTCTAACCAACCGACTGAGCGGCCACCAAGTGAAATAGGATGAGGAAATTCATTCTTAGATATTCTTAAATAAATAGTGCTTCTGGATAAACCAGTGTACTCTTTAACTGTTGGGAGTCGTAAGATTTTATGCGACATGTTGAACCTCCTAGTTCGTTTTGGATTGAACTTAGGAGGTTAAAGATTTCGTAATTTGAAGGGCCTAAATCGGGGAACAATATTCCTATTTCGGTTATTTGCTCCTTAAGTCAATTGCATTTTCAATTTGGCTTAGGATTTTGCGAATAGTATCATCTGTTAAGGGTGCGCCCAGAATTTCAGTCATAGCAACTAAAGAAGCGGCTACACCACGTTCATTTGGGTCGATTTCAACTTCCTTACACAAGGCCCCAATAAGAACCAGCAACGAATTTCGCTCCTTTGAGGTAAGGGGTTTTTCTTGTGCAGGCGTATCTTCTAAGGACTGAATAAAGCGTGTTATTTCTTTTGTTCGAACCACCAAAACACAATCATCTGGTAAGCCACCTGCAGGAAAATAGTCATTGTCGTTGAGTTTACCACTCAAGAACTTTTTTAAATGCTTTTCTCTGATTTTTTGAACAATATCTTCCTCGCTATCATCACCATTTAGGAACTCTTGTTCATATAATTTTGTTGCTGTTTTAGAATCAGTTTGAAAAGGTTTATTGTAAAAACTTTCTTGAAGCTGGCAAATCACATCACCTTGCTGTACGAAGGCCCCTTCAAGGTTCATAAGGGTAACTTCAGGCCCAGAGGTGAGCTGCTGGTAGTTATGCTCAATATCCAACCTTTCAGCTCCTATCATTGCTAAATCCCAAATTCCATCAATAGAAACCACGAGTTTTTCTAAGTAAATCCAATCATCTTCAGATACATGAAGCTCGTTATTTGTGGTGCGATCATAAGGGATGTCCAGCTTTTCGCCTGTAAAAGGGCAACTCTCAACCAGTTCAAATTCAACATCTTCTGTCTTAACCCACTTTCCCTTTCTAGCGTGAGCGTGATTCACAAAATCTACAGAAAGCTTTAAATGGCCATCAAGGGAAAAACGGTAAAGGTCTGCAACTGTGGCAGCCTCACCAAGGACATTAGATATATGGGCGGCGGCTTCATCCAGCGTTAGCCACTCTTTAAGTTTGAATAATTTGCTCATAAATTAAGACCTTATATTTTCAAAAATTGAGTTTAACTCTTTAACTGAACATCCCCCAAATTTCATAGAAACCCAGCTGACCATAAGCATTTCATATTCTTCAGGTGATTTGTACCCCAAATTAGAATTAAGTCTAGGATGAATTTTAAATCTTTAAGTATATTCAAAAGTTAGTCTTTGTCTCTTCCCTCGTTATTACATTCTCGGGATGTTAACATTCCTGTTTCAGTGAATAAAATAGTTGCAATTACCCTAATTTGAACATTTTCTTTAAAGCAAACTAAATTCATTGATAAAGTCTAATGTTTCTCATAGAGTTAAGAAAAAATTATAATATAGGAAATTTAATGAAACTAGATTTTGTGAATTTTAGCGCACTTTTTATTATTACTATGAGTATCTGGTTTGTAAAAGTTCAAATTGATACGAGTGCCAAAATGGTGCTGCTTAACTCTGTAACTCTACCTTCAACCATTTCACTTTCAGAGCCTCAACCAGCAGTCCAAGTTAATGGATTTGCCGATTCTGAAGCTTGGGGGCGTTGGTCAATAGCCAAAAGTCCCTCCATTATATTAAACGCTGCTTTCCCAGAAACGCTAAAAGTAACCCTAAAGGCCCAAGCATTTGGCCCGAATGTTGGGGAGAATATAGAAATCCTTTGTGGTGTAACAAGTACAAAAATCATCTTGGCGCCACAAGAAAAGCCTGTAGATTTTCTCTGTG
>JASJGK010000192.1:0-3012 GCA_033791585.1 SAR324 cluster bacterium | reverse complement strand
TTCAATGCAGAAATATTATGGGATGTGCTTCAGGAAGATAATTCACCTTACAAAACAGTTGAGCCATTTATTAGTGTTGGAATGGTGGCTGGATTTTAATTTTTTTGATAAAAACTAAAATATATTGAAAACGACACGCTATGAAAGCGCAGCTTGCATAGTGGAAAAACCGATACCCTTGACCACTTGTAGCCAGAGTTGATAGATAATCTCGAATCAATGTTAGGTACCTGTTATTAAACTATGTAAGTCAAATTCAATCTTACTGGCGCGAGGTGGTCAATGCTTCCGTTTCTTCCAGTTAAACACGCCAGCCTTCGAACGCTGAGAACCTATATATTGCCAGATGAAAAGAAATGCCATACTTTTTTGCATTCTGTATAGTAGTTCTTTCTACTGCATTGCACAGGAACTTGCTCCGCGTTTTTACTGGCCTTCGCCTAGCGGGACCAAAGTAGCTGTGTCCGGATACTCTCACGTCAACGGCGATGTACTCTTGGACCCTACGATTCCATTATACGAATTGGACTCCAGGATTAATACGTTTTTTTTCGCCTATATGCAGAACTTCAGCCTTTTTGGAAGGACGACAAATGTCCTTGTTGAATTGCCGTACTCCTGGGGAACAACAAAAGGAATCGTGGTAAATACTCCGGTAGAAAGAAGGCTTTCAGGTTTTAACGATTTGGGTATCACCCTGGCAGTCAATCTGCTCGGTGCCCCTTCTATGTCTCCCTCAGATTTTCAGTGGCTCCGCGATAACCCCCGTGTCATTCTAGGCACTAGTCTCAAGGTCCTGTTTCCCACCGGACAATATTTGACCGACCGAGTGATTAATGTCGGGGCCAACAGATGGGCTTTCAAGCCGGGACTTGGAGGCTTGATTCCCCTTTGGCCTAAGTTATTGTTAGAGATTCAAGCAGGTGTCTGGTTCTTTGCAAAGGATAACGACTACATCATGGGAACAAGGAAGCAGCAGCCCATTTTCTCGGGAGAGATTCACCTGGTAAAGCGATTTAAACCTGGATTATGGGCGTCAATTGATGCCAACTACTTCTGGGGTGGGCGGCAGGAAATTGGGGGAGTCCAGCTGGAAGATTTGCAGCGAAACTCTAAAATCGGCGCGACAGTTGCCGTGCCAATTCCACGTCGTCATAGTTTTAAATTTGGGTACAGCATCGGTGCGGTTACCGCGTATGGGACTGACTTTAATCAGTTTCTGGTGACCTACACTGTACTTCTAAATAAGCTTTAGTTGGTAGTTTGGCTTTAAGAATCTGCTCATAATCTGTACCCGACATAAAGCGCCGATCGTCCTTCCAAAACACCACTTTTTAGATCTTTATCCAGAGGCATGTAGTAAAAACTGGAAATTAGCTGAAGTCCCGTATAAAAGCGCTGCCCGTTGTAACCAATGGCATTCATGGTTTTGACTCGCAGGGCAAGCGAGGAATTGATCGGAACCAGGTTTTCTGTCCTGTAATCTCCGTTCTTGATTCCTATTCCCGGGATCAGGCATAGGGTGCATATTCCAGCCATGGTTAAAAGTGAGGGGGTTTCCACCTATTCCAAGCAACTTTCTGGCAAATAAAGAAAAGCTACAAATCTGAATGACTGCAAGTCCTCGAAAAAACTAAAGGTTTAGTTGTATAACTAAGAAATTAGTTTTATATTTGAATGGAAGTTGTAAATCGTTCTTTAATAGGGTGTACGTATGTACACAATGGTTTAAACAAATAAAAAAAGGTTGCAAACATATATGTCTACAACCCTTTTATCCTCTGTGTGGAGCATATCGGAATCGAACTGATGACCTCTTGACTGCCAGAGACAATACGGGATTTCCCACCTGACTCCATTATACTCTCATACACTACATTACAATTATAATGTATAGTTAATTTTCCTATATACTACACCCATTTTCCGTTTGGCTGGCAAATTTTCTGGCAAAAATGAGTTGTGCTGATGAATAAAACTCATTGTCTTGAAATTTTCGTAGCTTTGCACGTATGTTTTTATTAAATTCAGTGGTATGGAAAAACTGACATTGAGCATTCACGATAAGAACTTGAAGCAAGAAATAAAGGAATACGCGAAGAGAAAGGGGCTTAGCGTTTCCTATTTAGTTGAGAATTATTTGAAAAACCTGATAAAATCTGCTCAGAAAGAAGAAGATTCAGTGGAACTTCCTGCTGATCTGGAAAATTTTCTGGAAGGTATCGATGTTGATCCAGGCTTGAGGAATAAGCCATATGAAGACTTAAGAAACGAAATGTATGCAAGCAGATAAAGAGCCAACCAAAAGGGTTCTGTTGGATGTAAATGTCTGTATTGATCTAATAACAAATAGGTTAATTTCAGTCGAAACTAAGAAAAGGTTATTCCATTCATTTATCAATCAGAAAACGGATGTATTTGTTCCGGCATTCTCAATTGATACCATCTTTTATATTTTGACTAATTCGCTTAAACTGAAAGCGGAAATTGCGAAGGTGGCCATTTTAAAGCTATTGAAGTATACCAGGTTATTACATACATCAGATGAATCGGTACAATATGCCTTCACTTCTGGTTTTTCTGATTTTGAAGATGGTCTGATTGAATCCCTGGCTGTGCTGAATAATATTGATGTCATTATTACAAGCAACATCAAAGATTTCAAAAAATCAAAGGTCTCGGTTTACAGTCCTGAAGAATATATTAGAATGCCTTAATAGAGAACTTCACTAGAGGTACTCAGGTAGAATCCCTGCTTCCTTTCAGATTATAGGAAGTCGGAAAGGAAAAACTCTTGCGTCTTACTACCTTCTAGCTGGCAAAAATCTGGCAAAAAAGAAAGGGTTACAAATTCTGAAATCTGTAACCCTCTGATAATCTTGGTGGAGCATATCGGAATCGAACCGATGACCTCTTGACTGCCAGAGACAATACAAGATTTTCCACCTGACTCCATTATACTCTATTACACTACATTTCAATTATAATGTACAGTTGATTTTCCTATATACT
>JASJGK010000191.1:0-7933 GCA_033791585.1 SAR324 cluster bacterium | reverse complement strand
CCTGAGAAAAAATCATTTATTTCTGAATTAAATATTTACGCCACAATTTTTGAATCAACTTACCAAAAATACCACTAAAGAACAAGATTTTCACCTTCAACGTTAAGAATCGGCTGAGATCACCGCTACAAGGGGAAAAGTGCATTTTCTTAAAAAAGAAAAGTAAGCAAAAAGGGTTTTTGAGAAGGGAGATGCAGATTTTTGAGATCAGGTGCAATTAGGTGAGAAATCGATGCAATTTTGTGCGTTTAAGTGCATAAAATGGTGCAGAATGGTGCATTATGCACGTTAAAGGCAATTATAACAAATATATAGAGCTGCACGACAGAAGCAAATATCTAGAAAATTCATGCAATTGGCTGTATTCCAGCGCAATTTATTAACAAATAAATTGCTTGTAGTATATTTAGTTTCCCTGGCTACTTCTTTCTTCCCCAAAAGAACTCGGCGATGGGGCCTCGTTGGATTTCTTGGTGGGAAAGCACGCTTTTTTCAAGCTGACCCACCGCCACCCAAGGGGTTTCTAGCTTCAAGGGAGCTTCGTTTTTACTCTTCGGCTCCTTACTGCCAACCATTTGGCCTAATTTATTTTTAAAGTCGATTTCGTGAACTTGCTGGTGCTCACTTTTGCGTGTTAATAGGGCTTGTTTGCAAGTTTTTTCAATGGTTAAGATGATTTCTTCCACCCCATCGTTAATATCTTTTATGGTGAAAAGCCGCTCCATCTGGCTCGCAAAACTTGGTTTTTCAAAACTAGAAGTTAGGAGTAAAACAGGGGCAAAGATTTGTTCATTTAGGGCTTCAGCCAAATCTAAGGCTAGGGCTTCGTCAATACCTTCAAAAAGCCAAACGACAGCATCAAATTTAGTATCCTTGGCTAATTCCTTAATCCTCAACCTTCCTCTGGCTTCAGTGGGGTGATAACCTTCTGTTTCCAAACGACCTTTTAACAAGGGAGGAAAGTCTTTTTGACTGATCAGGAGTAGCTTGACATTCATAGGGCTTGCTCGAAAGTGCAAAGGGGCGTAATTCAAAAGTTCACTTATTTTTTTATCATAAAGAAAAGCCTAAAAAAAGCCAAGATGCAGATTTTTAAGTTTGTTGAAAATAAAAAAGAACGGGAAGCCCTGATTGACTTCCTTCTGCGGCGATTCCCCTATCATAGTAAAAAAGATTGGCTCGTGCGCCTAGAGGCAGGGTCCTTGACTGTAGATGGGAAAAATGCAAATCCTGACTTGGTTTTACGCACAGGCATGGAAGTTGGTTATGACCGACCAAGAGAAGACGAGCCAGCAGTGGACCACAGCTATAAAATTATCTTCGAGGATGACTACCTTGTGGCAGTGGAAAAAAATGGAAACCTACCCATAGCAGAGGGCGGGCGCTACCTAAAAAACACCTTGAAATATATCCTTGAAGAACAGGAAGGCTATAAAGAACTTTTTCCTGTTCACAGGCTCGACCGTGAAACCTCAGGGGTGGTGGTGATCGCCAAGACTAAAGAGGTGGCAACTTTGATGGGCAAGAAGTTTGTAAAAGGTGAGCCAACTAAAGAATATCATGCCGTATTAAATGGAGTGTTGGCCGAAGAGCGCATGGTCGAGGCCCAAATGGGCAAGGTAAAAGTAGCCAATGACGATAAAAAAACCGTGAGAGTACGGCAGGTCATAAAAGAAGGCGGTAAGGATTCGAAAACCCTATTCACCCCTCTTAGAGACAATGGCCAAGCCACGCTTGTGAAAATCGAACTCTTCACAGGTCGAACCCACCAGATTCGCCTGCATGCTGAATACATTGGGCATCCCGTTGTCGGCGACAAGCTTTACGGCCAGAGTGACGAGAGATTTATTCAAATAGTAAAGGAAATCATCCCTCCAACCTTTGAGCCTTTTGGCGTAATTCCTCGGCAATTGCTGCATGCGAGCAGCCTTTCCTTCGCACACCCTATTACAGGCGAGCCTGTAAACCTTGTCAGCCCTTTTGAGCCTATTTTTTCCGATTTTATCCCCTTTTAAAGCTTCAGTTGCTATAGGAATAAAAGGAGAGCTGTAAGCTCTGCCTTTTGCAATTTCTCTAGAGCTATGGCATATTAAAGTCTTCAAAAACACCTAATAATGAAAGATAATGCTAAAAATTTCGCCCTCTCTACTCTCTGCTGATTTCAGTAACTTACACAACGAAATTCATGCCGTTGCCGAAGCAGGTGCCGAAATGCTTCATTTGGACGTAATGGACGGTCATTTTGCCCCTGAAATCACCTTTGGCGCACCAGTAATTGCAAAATTACCTAAGCCGGTCGGCATGGAATTTGATGCCCATTTGATGGTGCAAAACCCTGAGCGCATTATTGAAAACTTTTTTGGTATTGGTATCGACCGTATCTCCATTCATGTAGAGTCTACAGTACACTTACACCGCTTGCTAAAACATATTGAAGCTAATGGCATTAAGCCTTGCGTAACTCTTAACCCTTCTACCCCGCTTAGCTCCGTTGAGTGTATTTTAGACGATGTGGCCATGGTGCTTTTAATGACTGTAAACCCTGGTTATTCTGGTCAAGCCTTTATACCCACTATGTTGCCTAAGGTGGAGAAGCTCAAAGAAATGATCACAAAGCGTGGTTTAGGTGTGGAAATTCAAATTGATGGTGGTGTAAGCCCAAAAAATGCTCGTTTCTTAAAGGATGCTGGGATGGATATCGCTGTAGCAGGAAGCGCAGTTTACGGGCAACGTGATTACGCTGCTGCCATCAAAGCGCTAAAAGAGGCTTAATATGCGGATTGGCCAAGGCTACGATGTACATAAACTTGTCGAAGGAAGGCCTTTAATTTTAGGAGGCATTACCATCCCTCATTATTTGGGCCTATTAGGTCACTCTGATGCCGATGTTCTTGTCCACGCTATTATGGACGCCCTCCTTGGGGCATTAGCCTTAGGCGATATAGGTCACCATTTTTCCGATACCGACCATCGGTTTAAAGGTGCGGACTCCTTGGAGTTACTTAACATAGTAATGGGGTTGGTTAACAAAAACGGCTACCAATTGGCCAACCTTGATAGTCTAATTATGGCCCAAAAACCAAAACTTTCTCCTTATATTTTTGATATGCGGCAAAAACTGGCAAAAACTTGCGCCTGTGCTATAGGTCAAATCAGTGTCAAGGCCACCACGACGGAAAAGCTTGGTTTTATTGGATTAGAACAAGGAATTGCAGCGCAGGCTATTGTTTTATTGAGGAAAAATGACAGAACTTGAACTCAGGCTAATGGAAATTCTGCAAATTCACTCTCCAACAGGGGAAGAGCAAAAGATGACTGTTTATATCCATCGTCTTTTGAAGGATAAGGCCAAAATTCTATTGACTCAGAATGGCCTCAGTTTAATTTACAGAAGTGCCCAAGACGGTGAAAAAAAAACCCTCGGCCTTTTTGGCCATATAGACACTATAAAAGCGGAATTTCCAGAGTCTGAAGAAACAAGCGATAAAATAATTGGGTTAGGTTCAAGCGATATGAAAGGCGGTGTGGCTATTATGCTAGAGCTTCTTAGGAACTTTGACCCTTCCAGATCCAAATTCAATCTAATCTTCACTTTTTATGATCGTGAAGAGGGCCCATATGATGAAAATGGCCTCGGCCCTGTCCTAGAACGCTTTCCGTTTTTACAAAATATTGATTTGGCCCTGATTCTTGAGCCAACCGATAATAAATTGCAAATCGGGTGCCTTGGTGCCTTACACGCCCTTGTTACTTTTGAGGGAAAAGCTGCCCACTCAGCTAGACCTTGGCTTGGAGAAAATGCAATCCATAAGGCTTGGCCGCTTTTGAAAAAACTCAGTGAACTGGAGCGGAAAGAGGTAACCCAAGATAGCCTGACCTTCTATGAGGTAATTAACGCCACCACTACTACGACTATCAACACTAGAAACACAATACCTGGTGATTTTGTTCTAAATCTAAATTACCGATTTGCTCCGGGGAAAAATATTGAAGAAGCTAAGGCGGAACTTGTAGAGTTCATTGGTGATGGATGCAAAATTGACTTCGTTGATGAATGCCCCTCGGCGCCAGTAATTGCTACAAACCCAATTTTGCAGGAACTACAAAAGGAGTTTGAGCTGGATATCGAACCAAAACAAGCTTGGACAGACATCGCCCGTTTGAGTCTTTATAATATCCCAGCGGCAAATTTTGGCCCTGGGCAAGCGGCCCAAGCTCACAAAAAAGGTGAGTTTATCGAGAAAAAAAGCCTTTCAGAGAGTTATCAAATTTTTCAAAAATTTATTTATGGGAAAGAATTTGAACCCTGAACGCAATATACTTTTGACTTTGATCCAAAGTTTTAATCAAACTTTTTTGCCCTATGACTTTGACCGCACTATGTTCAAGAATAAGAAATTCTGGGGTAAAGTGGTTCTACTCTGGTTTTTAAGTCTGGTCATAGGCTATATGATTGCACCTAAAATTTTATTTGATTCGGCTAAATATCATGAGGGGGATATCATTCGTCAGACAGTAGTAATTGAAGAAGACTTACTTCTACCTGACCATATTTCCACAAGATTGAAGGCAGAGAAAATGCTCAACCAGCAAGGAATGATCTTTGATTATGACCCGAATGTAGCCGAAAAAATTTCTACTAGAATTAGGGAAGCTTTTTCTTCAGCACGGCAAATGACAGTTCAAATAGAGTCACAAGGAAGTAATTTTGCCAATACCAGTAGGCAAGTAGCCGTTGACTACTTTGAGGCTCATCAGAATTTGGCTTTGGCCACTCAAGAACGAAATTTTTACCGTAGATATAGTGCCACCTTGCAAGAAAGGCTTAAGGGCTATAACGGGGACGAGCAGCGCACTCCCAAAGAATTTTTAAAAAAGTCCAAATTAGATAATGACATAGATACAATGGGTCACGCCGTTAAAGACTTAGGAAAAAAACGGGCACTCTACTTAAATAGCGCAGAAAAACAAAGGCAAAGCCTGCTTTTAAAGAGAAAAGAAGGTAAAAGTTTCTCAAAAGAGCTAAAAGAAAAGCAGGAACTATTTGCCAATGACTTTTTAGACAAACTTAAGATCGATTTAGCTTTAAAGGTGATTACGAAACTGAACTTTCCTTTTTATGATGCTGAGATAGAAGAGGAACTAACCGCAGTGACTAAAGTATTTTTGAGTCAAGAGATTATTTTTTCTAAAAAAGATCTAAAGTTAGAAGAAAAATTAAATCTAACGGTTCGCAATGTAACAACACAAGAAAGCAAAAAATATAAAGAGCTGGAAGATCTAACAGATGTTGAGGAAATCGTCCTTCAACTGAGGGATTTTACAAATGTTCTTTTTCCCAATGATGAATCGGGACAGAAAAGGAACTTGATTCACCAGCTATCTGAAAAATTGATTGGGCCTACCGTCACCTTAAATAAACTGGAGATGGAAAAGAGAAAAGAGCAGGCCAGATCTGGCATCAGCCCTGTTTATTTTAGTGTTAAAAAAGGAGAGATTATCGCTCGAGCAGGCGATAGAGCAACGCCTGATCAAGTTGAATTGATAAACGCCTATTATGAAAAAGTTTCGAATCTAGATAAAATACCTCGTTTCATTGGCTTAGTCTGCTTTGTTTTGGTTTCCTTTATCTTGGTGTACTTTGCTTTTCGCAGATCCGAAAATAGCAATTTGAACTTTAAAAAAATTACCATGATAGGTTTGAGTATATTAATCGGAATGCTATTTGTTACAGGTGGCACAGAACTCTCTAAGATGATAGAAATGCGCTACTCGGGTTTCGGGGGGCAGCTTTTTATCTACGCCTTTCCAATCGCTTTACCGGCCATGCTCATTGGAATATTACTCGGATTCGAGGCTGGGTTGATGACTGGCCTACTAACTAGTCTCTTTGTTTCAATTATGATGCAATCGAGTCTCTACTATTTCTTTTTTGGTATCATGGGGTCTTTGGTTGCAGCCTTGCCAATCCGAAGCTTTTTTAGTCGCTATAGTTTGTTAGCCCATGGGATTAAAATCTCCTTTGTAAATATTCCTTTAGTTTCTATTTTATACCTGATTGAAGCAAACCAACTTGGGGGGGTGATTCTACATCATCTTGGTTCTGCCCTAGCTGGTGGGGTCTTGACTGCCATTTTGGTAAGTATACTGCTACCCTTTTTTGAAAGCACCTTTGATGTAACTACCAACTTAAAACTTCTAGAGCTTTCTAATCTGCATCATCCAGCCCTTGCAGACTTAATCCAAAAGGCCAATGGCACTTTTCAGCACTCCGTTGTTGTTGGAAATTTGGCTGAAGCTGGAGCCAAAGAAATTGGGGCTAATCCCTTGCTTGCCAGAGTAGGCGCCTATTATCACGATTTAGGTAAAGGCGAGGACCCTATCTTTTTCTACGAAAATAAACCAGCAAATATGCAGAACATTCATGATTCAATGACCCCTTATGAATCAGTGCAAAAGATTGTAGGTCATGTGACTAAGGGGGAAGCCATTGCCAAGCACCACCATATAGGCTCTGCTGTTACTGATATCTTGATGCAACATCACGGCACAACTGCAGTAAAGTACTTCCTGATCAAGGCTAAAAAAATGGCTTTAGAATCTGGTTCGGGCCCCGTGAATGAGGCGGATTTTTGTTACCCAGGCCCCAAGCCGCAAACTTTAGAGGCTGGCTTAGTTATGCTTGCTGATGGCTGTGAGGCAGCAACCAGGTCAATTGATAAGCCAACGATTGAAGCTATTGAAGAAATGGTGAAGAAAGTGACATGGGGCATTTTAGAGTCAGGCCAGTTGGATGAATCAGGTATGACCTTACGAAAGTTTAAACAGGTTGTAGCGGCCTTTAATCAGTCCCTATGCACCATCTACCACAGTCGTATTTCTTACCCTGATGATGTGGTTGGTTACACCGACTCAAAGCAAAGCCTCTATATTTAATGGAAGGTTTGATCATTACATACGGCGATGGAATACAAACCCTCCCCGCACAATTCCAAGAAAAATTACTATCGGCTTTTTCCCATTTTTTAGAAGTCGCAAAATTTGAAACCACGGTAGGTTTGCATTTTGTGGGTTCAGCAGAAATGCAGCGCTTAAATTTGGAATACCGAGATAAGGATAAACCAACGGATATCTTGTCTTTTACCTATGGCAAAGGGGAAGAGCAATTGGGGGATTTGGCTTTATGCTTAGAAGTAGCAGAGGCGCAAGCGACCCAGAATGAATGGGATACCCAAACAGAAGTAGTAAGGCTTATGGCACACGGATTCACACACCTGTTAGGCTATGACCATGAAACATCAGAAGAAGAAAGAGAAATGATAGAGGTCGAAATTAGGCTTTTAAAGTCCTGTGGATTGATAGACATCTACCCACAAGAATAAAGGTATTAACCTTTGTAATTTAAGCAGAAACTACTTCAACAAAGCGACGCTTGTTACGGCCAACTTTGAACTTTACAGCGCCTTCAGTAAGGGCAAATAAAGTGAAATCTTTTCCAGTGCCAACGTTTTCACCAGCGTGAAAGCTGTTGCCAACCTGACGAATCAAAATTGTACCAGCAGATACCTGCTGACCACCGAAACGCTTGACGCCACGGTGTTGTGGGTTTGAATCTCTTCCGTTCTTTACGGAACCCTGTCCTTTTTTATGTGCCATTTTTTAGCCTTCGATACCAGTAATTTGGATGCGTGTGTATTGTTGACGGTGACCTTGAGTTTTTCGGTAGCCCTTTCTTCGCTTCTTTTTAAAGACAATTACTTTTCTGTCTTTAAAATGCTTGATGATCTTACCTGTGATCTTGGCACCTTCGATAGTAGGGGTCCCTACTTTGAATTCGTTTTCGCCGGTTTTTAGAAATAGTACTTCGCTAAGTTCTAAATCACTGCCTTCCTCTAGGTGTAAAAGGTCAACATCAATGATCGAGTCTTTGGCT
>JASJGK010000190.1:0-2956 GCA_033791585.1 SAR324 cluster bacterium | reverse complement strand
ATGCTCAATAAAGTGAGGGTAGTCTTCCTCTAAGAGTTGTAAGACAGGCTTTTTTTTATTGGTGGCGGCGCTGGTAATTTTTTGTAAGGTGGATTTTTGGGGAAAACGATTTTCTCCCTCATAGAATCCCATCTTTGTAGCTGTGCGGTGGAGTGCTTCTTGGGAGTCTGAAGTATCTAAAATCATGAAACTTTTAGAAATTCCTAAAGCGGGGGCATGCTTGCGTAAAAGCTTCACAGCAAAGGCATGGAAGGTTCCCCCTTCCACCATGGCAGACCTTGGGTCACGTTTTGCCGCCCGAGACAACATCTCGCCCGATGCTTTACGAGTGAAGGTCAAAAGCAAAATACTGGTTGGGTCAATTTGGTTTAGTATCAAGTTTAAAACTCGATACTCAATCACCCTTGTTTTGCCGGATCCCGCCCCAGCGATCACCAATAGGGGGCCGTTTCTATGTTCAACAGCTTGGGTTTGTTCTCTATTTAAAAAATTGCTTTGTTCCATCATCCCTCGAAATTTTTCCTATTTTCGCAGTTAAAACCTTGAGGGGCAAGGAAAATCGAACATAAGTTTACTTTTTGGGCGCTAAATTAGCTAAGGCTGTTTGGTAAGCGACAAGGGTTTGGTCGTCATAGCAGACCATAACCACCTGTTTCAACTGCGAAAAGTGAGATAGTCCCTTTAAGATAGCTCGCAGAGCAATAGGGGCAGCTAATTCAAGAGGAAAAGCATATGCACCTGTACTAACAGAGGGAAAGGCAAGGGTTTCTATGGGGTGGTGGCTAGCAAGATGTAAGGTCGAACTATAGGCTTGGGCTAATAATTTGGCTTCACCTTGGCCACCGCCTGCCCAGATTGGGCCAACAGTGTGGATGATAAATCGAGCGGGCAAATTAAAACCTGGGGTGATGCGAGCTTCCCCTGTGGGGCAGGGGCTAACCTTTTTACAAGCTTCAGCCAAGCCTGAACCTGCAGCCAAATGAATGGCACCATCAACACCGCTACCACCGAGCAAGCCAACGTTAGCTGCATTGACAATGGCATCAACGTTTAAAGTGGTGATATCGCCTTGAATGATTTGTAGGCCCATAGTTACCAACGAATTGAAGTTGTTTTAGGCCTTATCGAATATTATAGTAAAGGTAGTACCCAAACCTACCTTTGAGGTCACATTCACAGTGGCATCCATCTTCTCAATCAAAGTCTTAGTGATAGAAAGACCTAGACCTGTTGATTTTTCCCCTGCTGTGCCTGTTTGGCTGGCAGAGGTAAACTTGTCAAAAAGCTTAGGAATGTTTGCCTCTGAAATACCTATACCCGTGTCTTGGATATCCACATGAATCTTGCCATCAACTTCAGATAAAATAGCCTTCACCTGCCCATTGTTTGGTGTAAATTTCACAGCATTGGAAAGGAAATTGTTAATCACCCTAGTCAAGGCATTGGTATCACTAATGATACTAACTGGCCCTGCCGTCATATTTTGGAAGCTCAATTTGATCGATTTGGGGGTAGCCATGTGGTTCAAGGTGATTAAACTTCCCTCAATCACACTGACTACGTCTGTAGCTTCCAATTTCAATTCATCCTTTTCGGCAGTCAAGCGACCCAGATCGAGTAGATCATTGATCAGGTCCAACAAAAAGACCCCAGATGTTTTGATATAGCCGACATATTCTTGGACATCATCAGGAAGCCCCTCTTCCATTTCTAAGAGTTGCACAAATCCCAATATACCATTGAGCGGTGAGCGGAGGTCGTGGCTGGCAATGGATAGAAATTCATCTTTTAACTTATGGGCTTCATTTAAGGCCTGCACCTTTTCATAAAGTTCATATTTTAGTTGTTTTTCCTTTAAGTGAACTCGCAGCCGAGCAAATAATTCTTCTGAAACCAAAGGCTTCACGAGGTAATCGGTGGCCCCTGCCTTAAAGATATCCACTAGGCTCTCTTTATCAGAGGCACTGGTCAGGAAAATAACGGGAAGATCAACCAAACCCAATTCATGTCGGATCTTTTTACAAAGCTCGACGCCATCCATTTCTGGCATTACAAAATCAGTCAAAACCAAATCAACTTCATTGGACTTTAAAAAATCTAGGGCCTCTTGCCCCCCTGGGGCATCATGAACCTTTAATCCTTCATTCGCCAAAACTCGCACCAAAAGCTTGCGGATCATGGCAGAATCATCCACTACCAAAGCACTGAGCCCCTTAAGGTTATCAGCTTTATAAAGTACACGGTTCACCGCAGCCAACATCTCACCCTTTATCGGTGGCTTGGTTAGGTATTCATCGGCACCTACCTCAAATCCCCTTGTGCGCATCTGCAAATTTGCATTAGCGGTAAAAAAAATAACGGGGATTTTAGAGTTTTCCTCACCTGCGGCGAAGACGCCATCATGTCCAAAGCGTATGCGCCTACAACATTCAAACCCATCCATTTTTGGCATTTCCACATCAAGAGTGATGATATCAGGAACAAATAAAGGTATAATTTCAAGGGCTTCTATTCCATTGGCGGCTTCTTCGATTTCAAAACCCTGAGGCTCTAGCTCACGGCGAATTATTTTTCTGACAGTCAGACTGTCGTCAACAACTAAGACTTTGGTCATTCTTTCCCTCCAGTTTTAAGAAGTGTACCAAAATTGAACAGTTACTGCAATTTAGAAAATATCATACAAGACAATTCATTTATTCTTTGCTCAGGCTTTGCTTTGCTGCTATAGTATTTAAAAGTTTATAAAATCAACCAGCCCACATTTAATGCATAACGATCTGAGAACCAATAATTTATCGAAGTTTGTGATTTTACTTTTGCAAATTGCAGGGGTTCTTTTTACTATTGAAATGGGAATCATGTTGCTGCTGCGCCACGCAGTAGCTGTTGAATCACCTGTTATCGAAGCCCTATTAGACGCTTGCCTTTTAACCATTATATCCACCCCAATTTGTTA
>JASJGK010000189.1:0-23425 GCA_033791585.1 SAR324 cluster bacterium | reverse complement strand
ACCCCCATAAAAAAAAAGCCATTTTTTTTTGACATCCCCTTTATAAAGATATTAAGATCATCATACTTTTCCCTAAAGTTATTACAAATTAGTTTTTAAATTATTTTTTCAGGAGAAACATGAAAAGACTTGTGATCCTAGGTGCAGGTTGTGCGGGTACAATGGTAGCCAACAAGCTGAGAAAGCGCTTAGACGAAAATGAATGGTCAGTTACTATCATTGACCGAGATGACAGACACATTTACCAGCCCGGGCTACTCTTCATCCCTTTTGGTGTCTACACTAAGAAAGATGTTGTTAGAAGCCGAAGAGAATTTATTGGTAAGGGCATCGACTTTATCGAAGCTGAAATTACTGGATTAGACAAAGAGAAAAAGGTAGTTACCACTTCAAACGGCCCTGTAACCTACGACAAAGTTATTGTTTGTACTGGTGTTGGTCTTGCTCATGACGAGATTGATGGCCTAATGGATACCTTTAACAAGACAGCTTTTGATTTTTACACCCTAGACGGTGCAGTTGCTCTGCACGAAGCCATGAAAGGTTTCCGAAAAGGTACAATCATTATGAACATTGCCGAGATGCCTTTCAAGTGCCCTGTTGCACCCCTCGAATTCATCTATCTTGCTGATTGGTATTTCACCATGCAAGGTTGCCGTGAAGATATTGAAATCCGCTTAGTAACACCACTACCTGGTGCCTTTACCAAGCCAAAAGCGACAAAATTCTTTACTCAGCTTGCTGAAGAGAAAAACATTAAGATCACCCCAGACTTCGATTTAGCTGAAGTTGATGGCAAAGCAAAGAAGATCATTGCTGCTAACGGTAAAGAAGAAAACTACGATCTATTAGTAGTGATCCCACCTAACGTTGGGGCTCAGTTCCTAGTTGATTCAAAAATTGCTATGAACGAAGTTGGTTATGTTAGAACCAACAAAGAAACTCTTAAGGCTGTTGACCACGAAGATATGTATGTGGTTGGTGATGGTGGTGATTTACCAACATCTAAAGCTGGTTCTGTTGCTCACTTCTCTGCTGATGTTGCCTGTGATAACTTCATGCGTGAAATCAATGGACAAGAGCCTCTTCCTGAATTTGATGGTCATGCAAACTGCTTCATCGAAACAGGGTTCGAGAAGGCTTCTTTGATCGACTTTAACTACACCCAAGAGCCACTTCCTGGTAAGTTTCCACTTCCTGGCATCGGACCTTTCTCTTTGCTTGCTGACACAAAGGCAAACCACTGGGGTAAATTAATGTTTAAGTGGATCTACTGGAATAAACTCATCACAGGCGAAGATATGCCTATTGAAGCTCAAATGTCATACGCTGGTAAAGTCCGCGATTAGGAGAAATCATGACTAAAGAAGATCAAATCTTAGCCAAACTGGAAGCCTTAACGGTTGAAGTTGCTGAGGCCAAGAAAGCGATCCGCCCCTATCAGGATTTCAAAGAAACTATGGAACCCATTATTAATGCTGCCGTGTTAGACTGCATTACTAAATTGGACTCAGTAGGCGGGCGGATTAATTCAGAAGACCTAAGCGAACTGGCAACAGAAAGCTTAGCTTCAGCAGGAAACCTTACCGAAGGGTTACGTATGCTAAATGGCGCTATGGAATTTAAAAAGACCGCAGCACCTATTGTTGACCAAGCCTTTCAAGATGTTGTGGCAGGGTTGGATACAGTTAAGCATCGCTTCGATATGGGGGAAGTGCAAGAGCTTGTACACCAAAGTTTACTCAACATTGGTAACTTTACAGAGCTCTTAAAGGTACTGGGTGCCGCTATGGACCTCAAAGACACTGCTGCTGACTTCCCTAGAGTAATGATTGACGACCTGACAGAAAAACTTGAAGACTTCCGTGTTAAAGGTGGTTTTGATGGTATTGCAAATCTAACTACTATCTTAGAAAAGATGGCTATTGGAATGGGTCAGGTTGATCTATCAAAAGCAAAACCTATCTCAGGTTTGTTTGGCATGCTCGGCGCCTTAAAACGCCCCGACGTGCAACAGGGCCTAGGCGTGGCGATTGAGCTTGCTGGTGCATTAGCTGCTGTTAAAAAATAACAGTTCGCTAATAACCAAAGGTTTTATACTTTAGGTTTAATTACCTAGAGTTTAAAGCTTAAAATTTTATTACCTAGGGTTTATATCGTAAGGCTTATAACCTTAGGTTTTAACTTAATGTTTAAAGTTCAAGAGTTTAATACTCAAAAAAACGGGCTTCCCTAAAGCCCTGACCTAAACCCCGGCAGAATTTTTAATTCTGCTGGGGTTTTTTTTTGAATGCCCCGCTTACACCCTCAAAAAAGATTCAAGGGGGAATGATTCACCTTGAAGCAGGTGCCCATTTCCGCTAGGGTAAGAATAGTTACAGGACTAATCGCCTAAAGCATCTGACCCCCGTTTCGAAACGACCTAACATGCCACACTTAACCAAATTTGATCTTGTTCACCCAGAGTTGAAAGACTTGCTGGTTAGTTTCTTTGGGAAGAAGGCCGCCACTACACAGCGGGCCTATGCGCAGGATTTAGAGGATTTTAGGAAGTATCAGGGGACAGAAAAACTAGAAGATGCGCTGTCTGATTTTTTTGGGTCGCCAGCCAGTCGGGCCAGCTTGAAGGTGCAGCATTATAAATTTTTGATGGGAGAGCGGGGCCTAAAGTCCACCAGCATCAACCGCAGAATCTCCATGCTTAAGACCTTGACTAAAAATGCTAGAAACAAGGGTCTCGTAGCGTGGCATTTAGAAGTGGAACGGGATATTGAAGGGGCTATCGCAAAACCCATTGCCACAGATCTTAAAGCTGTGGCAGCCTTAGCCGCCTACTTTGAAGACCTGCCTGATAAACCGATCCACCAGCGGAATCGTGCTCTGTTATACTTGATCCAAGATTTGGCGCTAAAATCCTCTGAGATTTGCGACCTCACCTTTGCGAATTTAAGCCTCTCTAAAAAAACACTCACAGTTGGAAAAGAAAAAAAGAATCTACCCAAACGCCTGGGCCAAGCTTTATCCTTATGGGTAGCCGTAAGGGGCTTTGGTGCAGGGCCACTTTTTACAAATTTTGACCACTCCCAAAAAAGTGGCCAAGGCCTAAGCACCACCAGCATTTACCGAATTATAAAGGGTCTAGGCAAAGAAATTGGGGTAGAATTAAACCCTAGAAGCCTGCGCCAAGGGGCCATTGCCCATAAGTTAGAAACCAAAAAATCAGGCCTTGCTAGCCTCATGAGTTTTTCAGGCTTGACCCATGAAAAGAGCCTAAAGCGTTACCAGAAATAACCGTAAGCTGGGGGAAATTTGTCTCTACTACCGCCTCTAAATCTCCAAGGCGCCCTACAAAAGGCTAAGTCCACAGAGCACACCTTTATGTTGCTCTTGGCGATTCTGATTGGCGTTATTGCGGGCCTTGGGGCTATCGCCATCCGTATGGCAATCACCTTTATATCTGACCTATCCTTCCCTGGCTCGGGCGATCTTTTAACTAACATTAACAATCTACCTTGGTGGTGGATTTTAGCCATGCCCACTCTTGGTGGTTTGATTGTCGGCCCCATCATTTACTTTTTTGCACCAGAAGCCAAGGGCACGGGCGTGCCTGAGGTGATGCAGGCTGTGTTGGTGAAGGGCGGGCGGATTCGCCCCCGAGTCGCCATAGCCAAGGCCATTTGTTCTTCTATCACTATTGGCACAGGTAACTCGGTTGGTCGTGAGGGGCCTATTATCCAGATTGGCTCTTCGATTGGCTCAACTTTCGCCCAGTTTTTCCAAATTTCAGGCACTAGAACAAAAACCTTGGTGGGGTGCGGTGCCGCCGCTGGCATTGCCGCTGCCTTTAATGCCCCCATTGCTGGTGCTCTCTTTGCCGTAGAGATTATCCTGATGGATTTTGCTGTCGCCCAGTTTAGCCCCATTGTTATTGCTTCGGTCACAGCCACGGTGATCAGCCATAAATTCGAAGGCAATTTTGCAGCCTTTTTAGTTCCCCATTATGAACTCAACTCCAGCCTAGAAATTTTTCTATATTGCATTTTAGGCATCGCTTGTGGGTTGATCTCTAGCCTCTTTATTAAATCCATTAGTTTAGTAGATAAGGCCGTAGAATCCACCTTCAAGCTGCCTGAATACCTAAAACCTGGCCTTGGTGGCTTACATATTGGCCTTATGGCCCTCGTCTTCCCACAGATCATGGGGGTCGGGTACGGCTCCATCAACTTGGCCCTACAGGGTGAGTTTTTGTGGCAATTGGCTTTGGTATTGGTCTTTCTAAAAATATTGGCAACCTCGATTACCTTGGGGTTTGGTGGCAGTGGCGGCATCTTTGCCCCTAGCCTCTTTGTCGGGGCCATGCTTGGTGCGGGGTTTGGCGCTCTAGCCCAAGAGCTGTGGCCTAGTTTAAATATTTCTATCGGGGCTTACGCGCTAGTGGGGATGGGGGGAATCGTGGCAGGCACCACGAGGGCACCTATTACAGCCATCATCATGATTTTTGAACTGACAAACCAGTATGATGTTATTTTACCCTTGATGCTCACTTGCATCTTGAGCCTGATCATTTCCCAGAAGTTATCCCAAGAGTCCATTTATTCTATAAAGTTAATTAAGAAGAATATCTCGATCAAACGGGGCCAAGAGCAAAACATCATGAAAGACCTCTATGTAAGCGACCTTGTGCCCAGCCCTGTGGTGCCACTGCTCAATACTGCGAGCTTTAATGAGATAGTCCAGAAAGCCACCAGCCAACGCTCGCCTTACCTGCCCATTGTAAATAAGAATAATCAGTTACAGGGGATGGTCTCACTTCATGATATCAAATCCTATTTACTTGAGCCTGATCTGCTTTCTGATCTGATCATTGCCCAAGATATTATGCTCACCAACCCTAAATCTGTGGTGGGGGATGAAAGCTTGTTTCAGGCTTTAGAAAAAATGGAAGCCTCCGATTTATTAGGTTTACCTAAAATTGATGGAATAAAGACTAAAAAATTGGTCGGTATGGTCTGGCAAAAGGATATTCTTGATGCCTATCACTGTGAAGTTAGAAGGCGAGATATCACCAGCAATTTGGCCGATCAACTTTACCAAAAGCAAAACTTAACTCACGTGGATATGCATGGGGTCTCTTTGATAGAAATTCCCACCCCAAAAAGCTTCATTGGTAAAAGCCTGATTGAGTTGGATGTTAGAGCCAAATATGGGGTCTTAGTATTGACTGTAAAACGCACCAATGAGGGGAAAACGGAGGTGATTCCTTTTCCTGGGCCTGCCTACGTGATTGGCGAAAAGGATAGTCTGCTGGTTGTGGCTGGGGCAACAGAGGCCATTACAGGGCTGCAATCTTTAGTCTAGTTCTAAACTATAAAGGCCATACTTCACTCCGTAAATATCAGGAATGACCCCAAATTTTTCAAATCCCATACGTAAATATAAGCTTAATGCCACTTCCATAATGGGGCTGGTATGCAGGGCTATGCACTTACAACCTAATGTTTTAGCCTGAGTTACCACCTCTTCTGTCAAGGCTCGGCCAATGCCTTTGCCTCTTTGCTTCGGGTCGACCACCAGCATCCGAATCACAGCCCAATCTAGAGGAAAATGTGAAGTATCTGCTTGGGGAGGTCTCACCAAACCAATGGCACCACAGATTTCACCCTTTAGCTCGGCCAAGGTGATGTCCATAGTCATCTCACTCATCTCAGCGATCTTAGCTTCAAAATCAACCCAAGGGGAATAGAATTCGGAATATTGAGCAAAGGCTGCAAGGCCTAGCTTGTTCACTTGAAGTTTTTCGTGGGCACTGGCTTCCTCCAAAATAAAGGGACGAAGGATCAAGTCTGGATTTGACATCTGATTTGGTGGAATGGGGTTTTGATTCTCTAAGGATAGAGCAGGCGGGTGGCTTAGTAAAGAAGCCTCTTTGGGGATTTACTTCAAAACATCTAAAAATGAAAAAAGATAAAAGGCTTGTGGACTGTAGCCTTTTTATCTTTTTACTTTTTTCATTGGTCCAGTAAGGTAGCGGTTACGCTAGGCCAAATAAAACTTCGTTAGGTACGGTATTGTAAACAGGGAAAACTCTCTTCTGTGTCAATTGTCTCTGTTCTTTTAAGCTCATTTCTTCAAGGCTTTCGCGCATTGTATTCAACGCCAAGATCTCGTCTAAGCAAGAAGTTGAAGCTTCTAGTAAGTCTAAAGCTCTGCTGATTGAAAGGCCACGTGAAGTAATAGTTTCTAATTGTAGTACAATTTTTTGAATAGTTTTTTCGATCATTTTCCGTCTCCAATAGTTTGTTTTGGCTTGTGCCTTTTGAACATCGACTTGATTCGCTTAAGTCGGTTGTTTCAAATTATATAGTTTATATAATACACGAAGCGTGCCAAACCATAGAAACTTAAAGTTATCAATAACTTAAGAGGTTATATTGCAGATTAGCTAGGCAGAAAAATCCCCGAACCTTAAAAAAGGAGCAAAAATTTCATTGCAGGCCATAAATTCGGCCTAGTGATTAGGTAATTTTAGAGCGAGCTGCTCTAGATAGTAGTTAGAAAACTAGTTTCATTGATCTTTCTCGTCCTTGAGATAGGTTATTTAGGGTAAGCACTACTGTCCATCCTTAGACTTTGCTTCATCACGTAATTCTTTTTTTTCTTTTTTCCAAAGCTGAGTTAAGTCATCTTTGTGTGGCCGTGAACGGCTCCACATACATGCCTTATAGGCTTTATAGTCTTCATCACAGTATATATTTCTATTTTCCCAACACTTAATGCCCAGTCGTTCAGCCAAGTTAGGGAATTCTACTTTCATTATTTTATAGATCTGCCAAGCCATGTCCCGAATCTCCCACTGGGCTCGTTCACACATGCGCACATCTAAAAACTGTTGCATCGCTTGGAAGCCCATAGAAAATTGCTCACGGCTCACTGTGCCCATGGGCAAGGCAAAACGTGCATCTTCCTTTTTAATGCCTTCAGCGAGGCAATCATTGTAAAAACCTACCATCTCCCCTTGGAGCTTGGTCCATTTTTCTAAAATAACTGGATTCTCTTGGATAGAAGGAGGAGTGATCACAGCATTGATTCCCTTGTTAAAATCAACGTAGCGCTGGCTCATTTCTTCACGCTCAATGCCAATATGGTGCCTGTTAAACTGAGCTGTGCAAGCCCTAGAGACATTATCCACAACAAAAACAAAGTTTACTTGCCGCAAGGGGCTGGTGTGGCCTGTGCCTAACTTATCCACAACAAATTTTTCCATCTGCTGCCGTTCGATTGCACCTGATTTAATCTTGTCCCAAGTTTCTACTGCGTCATCTTTGGAGTAACAAATCCGAAAGGCACTGTACAAAACTTCAACAGGGTCTTTTGAAACACCGAGGAAGTTAACCTTTAATTTTGGGAATTCAATCTCTTCGCTCATTTCTAAATATCCATCAGGTAAAAAAGGCCCTTTTCTGGGGCCAAAGTTTTAAGGCCTAATAAAGAAGGGAGAAGGTTTTCCATCTCCAAATCTTTTAAAAATCTTTCTTTCGGGTCCAGTGAGTAAGTAATTTCAAAATTATCACCTAAACCCAAATCGTGAGCCAACTGCTCTTGTACCCTCGCAAAAGTGAGTAAATCGTCAACCAAGCCTACTTCTTTTGCCTGGGTTCCCGTTAGTACTCTACCATCGGTCACTTCTTTTAAGATAGCCTCAGGTAATTGTCTTTGCGACTGAACATCGGCAATAAACTGCCTATGAGTCTCACTAAGCAGGTTATTAAGCAAAGAGCGTTCCTCCGTTGTCATAGGCCGAAAGGCGTTGCCCACATCTTTGTTTTTTCCAGCCTTAAGGGTTTCAAATCTTAGACCAATTTTTTTTGTTAATTCGGCAACATTCATTGATTGCATGATCACGCCAATTGAACCTGTTAAGGAGCCAGGCATAGCGTAAATTTTATCTGCCGCAGCGGCGATATAGTAGCCGCCACTGGCGCCAACTGTGCCTATAGAAGCATAGACAGGCTTAATTTTTTTAAGTCTGAGCAGTTCTTCATAGATTTCTTGGGAAGGGGCAACAGCGCCACCCGGGCTATTGATGCGAATGATTACACCCTTAATATTACTATCATTTTTGAAAGCTTTGATCTTTTTTAAGGCCAAATCAGACTGCATGATCACGCCTTCAATAGGCAAAATTCCCAATTGGGGCTTACCTACTTTGGAATCCAATATATTTAAGAAAAAGAGAAGGGCAAAAAATGCAACCAGAGGGGAAAGAATAGGGTGCTTTTTCACAAAGGCATTTGCCTTGTGTGATTTTAAAGGAGAAATCCAAGACATGAGGCAAGTTTAAATAAAAAAGTGGGGCTAAAGATTAATGTAAGGCTTAATTTAAAAAATTAAACCTTAAAGAAACTAAACTTTAGAAGAAAAATCAGCGATCCAGCGGAATAGATTAATGGCCACTAAAATTGCGCCTTCAAGTCTTGAGACTCTCCAACCTGTTCGCATAAAAAAGACGACCAAACAAACCATAGAAACTAAGATCACCATTGAACTTTGGGCTTCTGCGGAAACGGCAAGTGGGCTGCCGAGCATACCAGCAACGCCTAAAACGCCGAGCAAATTAAACAAATCAGAGCCAATTAAGTTACCTGCGGCCATTCCATGCTTATTTTTAACAATAGCTGTTATACTGGTTGCAAGTTCAGGTGCGCTGGTTCCAGCCGCGACAATAGTAACGCCAATCACCCAGTCAGAAACACCAAAGACTTGGGCAATAGAACTGGCTGAATCAACCAAAAGATCGCCACCAACAACCACTCCAACAATACCAATCAACAACATTAAATAAACTTTCCAGTCGGCTTTATCGTGGCAAATGTCATCTTCATCCATGGGTTCTTTTTTTATAAAAAGAAAAACCATATAGGCCATGAGTATAAAGAAGAGGGTTCCCCCTTCAAATGCTGTTAAGGTTAAAGGTTCACCAACATAATTAACATCGCCAGAAAGATAGTGGAAAAGCTGCTCAGGTCCAAAGAGCAATACGGTTAACAGTACAGTAGAGAAAATTAGGAAGATGCCATCTCGATATACTAGTTTGGGAGTACACTTTACACCCATAATAGCAGCGGTACCGCCTAGAATAAAACCAAGATTAAAAATGTTCGAGCCAACGACGTTAGAAACAGAAATGTCATTTTTCCCTGCTAAAACGGCCATGGTGGTAACAGCAAATTCAGGTGCCGAAGTACCGATAGCCACAACTGTCAAGCCAATGACAAGGTCTGAAATGCCCCATGTACTAGCAATGCTTGAGGCGGATTCGACAAGCCAGTCTGATCCCCTCCATAAAAAAAGGATCGCTACAACAAAAATTGGGAGATTAATTAATAAGGTTTGTGTCATCAAAACCGCTTTGTATGCTTATATTTAGGTCTAGTAACTGCATAGCCAAATCAGCCTTTTAGTTACTTTCGTTAGGCTAAAACATTTTTGTTATTAAATAAACCAAAAACCTCAATTAAAACTTGATCTTGCAATGAAAAAGTCATCTCAAGCAGAAAAAATCAAAAAAGAGGTAGAAAAACTACTCCAAAGCCCCGAGGGCATATTGACGCTACTTGCTGGCTCCTTGGCAATTTCCGACTTTGACGACATTGATACAGCTATTGCAGAGGCTCAGAAAGCTTACTTAGGAAATAAAACCTACTTCGCCCAGTTAATAAAAAGGGCCCAGCCTTAAATTTTAAAATTTATAGTCTTAAAGAAAGGCCCGACTCTATAGATTTAATCTTGCCTTTAGCAGGATAAACACCCTTGAGCAGGGTTTGATTGGGATACAGCCAGCATTCTTTACCAACAAAAGCCATGGGCGCAATTACACTATTGCAACCAGCTTCAAAACCATCACCAATAATAGCCCCCAATTTCTTTAATCCTATAGGCACTTTTTTACCCTCAAGATGCATAGACATTTCAGGTAATATCCCCTGAGCCTTTTGCTCTAGGCTACGAAATTCAAGATTGCTGATTTTGGTGCCTGCACCCAAGTTAATGTAAGAGCCTAAAATACTATCACCAATATAAGAAAAATGGCCTGCTTCTACGTGGGAGATAAGGATTGAATGCTTCATTTCTGTGGCGTGACCGGCAACACAACCTTCACCTAAATACAAATAGCCTCGTAAGTAGGCCCCTTGGCGCACTTCGCAGTTATTGCCAATAATAGTATGGTTTTTAATAGTGGCTCCTGCCTCTAACAAAGTGCCCTGACCTACAGCAATAAATAGTTCTGTATCAATAAAATCTGCTTCTAAAACTTGGGATTCCTTGATAAAATATCCCCCTTCTTTGAGTTGTTCTAAGGGGTCTAAAATCAAGTCAGGCTGGGTTTTTAAGGTCCCTGTTGACTCTAGCTTTTCAAAGTGTAGCTCAATGGCGACGCGCAGACGGCACAATGGGTCCCATGGGTTTTCAGCCTTAGAAAAGAGCTTCCCGATCGGGCCCGTTGGCAAATGGGCAAAATAAAATTCAGAGTCCTTCCAATTCACAGTTGCTTCTCCTGCTCCTATCTTTAAGCTTCTTCGATTTCGTAGTTAGCTAGGTTTAAGATCATAAGATTATAAACAGTAGTATTCACTGGGGTGGGGATACCGTGGTCTTCAGCCTTTTTGAGTAAAGAACCAATCAGCGGTTCCAGCTCAGGCATTTGGCCCAATTCTAAGTCTTTGAGCATATTGGATTTGGTTTTACCCATGCTCACAGATTGATTGCGAACTTCATTGACAATCTCTTCAGGGATAGTAACACCTTCAGCCTGAGCAATAGCGCAAATTTCACTAAGCATTTGGTTTAATGTCACTTGCATAGCCTGGCAAGCAGAAATATCCATCATATTGCTACGAGTCAATGCGCTTACTAGGTTGTAAGTACTATTCCAAAGGGCACCCTTCCAAATCTCTAAACTGATGTTGTGAGAAATCTGATGGTTGATGCCAGCATGAGAGAAAATTTTAGATAGCCAATCCAACCTTTCGGAAGGTTGATTGTCCATTTCCCCAAAATACAAAAAGGCTGGTGCTTGTTGGATTAAAGTTACGCCTTCTAACAGCGCACCAGAAAAGCGAGGGGAAGCGCCAATAACTAAATTGGAACCGAGCAGATCAGCCATCACCTTTTCATTTTCTAGGCCATTTTGTAGACTCACAATAACCGAAGTAGGCTTTAAAATGGGCAATAGATTTAAAGAGATATCATAGGTATGAAAGGCCTTGACCGCTACTAAAATTAGGTCCTGCGGATCTAAGCCCGCTGGGTTATCCACAATGGTCGGCTCAAAATCGTAGAAGTCTCCCTTTTCATCCCTGATGGCAAGGCCCTTTTCTTGGACCAATTCCACCCGTTCAGGTGTATCGATAAAGGTAACTTCATAGCCAGCCTTGACTAGCTGACCACCGAAGTAGACCCCAATCGCACCAGCACCATAAATTAAAACTTTAATTTTTTCCATTTTTTTTTAGCTTAAAAGCCTTAGTCCGTCTTGAATAGAAACCCATAAGATTAAAAATAATAGGGCTGAAAAACCTACCGTCGTCATTCGGTTTTTCAATTCTTCCTTTAAAGGGCTTCCTTTAAATTTTTCTATTAGTAATATAAAAATATGCCCGCCGTCTAAAGCAGGGATGGGAAATAGGTTAAATAGTCCCAATTGCAAAGAAATAAAGGCTAAAAGGCCCAACAACTCACTGGCTCCCTTTTGGGCAGCTTGCCCCATTACTTGGGCAATCATAATAGGCCCACCAAGGGTTTCGCTACTAGCTTTACCAGATATTAACTGAAAAACAAAGCCCAAGGTTTGTTTTCCAAGGGTGATTACTCTAATTGCGCCGGTACTAACGGCTTGCCCAAAGGGCAACTGCACTGAAATCATAAGGGGAGACACCCCTATGTAATAATATTTACCATTTGCATCAAAGGCCGGGGTGATAACTAACTTAATCACTCTACCTTCACGCTGTATTGCCAGTTCTAATTCTTTGCCCTTACTCGCCTGTACTAAGGGCGGCAAATTCCGCCAAGAGGCTACAGTCACGCCATCCACAGCTTTGATAAGGTCATTTTTTTGCAGTCCACCAAGGGCTGCGGGGCTGCCTTCTCTAACAGCGCCAATCATAGCCTCTTGCCAAACAAAAAAACCGGGTGACTTTAGGTCTTTCATCTTTTCAAGGTTATAAGTAGCTGTAATTACTTGGCCGTCTCTGCGAATTTTTAATGAGACCTTATCTGAGCTGCTAGAAATCAAATAACGAGAAAGAGCCTCGTAAGTGGCTACTGGTTCGTTATCTACCCCAACAATTAAATCGTTTTTTTGCAAACCAGCATCAGCGGCAACAGAGCCAGCTACAACTTCATCAACCAAAGCGGGCCGAGTCATGTGCAAAGGTTTATTCACCCCAGCCATTAAGGCCATTGCCATAAAAACAAAGGCAAAGATCAAGTTCATGCTCACACCACCGATGAGAATCAAAAATTTCTGCCCTGGGGTTTTAGAGGTGTAGTTGGTTGGGTCCGTGTCGTCTCTGTCTTCCGTATCCAAGCCTTTAAGCTTAACATAACCACCTATGGGCAGCCACGAAAGGCAATAGTCTGTCTCGCCAATGCGTTTTGAGATAGCCTTTGGCGGCAATCCTATGGAAAATTCCTCCACGGAAACACCAACGTAGCGAGCAGCCATGTAGTGGCCTAACTCGTGTAAAAACACCAGTAAGGATAGAGATAAAATAAAGGTAATAACTGTAAACATTAGGTCCATCTTTGTTTAATAAAATCTCTTCCCCATTGGTCTGCCTGTAAGGCATCACTCACATCATGTAAGACAAAAGGAAAGGTGGGCTGTTTAGCTTGGTGTAAAGCTTCTAGTTCATCTACTAGGGCAATCAAATTTTCAAAAATATCAGTAAATTTTAGTTTTCCTGCAAGAAAAAGCGCTACCAGCTCTTCATTGCCGCCACTCAAGGCGCCTGTCGATCCACCACCCAATTTTAGGGTGCGAAAAGCCAAATCTAAAGTTGGAAAACGTTCCAGGTCAGGCTCAGCAAAATGCAAGGTGCCAGCTTTAGCTAAATCCAACGCCTTTACGCCAGATTGCACGCGTTTCGGCCAAGCTAGGCAGTAAGAAATAGGTACTCTCATATCAGGCTGCCCAAGTTGGGCTATGGAGCTACCGTCTTTAAAAGTTACAAGGCTATGGATGATTGATTCTTTGTGCACCACCACCTTAATCTGCTCTAAGTCCAAATCAAATAACCACTTGGCTTCAATTACTTCTAAAGCCTTATTCATCAAGCTTGCAGAATCAATGGTAATCTTAGGGCCCATATCCCAGTTGGGGTGTTTTAGGGCTTGCGCCAAGGTAATATTTTCAAATTCGGCCAGAGGTAGATCCCGAAAGGGACCGCCAGAGGCAGTTAAGGTGATAAAATCCACCTCTTTGATATTTTCGCCGTTAAGGGCTTGGAAGATAGCATTGTGTTCTGAGTCCACAGGGAATATTTTAACGCCCATTTTTCTTGCCCGCTCCATCACCAAAGGGCCTGCCAGTACAATAGTTTCTTTGTTGGCTAGGGCAATGCGTTTTTTTGCGTCAATGGCAGCCAAAACAGGTTCAATTCCTATGGCACCAACCATGGCAGCAATCACTTGATCAGCCTCAACGATGGTGGCAACGGCCTTTAAGCCTTCCATACCTTCTAAAATTTTAGTTTTATTGCCAGCGGGCAACAGGGCTTCTAACTCTGAGGTTTTACCTTCGCCCACAGAAACTAAAAGAGGCTGGAACTCGGCAATTTGTTCAGACAAGGCCTTAAGGCTGCTATTGGCACCTAAGGCAACAACTTGAAAAAGCTCAGGGTTAATCCGGATTACATCTAGGCTACTTTGGCCGATTGAGCCTGTTGAGCCAAGGATGGCTATTTTTTGCAAGGTCATTTAAAGGCCAATAAAATAAAGAATCGCCCAGAATAGAGGCAAGGAAGTGAGGTAAGCATCAAAGCGGTCAAGTAAGCCGCCATGCCCCGGCAAAATTGTCCCTGAATCCTTCACACCACAAAAACGTTTGAATTTAGATTCAACAAGGTCGCCTGCTTGGGAAATTATAACTAAAACCACCACCATAGCGCCCAACAACATTACACTCATATCTGGCAATAATTGCAGGCCAAAATAAACCCCAAATAGGGTGGCACAGGCCAAACCAATGGCGCTGCCTTCTCTAGTTTTACCAGGGCTTATACTAGGGGCAAGTTTATGTTTTCCAAATTTTTTCCCGCCAAAGTAGGCAAAGATATCACTCATAGCAGCCAAGGAAATGACATAGAGAATTAAATAGTGCCCTTGGTCAAAATCAAAACGTAACCAAACAAAAGCGTAAAAGGGAATGGTAATCCAGACTAGGCCAAAGAGGTTCCATTTTAAAGACTCAATTACATTCTGCTTTAAGACCAAAGGTGTTAGCAGCAAAGAAGCACCAAGCAAACCTAAAATTATAGTCACCTGTTCTGCGGGCCAACCTAGGCCTTGGGCATTTGCTTGGCCAAAAAAATAACCAAACAACAAAATATGATTCAGATATAAAGTCGGCTGAAACAGAGGCAATCCTTTTTTTAAGCCAGCCCGACCAAATTCAAAGTGGCCAATGAGGCCCATGAGGCAACTCACTCCAATGAACACATAATAAGAGGTATAAAATAGATAGGCAATTCCAAGCAGAACTAAAAAGAATGCTGAGGCTATTCGTAATTGTAATTCCTTAGGCATTCACTTTTCCTTTACGCCTGTCTCTGAGTCCAAACTCGGTAAAGGCTTTGTGTAGTTCGGCTTCTGTAAAGTCAGGCCACAGAAGATCGGTAAAATACAATTCTGCATAGGCCGCCTGCCAAAGCAAAAAATTTGACAGTCGGTGTTCGCCACTAGTGCGAATGATAAGGTCGGGGTCAGGTAGGCCTGCTGTATCCATCTTTTGGCAGATGGTTTCTTCAGAAATGGCTTCAGGCTCTAGGTCACCTGTTTTTACCACTGCTGCCATGCTTTGCACCATCCTCACAATTTCGTCACGGCCACCGTAGTCTACAGCCAAGCATAGGACCATGCCTTTATTGTCTTTTGTTTCTCTCAAAGAAGTCTGTAGGGGGCCGTTTAAATAGCTAGGTAGGCGGTCTGTCCTGCCTAAAATCCGTAAGCAGATATCATTTTTTTGCAGGCCCTTTAATTCTTTTGTTAAGTATTCCTCAAAAAGGCGCATCAACATTTCCACTTCTTTTTTAGGTCTTTGCCAGTTTTCAGTGGAGAAAGCGTACAAAGTTAAAACCTCTACCCCTGCTTCCCTGCAACCAGTAACGGCAGCACGCACAGCTTTAATGGCGTTTTTATGCCCCATAATCCTAGGTGCTTTACGCATCCTGGCCCAGCGGCCATTGCCATCCATAATAATCCCAACATGTCTGGGAATCTTAGGGCCTGAATTATTTTGTTGGTTCACAATAGCTATAAAATAGGGTTTCCAATTGCCATACATTAGGCAAAGGTTAATTCTAAGGAATTGGGGCAACAAATGCAAGGACACTAATATTAGTGCTTAATATGAAAAAAAAAGGCCCGACACCAAAGCAAATGCTCATTTGGGCAAGACTTTTGCTAAGCTAGAGGCAGCAATGACTTTAATTTTAGACTCGTTGTTTTTTAGGTATTGAAATTGTTAGACTTTATTAAAAAACTTACGCTATCCCTGTCATTATTTTTAATCGTGACCCCGGTAGCTTTTGCCCAGATCAATCTGTTAGAGAAGATCAAGAATAAACCTGAGACTGAGTTACAGACAAAACTTACCTTCAGATTTATTGATTCTCCTAACTTTGAGCTGCAAGAAAACCTAAAAAACAAGATCTTAATCCTCAAGATCCGCAACAGTCAGATAGGAGAAATCCCCAATTTGATCGTTTTCAAAGACCCCCTCCTAGGCGGTGTGAAGATTCGTAAAATTAGCGAATTCGAATATTGGGCTATGATCCGCACCAAGCACCCGAATCTTTTATATAAAGTTGTGCCCCAAAAAAGAGGCTCTTCCAACTTAGTTCTACAGTTTAATAGAAAGGTAGCAGAAACCCAAAAGGATAAATCTGCTGAGGTAGTAGAGATGTTTCGTGAGCTGAACCCAGGCTCAGAACGTTTGATGATCACCTTAGATAAACCTGCTCAGTTTGATATTATTAGAGACAATACCCAGCCAGGTGGAATCATAAAAATCCGCATGCTTTCAACCAAAGCAACCGCAGGCCTTATTGTGCCGGGAGCTGCAACCAAAATGATTAAGTTCATCAAGCATGAGCAAAGAGGCAAATATTTACTCTTTTCCATCAAGCCCGAAAGATATGTTTTAAACATTGATAGAAGAGTTGTAAAAACGCCAGAACACCAAATTATCTTGAGCTTTACAGAAGATAAAACCAGAGATGTAACCAAGTTGATGGCCATTGCTGAGGAAAAGAAGAAAGCCCAAGCCCAAGCTAATGTTGCCGAAGTGCAACGAGAACAGTTTATTGAAAAGAAATTCGAGGAAGCAGAATACGAACTTAGGCTTGGCCACTATGCCACGGCAGGTTTGCTCTTTAAGAATATTTACAACTTTAGCCCCCACAGTGGCTTAGGTGTTAGAGCCGCTTTTAGAAGCGGTGATGCCTACTACCAGAGTGAGAAACTAAAGGACCCAGAAAAAGAAATTCCCGATCATGATTTTGTGGTGCAAGAATACCGAGCTGCCATTGATGCGGCTTTGACTGCCGACTTGGGTTATGACGATGTTCCCCGTGCATACTACAATATGGGTAAGATGTTGCTGAGTAAAAAAATCTACGGCGATGCTTTTAACATGTTTGAGATCATCTTGCAGTTGCACCCTGATTCACCATACTCTAAAGATGCACTCTTCCAAAAGGGTGTGATTCACTTGGCCATGTTCCGCTACGAAAAGGCCATTGAAACCTTGCAGGATTTCATTACAGAAAACCAGACAGCCAGACAGTTGCCCTTAGCCTATTATAAATTAGGTGAGGCCCAATTTCAGCAAAAGCAATTCAAAGAAGCGAAGCAAAACTTTGATAAGGCTTGGAGCATGAATGGTGCCTATATGAAAACAGACGCTGAGTTGATGTTCCACATGGGGGAAGCCTACTACGAAAACAAAAACTACCAAACAGCTCGCTCCATTTATGAAGACCTTCTTGACCTTTACCCTAATGAGGCCTTTTCGAATTTAGTGGCTATCAGGATTGGTGATTTTTTAAGGGCAGAAGATAAAATTGAAGATGCTATCAAGGCCTATGAGAAGGCAATTGTGGAATACTCAAATGAATTGCTGCTCATTGGTAAAATGCGTATCGCTAATATCTACGCCGAAAAGCCTGAAAAGGATGAATATAAAAAGGCCTTGGAAATCTATGATTTTATCATTGAAAAATACTACTTTTCAGATCAAATCGAAGAGGCAACCTTGCGTAAAGGCTTAACTTTGGGGCTATTTCAACATTACCCAGAGTCCATTGATACCTTAGAGAAATTTTGCAAGGACTTCCCTAAAAATGTCTATGTAAAAAACCGTATTATCCAGTCAAGGATCATTGAAAATGTGCGCTCTTTTATCAAAGATTACTACGACCAAGGCCTCTATTTAGATGCCCTAGCTGTTTGGGAAAAGTACGAAAAGAAATACTACTTGCGGCCGCAATCTTCTGCCTGTTTTGTGCCTAAAGGCAATAGTGGTTTTGGGGAAAAGATTCAGCCCATCATCCAACGTGCACCTTTGTTTTTAATTGCTGATTCTTACTTTAGATTAGGCCTGCAAGACAAATCTTTGGTCTTTTTAGACGAAATTCTAAAAGCACCACAAGACCCGTTAGCGCCATTGGCTTGGTTTAATAAGGGTAGGATTTTTGATGTGCAGGATAAATCAGATGAAAGCCAGCAGGTTTACATGGACTGGTTGGTAAAATATCCCAACCACACCTATACACCGACGGTTAAAAAGGCCTTTGGAGATGCCTACTATAAGGTGCATAAGTTTGACCGTGTGGATAAGGCGATTCGAATTTATAACCAGACCATTAGAGACTACCAAGAAACAGATAACCCAATGCAACGTGAGATTATTGTACCTTGTCACTTTGCTTTAGGTGGACTCTACCAGGCGATTGGTAAGTATGACGATGCCATCGATTCCTATAAAAAAGTGATCGCTACTTACGAACATCCCTTACAAGATCAGTTTGTAGAGCCTATCGTTGTGGATACCCACTATATTTTAGGGGACTTGTTTTACGAATTGAATGCTCTGCCTGAAGCCTTAAGTGCTTACAACGAAGCCATTGAGTTATTCCCGAACTCGGAAAAAACACCTTGGGCCAAGTACCAAAAGGGGCAAATATTTGTGAAGTACAATCAGAAGGAAAAGGCCTTGGCCATATTCGAAGAGTTGATCGAAGCTGCGAAAGACCAGCCTGATGCACTTTGGGGAGCCTTGTCAGTGGAATCCCACAAGGCGATGGTCAATGACCTAAGATTTGACCAGTGGTTAGGCCGAGAGGCTAAGCCGAATTAACGGCCTTCCTAGTTAAGAAAGCCCTTCCCTGGGCTTTCTATCCAGTAGAAAAAGTAACTATTTACTGTAGTAAGGATGCTAAGTCTTGGTTATTTTCCAACAGCAAATGGACTAAAAGTTCAAAATCTTGATGCACGTCAGCAATGATCCCGAAGGGGCCAATCGTTGGTATCGATAAGCGGTAACTGTCTAAGGATGCCAAAGCCTTACCAGCCATAATCCAGCCAGCTTCAGACTGAGTTAATGACAGCTGGAACAGGGCATCTTGTTTAATTTTTCCGCCTATAATTTGACCCGAAATAGTGATATTTTCTTTTTGTTTGGCCTTTAAAAGCCAATTTCGACTAAGCCATTCACTTTGGAAGGCGATCATTCCCCTTGCTGGGATTTCTAAGATCTCAGCCATATGCTCGTCTCGCTTCTGCATCCCTGAGTCCACCTTCAAAAATTCATGCTCAACTCGAACTCGAAATTTTGATTTGTCAGGCGATTCCTCAAGAATAATTTTGGGGTCACAGCCCTTAGCTAGGATGTCGACATTCATAAAAAACATCGATTTTGTAGCCTTGTAACCTATGCAATGCTCCTTAGGGGTAAAAAATTCATTTGCTTGGGCATTGGAAATCAAACCAAATAGCATGAGCGATAAAAGTAACTTTTTCATAATTCCTCTTTCAGTTGTCCAGACAACAATTTGCTTTAAAAAAAAAGACTCTTTGCGAGTCTTGGTAAATTTACTCTTCTTCAACGAAAGCCAAAAGCTTTAGAATCAATTGCAACAATTCATCATGATTTTTTCTGCCAAACCCTTCCATCATGGTTCGAAAATGTGCATGAAGATTATCTCTGATGCATTCAAATTCAGCTTCTGCCTTTTGACTCATCACGACCAATTTTATTCTTGTATCTTCGGGGTGGTTTTCTCTCAAAATCCAGCCAGAATTTTCCATTCGAACTAACATTTTAGACAAAGCATGTTTGTCTTTTAATGTTACCTTGGCCAACTCTCCCTGTGAAATAGGCTTCTTTTGGCCATGGAGACTGGCTAACACCTGCCAATGCTCTGGCTGAAGCTGGTATTCTTTTAAAGCCCGAATCAAATTCCTACGAAAAAGGATGGATAAACGATTTAGGTTAAAACCTAAGGTTTTATTTAAATCAAAATTTTCAGATGAGTCTTTCATGGCTTTAACTTTAGTTGTCTAGACAACAGTATGCAAGGATTTTTTTTAGAAAGTTGCTTACCCATTGGTTGTATTGGTGATTTTAGAAACCAAAAAGATTAGGCGGGCACTTTTTTCAAAAGCTTATCAAAATTTAAGCCTGCAAGTTTTACCATGGGCTTACCATTTATATAGTAAGTCATGTTTTCACCCAGCCCCTTTAGAAAATAAATAGGTATTCTAAGCTTTTCGCCATAAGCTTTAATCTGATTTTCACAATCGTGGATTTTACTCGGCTTTGTGTTGCCGCTGGTTTCTACCACAATACCCGTTCCACCACCGTCAATGAACTTCTTTCTAGCGCCCATATTTGGTAAGGTGCGGATAGAAGAATTAAAACGCCGTAAGGTATCAATGATGATGGTTTCAAATTCAGCGTGATTAAAATCGTCGGTGCAAGTGGTAACATCTGTGGGGCTAGTATAGATAGCGTAGCCATGGCCATCAGGCAGAAGCGGCCAGTTAAAGATATTGGAATCGCCTAAGGCTTTTTCGGAGCTCTTTTTGGCGGGGATGGGCCTACCATTATCATCCACCTGCTTATCAACGGTAGTTTCGTTGTAACCATAGAAAAATACTAAATTGGGCAGTTTTTTCAGCCAGCCGCTTTCGAGTTTTTTTACAAAAAGCTGGATTTTATCACACTCTGCACAAGTTCGATTGACCATTGCCACAACAACAACACCTCGCCCTTCAATCTGCTTGGTGACCTTTAAAAAAGCCTTTTCATTTAAGTTTCCATTAACTTTATTTAAGCGGTTCTTCGTTGGCATGACGCCTACCTCTTGCTTAGGTGTTTTTTTTCAATTAATAAATGATAACGAGCAAGTTTTTATTTGTCATGTAAAAAACTAACCAACAACTTCTTATATCATATGAAAATCATCCATAAAAGCTTCAAATCCAGTGGTAGTGAGGGCGACTGGGTTTTACTCATTGGAAATTTTGATGGATTTCATTTAGGGCATCAGGCCTTGATTAAGGCTCTTTTGGAAGCAAAATCCAAATACAATGCCAAGGCTGCCATTTTAAGCTTTGACCCACACCCGAAAGTGGTCTTACAGCCTCATGTTCCTTTCCAACATATTTACGATGAAGAAACCAAATGGTGTTTGATGGAAGAACTTGGCCTAGATGCTTGTTTTTTAATACCCTTTACCCCAAGGTTTGCAGGCCTAACCCCTAAAGAATTTACAGAAAAACTTTTTGCATTACTATCCATCAAACAAATCATTGTGGGCTATGACTTCAACTTTGGTCGGGACAGAAGTGGCGGAGCTGCCGACTTAAAGGAAGGGGCAAAAGCCAAAGGGGTTGAATTTACCCAGTTAGAACCAGTAAAACTAGATAGATACACCATCAGCAGTACCATGATCCGAAGACTGCTTTATGAGGCTGAATTTGCCCAGGCAGAAAATTTGCTGGGGCGGCCTTGGCGAATTTTGGGCGAGGTACAAAAGGGTGCCCAGTTAGGGCGGACAATCGGCTTTCCTACTATCAACATACTTCCCCCTGTTTTGCTGCCAGTGCGCTTTGGGGTTTACGTTGTAGAGGTGGAGCTTAGGGGCAACACTTATAAAGCAGTGTGCAATATCGGCCATGCCCCCACATTTGGCCTAGCCCAGCTAAAGGTAGAGGCGCATATCTTTGATTTTGACCAAGAGGTTTATGGTCAAATGGCCAAGGTTAAGCCCCTGGCCTTTATCCGTGATGAAGAAAAATTTGAATCCAAAGAGGCCCTTACGGTGCAAATTGCCAAAGACGTGGAAATCGCAAAAAACTGGAAATCCTAAAAAAACAAATCCTAATTTACTTTCAGTGACTTAGAAACTTTTATTGATTCTTGCTACACATATTACCCTCTTTCATATACTCTTGTCTAGATTTGGTTCATGACTCTAATTTGGGCCTCAAAAACTATAAAGATGATCAATGGAATTAGTATTAGAAGATGGCCAGATCTACTCTGGCAGACATTTTGGATACAAAGGCTCTGTCGCTGGTGAAGTAATTTTCAACACGGGCATGGTAGGTTACCCAGAAACCCTAACCGACCCCAGTTACACTGGCCAGATTTTGGTATTCACATATCCTTTAATCGGCAACTATGGCATCCCTGCGGAAGACCAAATTGACCAAGTAAAGTCAAATTTCGAATCAGGTAACATACACCTTAAAGGCATTATCATTACCAGTTTGACTCGTGATTATTCTCATTGGAATGCTGTTCGAAGCTTAGAAGACTGGATGATTGAACATAAAATCCCAGGTCTTGAAGGCATTGATACCCGTGCCGTAACCAAAAGGTTACGTTCCACAGGAACCCAGCTGGGTAAGATCGTTGTTGAAGGTAAAGATGTACCCTTTTACGACCCTTCTAAAGAAAACCTTGTGGCCCAGGCGAGCATTAAAGAGCCTATGGAATATGCCAAGGGTAAAAAGAAGATTATCTTGGTTGACTTAGGTGCTAAAAATAACATTGTAAGAAATTTTTTAAATCGTGATGTTTCTGTGCTTCGTGTCCCTTGGAATTACGATTTCTCTAAAGAAAAGTTCGATGGTATCATGCTTTCAAATGGCCCAGGCGACCCGATGAAAGTTTTAGAAACCATTGAAAACATCAAGCCACACTTAGAAAACCACAAACCAATTTTTGGTATTTGCATGGGCCACCAATTGCTTTCTTTGGCCTCAGGTGCCTTAAGTTACAAGCTAAAATTTGGTCACCACAGCCAAAACCAACCTTGCATCAAAGTGGGGACTAAGCGCTGTTATATTACCAGCCAAAACCACAACTACGCTATTGACGACCAGACCTTATCTGATGATTTCAGCCCTTGGTTTTTCAATGCAAACGACGGAAGTAATGAAGGCATTAAGCATAAAACTAGGCCCATTCGTTCCGTACAATTTCACCCCGAAGCTTGGCCAGGCCCAGTTGACACGGGATTTTTATTTGATCAATTTGTAGACTCCCTTTAAAAAATGCAGAATCAGGTTAAAAAGGTAATCATTTTAGGCTCAGCCGCTCTAAAAATCGGTGAAGCAGGCGAATTTGACTATTCCGGTAGTCAGGCCATTAAAGCCTTAAAAGAAGAGGGAATTGAAACCATACTGGTCAACCCTAACATCGCTACCATCCAAACATCAGACCACCTAGCAGATAAGGTTTACTTGCTGCCTGTGACACCTGACTACATTGAAGGTGTGATTGAAAAAGAAAAGCCCGATGGCATTTTACTCGCCTTTGGCGGCCAAACAGCCCTCAATTGCGGCATGGAATTGGATGAATTGGGAGTTTTAGAAAAGCACAATATTAAAGTGCTGGGCACCCCTATCTCAGTGATTCGAGCAACAGAAGACAGACAAGTTTTTGCCGATAAATTGGGTGAAATCAATGTATCTGTACCTGAGTCAAAAGCTGCGGCAACCGTGGCCGAAACTCTAGAAATCGCAGAACAGATTGGTTACCCTGTGATGATCCGCTTGGCCTTTGCGCTAGGTGGCTTAGGTTCTGGTCCTTGCTGGAATGAAGATGAAGCCCGTGACCTAGCAGAAAAGG
>JASJGK010000188.1:0-6165 GCA_033791585.1 SAR324 cluster bacterium | reverse complement strand
ATGAACATCATAGGTGATTTAGAAGAGACTTCTAGTGGCAGCGTATTTCTCGAAGGCTCTACGAATCATGAGGCGAGGCTCAAACGAAAATTTGGTTTTATTGCTCAAAAAACAACACTGCTCAAGTGGCGTACTGTAAAGGAAAATTTACTCTTGCCTTCTGAAATTGTACCTGGAAAACACCGAAAGCCAGAAGATCTTTTAAAATTGGTCGGGCTTGAAGACTTCGCACATTTTTTGCCAAAAGAACTTTCTGGGGGGATGCAGCAACGAGTTGCCATAGCAAGAGCACTTTCTGCTGTTCCTGATGTCCTTTTAATGGATGAGCCTTGTAGCGCTCTAGACGATTTCAATCGAGCTGAGCTTAATGAAGAAATTTTACGAATATGGAGAAAAGAAAAGCTCACGACTCTGTACATTACTCATAATATTACAGAGGCCTTGTATCTAGCTGACCGAGTACTTTTGATGGATGCAAATCCAGGCAGGATTGTTGAAGATTTTAATGTTCCCTTCGAGAGACCAAGAGAACTTGACTTGTTGCAAAACACAGAATTTCAAAAAAAGGTAAAATGGATTCGAGAGAAACTCCGACCAAAAAAATAATTGTTCCTTTTTTTGTATTTATTTTGATTTTGGTTATTTGGGAATTAGCAGATAAAGTTTTTAATTTCCCAAGCATAATTTTTCCAGCCCCATCAGAGATATACAAAGCCTTTATAGAGAATTGGTCTGTCCTTTTTACAGAAACAGGCATCACCTTATTTGAATCAGTTTGTGGGTTTTTACTGGGAAGTATAATTGCCTATTTATTTGCTATCATCTTCACATTTTCACCGATTCTTGAGACAGCGCTTTATCCCTATGCAATAGCGATTAAATCAACGCCACTAATTGCGATTGCTCCTTTGTTAACCCTTTGGTTTGGCAACGGTTTGCCCTCAAAGATAATTATGTCGGCTCTCGTTGCCTTTTTCCCAGTGCTGGTAAATTCCCTGCAAGGGCTTACTAGTGCAGATAGGGATTTAGAAAATTTAATGAAATCCTTAGCAGCTAACAAGTGGCAAATCTTGATTAAAGTACGTATTCCAAATTCTTTAGGTTATCTTTTTTCATCTTTAAAAATTGCTAGTTCTTTAGCCGTTGTCGGAGCAGTGATCGGTGAATTTGTGGGAGCTTCACAGGGCATAGGTCACTTGATAAAAAACACATCTTATTACTTAGATACCCCCTTGATGTTTGCAGGCATTGCAATGATTTCAAGTGGGGGAATTCTCTTTTTTGGTCTGATTGTCTGGCTTGAAAAAAAACTTATATATTGGGACTGAAAATGGAAGTATTAACAGGAATTTTAAAAGGGTTTGGACCAATTGCATTGGCAGGTTTTGGCGTTTTAGCTATGGGCCTAATAGCAGGACATATCTTTGCCGGTGGTACATTTTGGAAATTCAATTCTGAAGGAAAAAAATTAGAAAACCAAAATAATACGATTTTTTCTCAGGTCATAGTAGCCGTAGGAATTTTTTTAATTCTTTTTGGGGTGCTCAGTAAAGGCACTCAACAAAACAATCAAAGCATAATTTTTTTGGTTATATTTATAGTTTTTGCATTCAAAGCTAATTCTGTTTTATTGGGTAGGAAAACAGAGTTAGAAAAATTACAACACCTTATTGTTCAACAGGTTGAAGATGCAACAAGAAGAGTCTTAAAAGGCTTTTTTGACGTTTTTGAGCGGGCACAATACCTAGTTGATAATGCAGATAAGGAGCTTTACTACATCAACTTTCTATTTCATTTTGGATTGCCACAAACTAAGAACAAAGAACTAAATGATTTGTATCCGAATAGGCCTAGAGCAAAGGAAACTCCATTAGAACAAGCTGTTGAAAATCTTTATTCTGATTTGCGGCTTAGAATGCAACAAATAGAAAAAGTTAGAATCTTAACAACCGATCCTGAAGTATTTCACGACAAAGTTTCAGACGCATTCAAGGGGTTAAGCTCATTTGATTTGTCCGATGAAAATAAATATGAACCTTTTAAAGTAGAACTACAACAAAAGTACAATAGCGCAATTGATTCCCTATTTACAGATCATACAAATTGCAAAAAAAATGAGTCCGGTAGGGAGACAAGTTTTCAATTCAAATACACAAAGGAAATGCCGATTCAAATGATTATAGCAGGCCTAAAAGACAAAAAGTCAAATAGTAAGTATGGTTGTTTAGTTTTTATGGTAAACTCCAGCTTCTTAAAAGGGAGCAAAAAATATGACATTAGAGGTTTTTATACTGAGCTTGATGAGGTTATAGACGTCTATCGAAATTTTGCAGACAACCTAATGGCCAACGAGAATAACAAGCCTCAAATTGTGTGTAAAAACGGAAGTTGTGAACCTTATCCACCGATAAAGGTTAAATAGGGTTTTATTACTTTAGGGCTGATTGCCCCCTCCCCCTGGGTTCTAACAATTTAAAACTACTTTTTTTGAATTTTTTCCCTTTTTACTATTATAATTCTGCATACCTTTATAAACTACTGAAAGAAGATATTTTCACTAAAAAAGGAATAGAATGGATTTGATTAAGAGTTTAAACTGGCGTTACGCCTCCAAGGCCATGAATGGCGAAGTTGTGGCAGAAGAAAAAATGGATGTGATTTTAGAGGCGGCACGTCTGGCCCCTACTTCTAGCGGGTTGCAGCCATTTGAAATAATTGTAGTTAAAAATGCTGAACTCAAAGAAAAAATCAAAAAAATCGCCTGGAACCAGTCCATGGTTGCTGACTGCTCTCACCTGCTAATTTTTGCAGCTTGGGACACCTACACAGAAGACCGAATTAACATGATGTTTGACCTGACCAATGAAATCCGAGGTACAAAATCAGAAGGTTGGGAAAACTATAGAAATATGTTACTCAAAACCTACCCACCTAGGGACGCTGAAGAAAACTACCACCATGCTGCAAAACAGGCCTACATCGCATTTTCTTTCGCTATGCTTGCCGCAGCCGAGCTTGAAGTCGATTGTACACCTATCGAAGGTTTTGACCCTAAAGCCTTGGATGAATTAATGGACTTGAAGGCCAAAGGCCTAAGGTCTTGCCTCTTATTACCCATGGGCTACCGAGATGTTGAAAAAGACTGGCTTGCCAAGCTTACTAAAATCAGGCGTGCAAAAGAAAATATAATCACCACCATCGAATAATTTTATTCTAGGTTTTGATTAGTGAATTGGGGCTAAAAGGGCTTTATTTTTATTCTTTATTGCAGAGGGCGATGTTTATTGCAGAACCCTCACCCATTCAAATTGGGCCTCTAAGGTACTTGTATAGCTAAAGGCATTTAGCCAGCTATCCACCCCTGTGCCTGCCCAGAAATTTAAAATTACTTTCAAGTCGCTTTGGGGCAAGGGTGCCGCTGCTGTAGCTGTAACCGAATGCTTGGCAACGCCATCAACGGACCAAATAATGGAAGTTGCTGTTCTGCGAATTGTATAAGTATGAAGTGCAAGAGAGGCATCAAACCCTAGATCAATTACCTCTTCATGGCCGCCAACAGAATCCACAAAATAATTAAATTGAACTTGAGTGGTGTCTTTGCCTAAAAATTCAATATCTATTTCATCATGGATGGTACCTTCTGATGCACCAGTATACAGAAAAAAGGCTGTCACTACACCGTCGGCTTTCACGGCCTTTAAACTTACTTGAAAGGTCCCCTCCCCAAAGGTATCTAGGCTTTGCAATTCACCAGAGGCGTAGTCTTCGTCTGAGCAAGAATTAGGGCAACCCGTGTCGTCCAGTTGAATTTTTAAATGATTAGCAGAGTAACTAACCTGGTCGCTAGTCCAGCCAACCCAAAAGGGGCTGCCGTTGGCCCAGCCATCAGAGGCAACCCAGTTGGCAGAATCTGCCGCCGTAAAATTGTCATAAAGCACTGTTTTTTGATTCAAACTAGACAAGGAACCCTCTTCTTTACAGCTTGGAAGCAGCAGAGCAATCACGAGGTAAAACAAGAATAACCCCCGAAAAAGTGACTTTATAAGGGCCCTAGGCATTGGTTCCAATAGCTTGAACCCGTGCATGGGTAACGGCTTCGCCTAGTGGTTGCAAAGCTTTTTTAATTTCAAAGAGAACTGTTTTTGAAAAAGAATCAAGGCCGCGGACTTGGCCGCTTTTTTTACCAACAACCTCGCTTCGATGAAAGTCAGGCCCAGTGATAACTTGAGCCTCAACCATTTCTAAAACCACCTTTAAAGCAGCTTGAACCTTACCACTCTTAGAGCCAGAACTGGTGAAAATGAGGACGGGCTTTTTTGTCAGGGCGGTCGTTGAAACCAGCCAATCCAATGCATTTTTTAAAGCCCCTGGAATTTCAGAAGCATATTCAGGGGTAGAAATAATAATGCCTTCGGCTTGCGTCACAGCTTCATCAAATTGGCAAACCCCTTTGGGCCTAAGATTTGGGCCTACAAAATCAGGATTGAAGTGAGGTAATTTTGCAATATCCACAGGCAGGCACTTCTCTAAAGGTAAAAGCCGCGAGGCTGCCATCAGCAATTGTTTATTGGTTGAGTTTTGGCTTAGGCTGCCACTGATGGTTATTATCATATCTGCCCTTTGAATAGAATTTTTTAAATTATTTCAGACTCTAGAGTCAAATACTAGGCAAAAATATGGCTTGGTAAAATTACAAATTGAAATTGTAATGGATTCAAAAGATCAACCTAGATTATACCAATCTTATCCCCTATGTTTTATAACAGTCTCTTTCACTGGTTTATGAAAAATGTGAACTTTTATGGATTTTTTGAATTGGGCTTAAGGTTTGATTTTCTTTTGCTCAATATTTTTAACCTTTGTGATAATTTGCAATATGCTTTACAATAAAGATGCTGAAAATATCTAATTACAAGGGGTGTAATGGGTAAAATTTTGATCTTACTCTTTATTTTTTTAATGCCTTTTACATTGTTCGGTGGCACTCCAGAAAAAATGCGGCTATCCACTGTATTTTCAGGGGAGGTGACCACTTTTTTAAACAAAGTTATGCAGGAAGTGAAAAAAGATACGGGCCTTGAAATTTACGTAACTAAAATGCCAGCAAAAAGGGCATTGTTTAACGCCGTTTGGGGTGTGGATGATGGCGATGCTGCCAGAATTTATGAAACGAGCAAATATTACCCAACACTTGTAAGGGTTGATGAAAGCATTTTAGAAATACATTTTTTTGCGCTGAGTAAGCCGACCGATACAGATTATAGCAATTGGGGTAATTTTACGGGTAAAAGGGTGGGGTATGAAAGAGGAATCATATACATTGAAAAAAAGCTCAAGGAAAAAGCGAAACTTGAACCCATTGCCCAGCCAAAACTTCTTTTTAATTTACTCGAATTAGGCCGAATCGATGTGGCTATTATGCATTCATCTGATGCCAAAATGGTCAAAAATTTCCCTGTTAAATATCAGAGGCACACAACTTTGGAAGTTATTCCTTTATATGTTCATCTCCATAAAAAACACCGAAAACTAGCGCCCCTGATTGCCAAGTCTTTAAAACGTTTAAAAAGAAGCGGCGAATATAAAAAATTATTACACCAAGAAGTAAAACTACACCAATTTTTTGAGTAACATTATGTTTTTATCGAAAAAAGCCCAAGAAAATTTGGGGGTCAAGTTCACAATCTACATTTTACTATTTAGCGGATTTCTGGCCATATTTAATACAGGAATCCAACTCTTTGCAGAATACAAAGTTGAAACGGGGCATATTGATTCTAACCTCACGCAAATCAAAAAGGTGCAGATTCCAGCCCTACGCCAACAAATCTGGCATATGGATGTTGTGCAGTTAAAAACACAGTTAGAAAATTTCACAAAAATTGATGGAATTAATTACATCTCAATTGTTCTGTTCCCAAGCCAGGTAGAAGTTACCGCTGGTAAAAATTCTGAGCGTTATACCCAAAGGGAGCAAATCCCAATTTTTTACACCTACCAGGGCGTTACTCAAAAAATTGCAGATATGGAGGTTATTTCTTCTTATGATCAAATTTATGCTAATTTGATCAATATGGTAGCCCTTATCTTAGTCACTCAGTTTTTAAAAACCTCCTTAGTATCTATGTTTATAATCTATCTATTTTATACTTTGGTAGGTAAACC